>NZ_JBEFTW010000062.1:0-17581 GCF_040196095.1 Actinopolymorpha sp. B17G11
CGGCCCGAGGACAGCCCGGCGATCACCCGGTCAGAGACGTCGAGCCCGACGACACGAAGCCCCGCCCGGCAGCCCTCACGGACCAACGGCAGACCGACATACCCCAGACCAACGACAGCAAGGTCACACACCTTCCGGACTCTAGGTGGGCACGGCTCGCCTGCGCGGCCAAATCCAGGTGGGCCCGGGGAGAGTTAGGAAAAAGTTACCGTTTCCGTCACCCATCGACCTCGGTGAGTCACTTGCCCGACCTCGACACGTTCCCTGACGTTCACCGGTCCGAAACCGGCCGAAACATCCCGGACAACTGGTATTGACGCCTCATTGCCGCCACTCCAGGCTTCCAGGGCGAGAAATGACATAGAGATCTGATCACTCGACGTCGACCGGAGAGGATCATTGTGTCGATCCGTTCCGACGGCGCAGACTCCGCCTCCCGCGCCGGATCTTTCGCCGCGACGGGCGGGAGCAGCGGAACAACCGGCACGACACCACCCACCACGTCGTTCGTACGCCGGACGCTCCTGGACGACGTGTCCGAAGCGATCCTCGACCTCATCCGTTCCCAGGGCCTCGCCGCGGGCGACCGACTGCCGTCGGCCCGCGACCTCGCCGCACGGTTCTCGGTCGCGACCCCCACCCTGCGGGAGGCGCTCCGGCGGCTCGAGGCCACCGGCGTCCTCGACATCAGACACGGCTCGGGGGTGTACGTCCGGGATCTGTCCCGGCTCATCCTCGCCAACCCCCACCGCCACGGCCTCGAACACGACACGATCCTCGACCTGCTCGAAGCCCGCGAACTCATCGAACCACCACTCGCCGAGATGGCCGCCGACCGCTGCACCCCTTCGCAGTTGGCCGACCTCGGGGAGATCCTGACGCGCGCCGGCGCGGCACTGACCGACGATGCCGAACTGGCGGCGTCCAACATGGCGTTCCATCGCGCGATCGGGCAGTACGCCGGAAACCCGATCCTCGCCCAGATGCTCGACTCGATCGTCGACATCTACGCCCCGGAGCAGCAGCAGATCCTGCGACTTCACGGTGACCGCAGGTCTGACCACGCCGAGCACCTCGAGATCCTCGGCGCGATCAGTGCCGGCGAACCGGCGCGGGCGGGGGCGCTGATGCGTACCCATCTCGCCGGCGTACGACAGGTGGTCGGCGTCGCCCTGCGATCGCCCCCGTAGACCGAGGCGGAGGCCGGACCATGCGCGGCAGCTACCAACGATGCGGCCCCGATTCGCCGCGTTTCGTTGGAAATGATCACGCATACGTGATCATTTCCCGGCGCGAAGCACTCAAACCCAGCGCAAGAAAGGTCGGACAGCAATGAAGCACACCGACGGTCCGCGAGTCTCCGCCTCGCACGCGGGAGACCTCGCCGGTACGACAGACACGGCAGCAGGCACGGCGGCAGGCAGGGCGGCACACCACGCGGCACGCGGCGCACGGGGGACGGGTGCCGGAGGTTCCGGGGCGTTGACGCGACGAGGGTTCCTCCACCACACCGCGATCGGCGGGCTGGCATTCGCGGGGATGGGGGCGTTCCTGGCCGCCTGTGAGGGGGCGGGTCCCGGTGGCGGGCCGGGCGGCGGGCCCGGTGGCGGCGGCGGTGGCGGCGAGCGCGCCAAGACCCTGATCCTCGACTTCCACGGCGGGCGGGTGCAGAGCCCGGACCTGTGGAACCCGTTCGTTCCGGGCTTCACCAGCAACGCCGGCTTCCACCAGGCCCTGATGGAGCCGCTGTTCATCCTCAACTACGAGTCCGGCGAAACCGAGCCGTGGCTGGGCGAGGAGTTCACCCCCGACGACACCGCCACCGTGTGGACGCTCAGGCTCCGCGATGGCGTCTCGTGGTCCGACGGCGAGGACTACGACGCCGACGACGTCGTCTTCACGATCACCATGCTGTTGGAGGGCGGTGCCGAGCTCAACAATGCCGCCTCGATGCAGGAGTGGGTGAAGGCGGTCGAGAAGGTCGACAAGACCACGGTGAAGTTCACGCTGAAGAAGCCGAACCCAAGGTTCCAGCTGGACTACTTCTCGGTCAAGATCCACGGCAGCCTGGCGATCGTGCCCGAGCACATCTGGCGCGGCAAGGATCCGGTGAAGTTCAAGAACTACGACAAGGCACAAGGCTGGCCGGTCTTCACCGGGCCGTACAAGCTCACCTCGGCGAGCCCGACGAAGTTCACCTACGAGCGCCGCGACGACTGGTGGGGTGCCGAGGCCGACTTCCTGCCGCTGCCGCAGCCGGAGAAGCTGGAATTCGTCGTGAGCGAGACCGAGGAGGTCCGGGTCGCTCGGGCCTCGGACCACCAGCTGGACAGCATCGCCGATCTCACCGCTGGTGCGTTCGAGAGCCTCAAGGCCCGCAACACCGAGATCATCTCCTGGCTGCCGGACAAGCCCTACGCATGGACCGACCCGTGCACGCGGCTGTTCTCGGTCAACAACGCCGTCGAGCCCTGGAACGACCGGGACATGCGGTGGGCGCTCAACTATGCGCTCGACAAGGAGGAGATCGTCCGGATCGCGTACGAAGGCACGACGACTCCGGCGCGGTTCTTCTTCCCCGACTATCCACCCATGCAGGAGTACGTCAGCCTGCTCGAGGACGAGGGGCTCTTCGACGAGTTCCCGATCCACACCCACGATCCCGACGAGGCCGCGAAGATCATCGAGTCGAAGGGCTACACCAAGTCCGGCGACTACTACGCCAAGGACGGCAAGGAGCTGCGGATCCAGATCGACGCGCCGAGCGACTTCATCGAGATCTGGCGCTATGCCGAGGTGGTCGGCGAGCAGTTGCAGCGGATCGGGATCAACGCGACAGTCCGCAAGCTCGCGATCGGCACGTGGGGCGACAACCTGGCGAACGGGAAGTTCGAGGGCGCGGCCGACTGGAGCGCCTGCGGCTCGGTCAGCGAACCGTGGTTCTCGATGCAGGTGTTCCGGGCCGACGCGGTCGTCCCGGTCGGCGAGACAGCGGCGTCGAACGCCATCCGGTGGAAGAACACCGCCTACAGCAAGCACGTCGAGCAGATCGCGAACCTCCCGCTCGGCGACGCGTCCATCAGGGAGCCCTTCGTCGCGGCGGCCCGGGAATGGCTGCGGGATCTCCCGTTCATCCCGGTGGCGCACGCGCGCAAGCTCTACGCGTTCGACACGACGTACTGGACCGGGTGGGCGACCCAGGAGGACAACTACCTGCAGCCGACGCTGGACTGGGGCAACGCGCACAAGATCATCCACTCCCTGCGTCCCGCCGGCGAGTAGCAAGAGGAGGCCGAGCACGTGCGTGGACTGACCACCGGCTATGTGCTCAGACGGGTGGGGATGTTCCTCTTCACCATCTGGGCGAGTGCGACGCTGATGTTCTTCATTCCTCGGCTTGCGCCGGGTGATCCGGTAAAGGCGATGATCACCAGGATCACCTCGCAGGCCGGATACGTGGAGGGCAGCGACCGGCTGATCGCGGCCTGGCGGGAACGCTTCGGCCTCGACGACCCGCTCTGGTTGCAGTACCTCAGCTACCTGAAGAGCCTGGTGACGTTCGACTTCGGTTACTCGCTGGCGCAGTTCCCGGTCGAGGTCAGCGAGATGATCGGCCGGGCGATGCCGTGGACCGTCGGGTTGCTGGCGATCTCGACGGTCCTGTCGTTCCTCGCGGGTACGTTGATCGGTGCGCTGATGGCGTGGCGGCGTACGCCTGGGCTGTTGCGGGTGTTGCTGCCGGTGTCGCTCACGTTCACGGCGATCCCGTTCTACATTCTCGGCATCCTGCTGATCTACGTGTTCGTGTTCACGTTGCGGCTGTTCCCGATCTCCGGTGGCTACCGCAGCGAGCTCACACCCGGCCTCGACTTCTGGTTCATCAACAGCGTCATCCAGCACGGCACGCTGCCCGCGCTCTCGATCGTCCTTGCCAGCATGGGTTTCTGGGCGCTCGGGATGCGCGGGATGATGATCACGGTGGCCGGTGAGGACTACCTCACGCTGGCCCGCGCCAAGGGGCTACGGCCACTCGACATCCTGTTCAAGTACGAGGTGCGCAACGCGATTCTTCCGCAGGTCACCGCGCTGGTGCTCGGGATCGGCGGCATCGTCGGCGGCACCGTCCTGGTGGAGTACCTCTTCGGCTATCCCGGCGTAGGCGCGCTGCTCTACCAGGCGATCTCGAACTCCGACTACACCGTGATGCAGGGCATCGTCTTCATCCTGATCCTCACCACGGTGACCGCGGTCCTCCTCATCGACCTGATCTACCCGCTGCTCGACCCGCGCATCACCTACGAGAGGAGGTGAGCATCGTGGATCCGACCACCGTCACCCAGATCCAGGAACAGGCCGACGCACCGGCAGGGCGTCGGGCGTCGTCCCCGTGGACGAACCCCAAGCTCGTCACCGGTGCGGCCATGGTCGTGGGCGTGCTTCTGCTCACCGGCATCGGCCACCTGGTCGTCGACACCACTCTCGCGAGGGCCGCCAGCTCACCGCTCAACCTGCCACCGTTCTGGCTGCCGGGCGGAACGCTCGCGCATCCGCTCGGCACCGAGAACAGCGGCCGGGATCTCCTTGCCCTGTTGGTGGTCGGTGGCCCGACAACCCTGCAGGTAGGGCTGATCGTCGGCGTGACGAGCATGCTGATCGGCATCGTCTTCGGCTTCGCCGCGGGTTACCTCGGCGGTGTCGTCGACTCGGTGATCCGGACCGTCTCCGACACCGCGTTGACGATTCCGTCGCTCGCCATCCTCATCGTCGTCGCGGCGTACGTACGCCAGATGGACGTCAACACGATGGCGTTCATCGTGGCGCTCTTCGCCTGGGCGGGACCCACCCGAGTCATCCGTGCGCAGGTGCTGTCGATGCGTGAGCAGGGATATGTGCGGATGGCGCGGCTCTCGGCGCTGTCGACACCCGACATCATGTTCAAGGAGATGATGCCGAACCTCCTGCCCTACCTCGCGGCGAGCTTCATCGGCGCCGCGTCGGGCGGAATCCTCGCGGCGGTCGGACTGGAGGCGTTGGGGCTCGGGCCGCAACGGATTCCCACGCTGGGCATGACGATCTCGCGTGCCATCGAAGGTTCGGCTGTCCTCCGCGGGATGTGGTGGTGGTGGGGATTCCCCACTGTCGTCCTGATGGTGATCTTCATCGGGCTCTTCCTCACCGCGATCGGACTCGACGAGGTGGCCAACCCACGGCTTCGGGGAGCAAAGGGGCCGCGCCGGGGCAACCTGGGGCGAAAAGCAGGGCGCCGAGTGACTGGACAGGGGACGAACGCATGAACGCTGTCCTGGACGTGCGCGATCTCCGCGTCCACTACGAAACCACGCAGGGCGACGTGATCGCCGTCAACGGCGTCAGTTTCTCCGTCGGCGAAGGCGAGACGCTCGGCCTGGTGGGCGAGTCGGGCTCCGGCAAGTCCACCGTCGCGATGGCGATCCTGCGCCTCACGTCGCCACCCGGCCGGATCGTCGACGGTTCGGTACGCGTGAACGGCGAGGACTTCCTCTCCCTGCAGGACGCCGCGTTGCGGGCCAGACGATGGCGGGACATCGCACTGATCCCGCAGGGTTCGATGAACTCCCTCAATCCGGTGATGCGGGTGCGGCACCAGATCGCCGACGCCATCGAAGCGCACGAGGGACGGCAGTCCCGCGCGGCGTTGAAGGCCCGGATCGTGCGGCTGCTCGACTTGGTCCAACTCCCGGCCCGCGTCTACGACCTCTACCCGCACGAGCTGTCCGGCGGCATGAAGCAGCGCGTCTGCATCGCCATGGCCATCGCTCTCGAGCCGGCGTTGATCATCGCCGACGAGCCGACGAGCGCACTCGACGTGGTCGTCCAGCGAACGGTCGCGCAGACCTTGCTGGAGGTCAAGAAGCGCCTCAACAGCTCGATGATCCTGATCGGCCACGACATGGCTCTGCAGGCCCAGCTCGTCGACCGCATCGCGGTGATGTTCGCCGGCAACATCGTGGAGATCGGCTCCGTTCGCGATCTCTTCAACAGTCCGCAACACCCCTACACCCGGCACCTGATCGCCTCGATCCCGTCGATCAGGGAACGCAAACCCCTGCTGGTGAAGGAGTTCCGTACCCCCGACCTCCGCGACCGGCGACCGACGCCGCCGCTCGTGGAGGTCAGCCCCGGCCACCTGGTCGCGACCACGGACAGCACCGATGACGATCACGATGACGCAGAGCGGGTGAACGCCGATGTCTGAGCCGACGTCTGGGCCGGTGTCGAAACCTGAACCACTGTTGGACGTACGAAACGCCACCAAGATCTACGGCAAGGGCGAGGACCAGACGACGGCGCTCTCCGACGTGTCGCTGGCTCTGGGCACGTCACCGGCCACGATCACCACGATCGCCGGCGAGAGCGGCAGCGGCAAGACGACGCTGTCCAACGCGATTCTGGGCTTCACGTCACTGACGTCGGGCGAGATCACCTATCGCGGGCAGAACCTCGACACGCTCGACAAGCGGCAGCGGCTCGCCTACCGCCGGGAGGTCCAGGCGATCTTCCAGGACCCGTTCGGCGTCTACAACCCGTTCTACAAGATCCGGCACATCTTCGACGTCGCGATCAAACGCTTCGGTCTCGCGCCGTCCAAGGCAGCGGCGAGGGACCAGATCGAGGAGGCGCTTCGCATCGTCGGCATGCGCGGCGACGAGGTACTCGACAAGCACCCACACCAGTTGTCCGGCGGCCAACGGCAGCGGCTGATGATGGCACGTGCGTACCTGCTCACCCCACGGCTCATCGTCGCGGACGAACCGGTCTCGATGGTCGATGCGTCCTTGCGGGCAATGATTCTCGACATCATGCTGCGGTTGCGTGACGAGCAGGGCATCTCGTTTCTCTACATCACCCACGACCTGTCGACGGCCTACCAGATCGGTGACGAGATCTGCATTCTCTACCAGGGTTCGATTGTGGAGCGTGGCGACACCCAACGCGTCATCGATGATCCACAGCACGAGTACTCCAAGCTGCTGATCAGCTCGATCCCGGTGCCCGACCCGGACGTCACCTGGGACGCCGGTACACCCCTGGTCACTCCCGCGGAGATCGCGTCACCAGACCGTTGACCTCGGCCGCTACGGCCACGGGCTACGGCAGGACGGTGGGATCGGCGTACTCGGCGAACCGCTGGCGGGCGTCGTCGATCCTTCCGTAGGACAGGTCCACCCATGCCTGCACCACCTGCGCAGGGTCGACGCGGGCAGCGACCTCGCGCTTGGCCGCCACCGATCGGCCCTCCCACCTGGTCAGATCCGCGTCCTCGAGCACGCGCGCGACCGCATCGTCGAGTGAGCCGCACAAGGCGTCCTTTCCGTACGCCTCCGCCGCGCCCTGCCAACCCCTGATCACCGGAACCGCGCCGGATCCCATCCCCTCGCAGAGCGCCGCATGTGAACCCTCGACGTCGGAAAGGGAGAGGATGTGGCCGACCTTGCGGTACCAGGCGGCCATGTCCCGCCCGAACGCGTCGAAGACCACGGCGCCGCGCAGGTGCGGGTCCTTCTCCACGCGTTCCATGCTCCGCTGGACTTCCCGGCGTTCCTCCGCGCTCTGCCACGACGGCTTGTGCGCCCATCCCATCTGGCTGCGTACCAACAGGCTGAACCGTGGGTCCTCGCGGCGTACCGCGCTCAGCAGATCCAGCGCGAGATCGAAACGCTTGAGCGCCGGGATGATCCCCACCATGCCGAGCGTGAACCGCGCGCCCGGGAGCTTCGGCCGGTCCAGCCGCGCCAGATCGGTGTAGTTGGGTACGTAGACGAGCTTCCCGACCGGCCAGCCGATCTCGTCCCGGATCCGCCGCCCCATGTGAGGGGCGATGTAGACAACCGCGTCGACCGCGTCGATGTCGATCTTGGCGGGATAGGCGCTGTCGATCTCGAACCGGTGCAGCCGGACGATCAGTCGTTGGTCCGGGCGCTTCACCTCCGACAGCCAGACCGCGTTCGGGCGGGCCCACTCGGCCACCAGCGTGTGCGCGGTGCGGGCGAGGTTCTCGGTGATCCCGTCGTTCTTGGCGCCCGCGCTGCGCCATTCGTCGACCTCGACGTCAAGGTCCGGCCAGCCGTCGAGGACGGTGGCGAGGTCGCGCATGAACTTCATGTCGTGCCCGATCACGCGTACCCGCATGGGCGTGGATGTCGCGTCCGCGCGGGCGGGGTCTTCGGTCGGGGGTGGCAGGTCGTCTCCAGCCGGAGGTGGCAGGTCGGCCAGCAGGCGACGTGCGCCGGCGAGCTGCGCCTCCGCCGTCCACGCGGCGAGGCCCTCGACGGACCCGACCTCACCCGACCCGGCCGCATCGTCGCGCCGGAACTCACCGAACCCGGCCGCATCGTCCCCCGCCGCATCGCCCCCTGCGGCATCTTCGTGCCGGAGATCGCCCGTCTCCACACCACGAGGTTCCGGTTGGCCCGCCTCCGAACCACCAGGACCGTCTCCGCGCCACGGGTCGAGTCGTGGCGGCGACCACGGACCGGCGTCCCCCCGAAGCCGCGCCACCGGGTACGACCAGGCCGTCGGCCGTGGCGCCCGCCCACCCGCCACCTGGTCGAGCAGACGTCGCCAGAGCAGCAGGTGACCCGGTACGTCGGTCGGATGGACGTCGAGCACCGGGCCGGGACCGCCCGGTTCCTGCGTACCGTCCTGATCTTCGCCACGCGACACCGACGACCGCGAGGAACCCAGTGACCCCGAGAACCCCGGCGACGCCGAGGACCCCAGTGATCCCGCTACGGCCGGTCCGGCGCCGCATGTCGGGCATCCACGGTCGGTCGCGAGCGGGGGAAAGACGACGGTACGCACCGGGCCGGCGACGCGTTCGAGGATGCCGGCCGCATCCACGCTGTCCGCGACCAGGCCGCCGATGAAGGGCGCAGCGTCCCGGATCGGGCCGGCCCAGGTGACGGGCTCGCCGGGCGCGGCGCGCTCGGGTGGCACCGCGAGGAGCCAGACCGCGGCGGGGTTCACTCCGGACCGTACCGCCGTGACTGCGGCCTCCGGCGACTCGGCCAGGACCAGCCGAGCCGCGGCGAGCCGCGATAGCTGCGGGTCAGGATCGGCCGCCAGGCTCCCCACCCCACCGGTCGCCGCGCCACCGGTCCCCGGCCGCCCCGCCGTACCGGACCAGACGCCGCCGGCCACCCGTCGCGACATGCGGGTCTCGAGCTCCCGACCGACGCGGCCCGCCGCCGACCGCATCCGCCGCCCGGCCGCGTAGGCGCCGGCCCGGGCAGCGCGCCCGACGAATCGGACGGCGACGCCCGTGACGGACGGCTCAGCGGCCAGCAAACCCGCGGCCTGCGCGTCAGGCGCCGCAGGCATCTCCGGCACCGGTGGCGGCGACCAGACAAGATCGTGAACGGTCAGACCGCACTCGGTGAAGGTCTCGTGAACACTCGTCCGCCAGCAGCACACACCTGCCTGCGGCGGCCAGTTGGGGTCGCGAAGGACAACTACAGTGCTGGTGCCGAACCGCGGTTCGGTCCCATCGTCAAGTGTCATCAGAGCCCGGTGGGTGCTGTGAGGAGTGTCATCGACCACGAAACAGGCAGCATAGGGACGAACGAAGCTGATGCCGAGCACCGAGGTGGGAACGTCCCGTGGCGAACCCATGACAGAGACCGCTTCCACAGCCGATGAGGCGATCGACAGGGTCGCTGGAGGGAGCGACGGAAGGCCAGACCCACCCGGCGGTACGCCCGAACCCCCAGGTGCGACAGAACCAGCGGCCAGTACGGCTGAACCGCCGGGTAGGCCCGATACAACGGGTACGACAGACACAACGGGTAGGGCAGAGACAACGGGTACGACGGACACAATCGGGGGACGGCGCCAGGTGGCGAAATGGCGGCGGGCAATCGTCCGGCTCAAGCGCACAGTCGCCCGGACCGTACGCGTCCGCATGGCCGGCTGGGACACCGTGGAGGTCTCGGTCCTGGGTGGCCTCCGGTCCCGCCGCTACCGCCTGACCGATCCCACGGCCGAGCGCCCGGTGCACTGCGAGGTGCTCCTGGTCCAGGTCCCCGACGCAGCCTGCCTGGAGCGCCTCACCGGCTCGTGCCTGCTCCGCGGCCGCGTCCGGGAGGTCCGGCTGGAGGTCGCGACCATGCCGACCTGGTTACGCGGTGGCCTGCGCCCGGTCCGCATCGCCCGTGACCTCCACAGGTTCAGGTGGGAGTCGGCCGGGAACGGCGTCGTGGTCCGGATCGGTTGGCGGAAGCGCCGCCACGTCGGTCGCGCACTGACCGAGCTGAGCGCGGCGGTCCTGCGGTCCCGGCGCTGGGAACAGGCGGGCGGCGAACTTCCCGCGCTCGATCGGGCGGCTTGGATCGCCGGCGACTCGACCTGGCCGCACGGACTCGTCGGCGCCGAGCCGGCAGACGCCCAGCCAACAGACGCCGAGCGCCAGACCGACACCGACCCACCCACCGACACCGAGCACGCTCAGCCGGCGCCGGCACCCCGGCAGCCTCAGGTCACCCTGCGGGAGTTCCGGTTTCCCCTGGTCACCGCGCTCGCCAATCCGCACGGTCGGCGCCTGACCGGCCGGGCGACGGCGTACGACCTCCGCCGCGACGGCGACCGCCTCGTCCTCGCGGCCGGCGACGGAACGCCGGGCCTCGTCTTCACCCCGTCCGGTTCGGTCGAGGCGACGCTGCTGGACAGGAACTGGCAGAAATACGCGGTCGCGTCCATCGGCGACGACCTCCCCGCCGACCCGTTCACCCGGCACGTGCTTGCCGGGCTCGCCGCCTGCGGGGTTGGCCTGGCATCGGTGTCTGCCGCGATGCGACAGCGGCTGGCCGCCGAGGGCCACCAGGTCGTCGAGAAGCCCGAGACCGTCGACGGGTTGCCGGGCTATCAGCTGAGCGCGTCCACCTCCCGCCAGGCCGGGATCCTCGCTGATCCGGCGTTCCGTGGCCACCTGGCTCTGCCGATGATCTCGGTCCTCGTGGCGAGCAAGCGCGCCGACGATGTGATCCGCTGCCTCGCCGACCTCGCCCGCCAGACGTACTCCCGATTCGAGGTCCTGGTCGGCACCCACGGCTACACGCTCGATCCACACACCCTCGCTGACCTGCGTAAACGCCTGCCGGGACCGCTCCGGACGGTCGACATCGACGACCAGTGCACCCTGGGCGAGATTCTCGGGATCCTCACCCGACGGGCCGACGGGGAGTTCGTCGCGAAGGTCGACGACGACGACCGTTACGGTCCCGACCACCTGACCGACCTGGTCCTCGCCGCCCGGACCTCCGGCGCCGACCTGGTGGCGAAGTCCGCGCGGTTCGTCCACCTCGCCGACTCCGGAGTGACGATCGACCGGACCTGGGCCGCGACAGAGGCGTACGAGGTGATGCCGGCCGGCGGCACGCTCCTGCTGTCCCGAGGTGTCCTGCAGGCGGCCGGCGGGTGGAGCACCTCACCGCGACACGTCGACGCGGACCTGTTGGCGCGGCTGCGTTCGGCGGGAGGCGTCACTTACCGTACGCACGGTCTCGGTTACGTGTACTACCGGCGCAGCGGCGGACATACCTGGCAGGCTGATCCTGACGACCTCCTCGACCACGGCGAGGTGCTCTACGACGGACTCCCGGAGGCCATTCTGTGGGCATGAGCGAGCGGAGCGAGCGACACATGAGCACGGCATGCGCGTGCGCGGCGAAGCAAGAAGACGCATGAGAAGCCTTGCTGACCAGCTGACCAAGAAGCTGTCGAAGAAGGCGACGGCGGTGGCGCGTGAACGGCTGACTCCGCAGACGAAGCGACGAATCCGCAAGGTGCAGCGCCTCGTCCTGGGACAGCACACCGCCTCGCGCACCCGCCACGGGCTGGCCGCCGCGCGGGCGTGCCTGGGATCCGGGGAGTACGAAGAGGCGGCAGTACACGTGAACGCGGTCCTGCGCCGCAACCCCACCGACTCCGGCGCGCTGGAGGTCGCGTCCAGGATCGCCATCAAGCGCGGGGCATTCACCGAGGCCGGCCACCATGCCGTTCGCCGGATGGAACGCACCCGGGACCCGGTGCACTGGAGCAGCGGCCGCAAGCTCGTCGGTCGCTCCCGGGAGACCGATCCGCGCTGGCAGCCGATGATCGCGACACCGCTCCCGGCGCCGTACCATCCGCGTCCGGGTCGGGTCGTCTACCTCGCCAAGGAGTCCCGCCCGTTTCTGCACAACGGTTTCTGTACGCGCTCGCACGAGTCCCTGCAGGCACTCGTCCGGGCCGGCCGCGATGTCCTCGGCGTGACGATGCCGGGGTTTCCGGGCGTGCTCGGCATCGACGAGCCGCCGACGGAGAGCGTCGTGGAGGAGGTCACCTACCGCCACCTGCTGCCGGCGGCGGGGCGTCCGTTGTTGGCGCTCGGACTGGACGAGTACGTCGAGCTGACGGCGCGGATGCTGGCCGGTCTGGTGGCGGCGGAGCGTCCGGCCCTGCTGCACGTTTCGTCCGGACATCGCGGCTTCGAGTCGGCCCTGGCCGGCAACGCGGTCGCGCGGTGGGCCGGGATCCCCTGGTTGTACGAAGTCCGCAGCTTCTTCGAGACCACCTGGACCGATGATCCGCGTTATGCCGAGCGCGGCGAGTACTACGAACGCAGGTTCGCCACCGAGTCTCGGATGATGGCGGCCGCAGACCTGGTGGTTACCCTGTCGGGCCCGATGCGCGACGAGATTGTCCACCGGCACGGCATCCCCGCCGAGAAGGTCCGCGTGGTCCCCAACGCGGTCGACGTCAACCGCTTCGTACCGCAGGAACGCGACCTCACCCTGCGGCACCGGCTCGGGTTGGCCGACACGTTCACGCTCGGCTACGTCAGCAACCTGTCCCACCCGAGAGAGGGTCAGGAGGTCCTGATCGAGGCAGTCGCCGAGCTGCGGGCCGCGGGTCGGTCGGTGACGGGGCTGTTGGTGGGCGATGGTAGCCGCCGGCAGGAGCTCGAACGCCTGGCCAAGAAGCTCGGCGTTGCCCGACACGTGGTCTTCACCGGCAACGTGCCCTTCGACGAGGTGGCCGGACACTACGCGCAGATCGACCTCTTCGTGGTACCACGGGTCGACGACCGGGCCGCCCGGATGGTGTCGCCGCTGAAGCCGTTCGAGGCGATGGCGATGCGGGTGCCGTTGTTGGTGGCGGATCTGCCGGCGCTCGCCGAGATCATCGGTTCCGGCGCGCGCGGGCAGGCATTCACGGCTGGCGATCCTGGCGCGCTGGCGGCAGCTGCCGCCCGGCTGATGGACAACGAATCCGAACGCAAGCAGATCGCGGACGCCGCGGCGCTCTGGGTGGCCACCGAGCGGTCGTGGTCCGCGGTCGCTGCGGCGTTCGGTGCGGCGTACGACGATCTTCTCGCGACCAGCCCCGCCCGGCACGAGGCGTTGGCGACCGCGAACGGGAGCACGGCATGCTGATCACCAGGCGGTTCGGTCACGAACCTGCCCTCGCCCTCGACGACACGCTCCGCACGCTCGCCAACCACGACTGGTCGAGCGGCGGCGGCCTGCTGGCGTACTACCCGGTCGTACGCGGCAATCCGTTCCAGGCCTTGCTCTACTCCCGCCTGGGCGAGTCCGGGCTCACACCGGTTCCTACCTACGACATCGACACGACGCTCGCTGCCGCCGATGCCATCGCCGGCAGCGGTCTCGAGCTGGTCACCCACATCCACTGGCTCAACGTCGTGATGGCCAAGGCCGACGACGAGGCGATGGCGCGCGAGCAGCTGAAGCGTTACCTCGAACGCCTGCACGCCCTGAAGGACCGCGGCGCCCGGTTGATGTGGACCGTTCACAACATTCTTCCGCACGAGACCCGGTTCCCAGATCTGGAGGCGGAGCTGCGGCAGGGTGTGGTCGACGCGGTCGAGCGCGTCCACGTGATGAGCCCGCGCACGCGCGAGCTGGTCGCGCCGTGGTTCGACATCCCGGAGGCCAAACTGCTGCCGGTGCCGCATCCGGCCTACCACGATGTCTATCCGTCGTGGATGTCGCGGCGTCAGGCCCGGGCGGAGTTGGGGCTCGCGCCGGAGGTGACGGCGTTCCTGTTGATCGGTCGGATCCAGCCGTACAAGGGGATCACCGAGCTCCTCGACGCCTTCGATCTGCTGTGTGCACGCGAACCTGGTCGCTACGTCCTACTCGTGGCCGGCCCCCCCAGCCGCGACGACGAGTCGCGGGCCTTCCGGGAGCGGATGCTCACCCATCCGTGCGCCTACGCGGCACTGCGCAAGGTGCCCGACGACGAGCTGCAGGTCTATCTCCGGGCGGCCGACGTGGCCGTCTTCCCGTACCGCCGATCGCTGAACTCCGGCGCGCTGGCGCTGGCTCTGACGTTCGGGCTGCCGGTCGTGGTGCGGGACGACTCCGGTGGTGATGCCCGGTTGAGTTCGGCGTACGCGGTGCAGTACGCAGGCGATGCTCCGGCCGACATCGTTGACGCGCTCGTCGAGTCGCGACGGTTGGTCACCGCGCAGGCGCGGCTGTCCGCCGCAGGTGCGGCCGCGCGGATCACGCCGGCGCGCGTGTCGGGAGCGTTCTCCGCGGCGGTCCGGGACTGGATCGACGCAGACACTCGCGTCAACACCGTCGCCGGGTCAGACAACAGGACCCACGCCGACAGCAGAGCCGACGCCGACCACACGACCGACGCCGACCAGAGTGCCGAGCTCGACCACGCTGGCCATGCGGGAGGTACGCAAGAGTGACCGTCGTCCACATCACCGGAGCTCGGCCCAACTTCCCCAAGGCCGCGCCCGTGATCGCCGCCTTGCGGGCCAGTGGTGCCGCCCAGCAGCTGGTCCACACCGGCCAGCACTATGACGACAAGCTGTCCGAAGTGTTTTTCCGGGAGCTCGACCTGCCTCGCCCCGACGTCAACCTCGGCGTGGGATCGGGCACGCATGCGACCCAGACCGCGGCGGTGATGATCGCGCTCGAAGAGCGGTTCAGCGCCCAGAGGCCTTCCCTGGTTGTGGTCTACGGCGATGTCAACTCCACCTTGGCGGCCGCGTTGGTGTGCTCGAAGCTCGGCGTTCCGCTGGCACACGTCGAGGCCGGCCTGCGTAGCTTCGATCTGACGATGCCGGAGGAGATCAACCGCAAGGTCACCGACGCGCTGTCAGATCTCGCGTTCGCGACGAGTCCGGAGGCGATCGCGCACCTCGCCCGCGAAGGCGTACCGGCCGAGCGGATCCACCTGGTCGGCAACCCGATGATCGACACGCTGCTGGCGCATCTCGACCGGTTCGATCCGGCGCCGGTGCGGGAGACGCACGCCCTTTCCGGTGCGTACGCCGTCGCGACGCTCCACCGGCCCGGCAACGTCGACGAAGCCGAACAGGCAGTCGCTCTCGTGCAGGCGATGCACAAGTGCGCCGACCAGGTGCCGATCGTCGTCCCCCTGCATCCACGCGGACGGGCCCGGCTGCTTGAGCTCGGCTTCGCCGACCACCCCGGCATCCGGGTCGTCGAGCCGCTCGGTTACGTCGAGTTCATGTCGCTGGTCCGCGGCGCGGCGGCCGTACTCACCGACTCCGGCGGGGTTCAGGAGGAGACCACGGTGCTCGGCGTTCCCTGCCTGACGCTGCGGCCCAGCACGGAACGGCCGGTGACGATCTCCCACGGTACGAACCAACTGGTCAGGGCCGAGACGCTCCCGCACGCCCTGCAGGCAGTGCTCGACCGCGGGGCGCTGGCCTCCTGGCCGGTGCCGCCGCTGTGGGACGGCCGGGCCGGCGTACGCATCGCCGAGATTCTCGTTTCCTGGTTGGCGAACGCCGGCACCGTTCCCGCTCCCGGAACGGCAACCGGTGGCCTCACAGCAGCGTCGTCCAGCGAGGCCCCCACACCTGGCGAGCGCCAAGCCACCAACGCGGCCAGCGGCCCAGCAACCGGCGATGCCGCGGCACCCACCGCGCGGTGAGTGACACGCCGCCTCGGATCATCCTGGCCACCAGCAACGGCACCGGGATGGGACATCTCGCCCGGCAGGCGGCGGTGGCGCTGGCCCTGTCCGGTCAGGTCGAGCCGATTGTCTTCTCCCTCTCTCAGGCCGTCCATGTCGTGACCCGGCACGGCCTACGGGCGGAGTACTGCCCGAGCCACCACCGGAACTGGATGCCGCACCTTTCATGGCACAGCTACCTCGGCAAGCGGCTCGCCGCACTTTTGCAGGAAACCCAGGCGCGGGTCCTGGCGTTCGACGGGGTCGCGCCCTACCTCGGCCTGCTGCGCGCTCGCGCCGCCCATCCCGACGTGGCGTTCGTCTGGATACGCCGCGGGCTGTGGCGGGCGAACGCGAACCGGCGCGCCCTTGCCTCGCGGGCATTCTTCGATCTGGTCGTCGAGCCCGGGGACCTCGCCGCTGCCGCCGACCGGGGCGCGACCGCGTCCCTGTCCGATGCGGTCCCGGTGGCCCCAATCACCGTTCTGGAAGGGAATCCACCGCTCTCCCGAGCGGAGGCCGCCGCGGCTCTCGGGCTGGACCCCGATCGGCCGACCGCTCTGGTGACACTCGGCGCCGGCTCCATCAACGACACCCGGACACCCGCGCTGGCGGCGATCCGTTCGTTCCTGGCCACGCCTGACTGGCAGGTGGCCGTCACGCGCGCACCACTGGCCCTGGCCGTCCTCCCCGCGGCCGACGTCGCCCGCGTCCACGAACTGGTCGGCGTTTACCCGCTCGCGCGCTATCTCGCCGCGTTCGACGCCGCCGTTGGTGCCGCGGGCTACAACACCGTCCACGAACTGCTCCCCGCCGGCGTACCCACCCTCCTGGTGCCCAATCTCGCGACTGCCACGGACGACCAGATAGGCCGGGCGCGGTATCTCGCCGCTGGCCGACTAGCCCTGTGCGTCGAGAACGACAGCGCGGAGGCCATCACCCGAGGCGTCGCGCGGCTGGTTGATCCGGCGGTCCGGGCTGAGCTCGCCAAGGCCTGCAAGGCGCTGCCCGCTCCGTCCGGAGCGTCGGCGACCGCTGAGCTCCTGACCCAGTTGATGGACGGCTACGCCACGCATCAGCCGTCCCTGCACGAACGCATTCGTACGATCGACCTGGATATGCGGGCCCGAGCCATGCGAACGCTCGGCCCAACGGGAACGACGGCAGTGCGGAGGGTGCTCGGCCGCCTCCCGGTCGCCGGACCTGTCCGCCCGCTGGGGGTCCGCCCCCTCATCACCGACGACCTTGATCTTGACGTCCTTCGCCGCGAACATCCGGTCGAGCATCTGCTGCCTGGCAGCTCGACCGCGTACCGGCTCCGGCGCCTCGCCATTGCACACGACGCCTACCGCTGGCCCACCGACAGCGCTCGCATGCCCCTCGCCTGACCCTCGGGGCCGTCGCCTCTCACCCGAGGGGGCCGTCGCCTCTCACCCGAGGCGCACTGCTCCACAATGTGCCAACCGGCCGGTGCCGTACATACCTCGGGACGCAAGAAGAGGGCCGCCCTGGTGGGTGGCCCTCTTCTTGTGTGTGGTGTCCGGCGGTGTCCTACTCTCCCACAGGGTGGCCCCTGCAGTACCATCGGCGCTGGAGGGCT
>NZ_JBEFTW010000063.1:0-16340 GCF_040196095.1 Actinopolymorpha sp. B17G11
GGACACGCGGGTCTCCTTCGGAACAGGACGTGTGGTCAGCGCTTCACATCCTGCCGACGGAGACCCGCCTCAGCTCCTCACAACCCCCACCACCGCGTCACCAACCTCATGAACCGCAACACCTAGGAGGCGTCCGAGTAGGCGACGTGGGTGCCGCAGTGGAGGCAGCGAAACAGGTAGCCGGTCAGGTCGCCGTCACAATGCATCAGGGAGATCTGTTCGTCGGCAGCGGATGCATCGACGCCCAACTGGGCGAGGTCGGCCCGCAACGAGGTGAGTGCGTCCGGCAGGTGTCTGACTTCCTCCCAGCCGACGCGTCCCAAGAAGGCCGCGGCATCGGCGCAGTGGTAGAGCCAGCGCTCGGCCTGCCAGCCGATGAAACCGGGTGTCCGCTGCGAAATCTCTTCGAGGACGGTCTGCGGCACATCGTCGGGCACACCCCAGCCGACGTCGGTGAACTCAGCTCGGGTACTGTCCGGCAACCCCAGACCGATGGCCGCCGCACCGTCGGCGATGCACCGCAGGCAAAGGACGTCAGGCTGACGCCCAAAGATCGGCCCCACGTACCTATGGCCGGCCGGCCTGCTGCAGACGTCACACATCTCGTCTGATCGTACGGCCGAGCCAGTCCCCACTGGGTCGGGGTGATAGCGAAACCTGGGGGCGTCGGCCACGAGTCGAAGAATCTCAGGGAACAGCGCGGACGTGGACTGCTCAGCGGCATGAGCGTGCGCTTGGAGTGGTTAGGACGATGTGGAAAGCCGGGTCCCTTACTGACAGGATCGGTCTGGTGCGCCAGTGGAATGACATCGACTGGGACGAGCCGCGACCGTCCATCGAGGAACTAGTCGGCTCCTGGGGGAGCCTCGACTGGGAACCAGTGCCGATCGATTCTCCGTCCGTCGACGCCTACCTCAGCCAGGTCCGCGACACCCACGTCAACGGCGGCTACCTGATCGGACGGTGGCGCGCCGCACGGTACAGCGACGTCACCGCTTGGTTCGCGGCACGCAATCGCCTCGAAGAGTATGAGATGCACAGGTTGCTCTTCGACAGCCCTGTCGTCCGTGCCGACCTGTCTCCGCTGGAGATTCCGGTGCAACTCGACCGCGTGCCAGGTGCTCTAAAGGAACTTCCGGGTGGGGCGCTCAACCTGGACGGCATCCTCGCGACGATCATCGTCCGCGGTGGCGCTTACAAGTCGTTCCAACGCTCGGCGGCCGAAGCGAAGCGGTTGGCAGATGAAGCGGTCGCTGACCTCACGGGTCGGCGGTATGAAGACTTCCGACTCGACCGGACCCACGAGCCCTGGACCCCCTGGTTCTTCGATGTGGCATGGGACCACACACTCGTTCTCACCGACTACCAGAAGGCGGAGATGACCGTGCTCTGCGTGACTGACACAGACTGAAGCATGCGCTCCTACGGTTCTTCGACAAGACCGCGCACGATCCGCGGCAGTTGCGGATGGACGCGGGGAGTGCGAATTGTGTCGCCGAGTCCGACTTCCCGATGCATCCTTGACCCATGAACTGGAGCCGTGAACTCGTCGACGGCCTCGACCTGGCGTTCAACGAGTCGACGGCGTGCGGCCTGACTTTCGATGGCCAGGCCGCCGAGGCTCGGTTGCTCCTGGAGGTGCTTGCACTCGCCGAAGCAGCTCCGCTAGGCCCGGATCCGCGCCGAGTGGCCGTCTTCACGGGGGTGTCGGCAGTCGAAGTCATCCTTCGCCAGGAGGTCGACGACGATTTTGAGCCTGTGCTGCCGGTGGAGTCGATGGACGCGTTGGAATCGTTCTTCGCGAGCCTTGGCCAGGCCGACGCAATGTACGGCTGGTCGTTCTTCGATGTCGACGATCCTGGCCCGGACTGGATCCAGCCCGCTAGCCTCGTACGGCATAGCTCGAATCCGATTGCGAGCCCACACACCATTCACTGGTTCACCGAGTGTGGGCGACCGGCCGCCGACCGCTGGGAACGCTTCTACCTTCAGGGTGTCGTCCGATTCGAGGATCTTCGGATCGAGACCGCCGATTTACGAGCGGTGCCGCTCGATGCCTTCGTTGCTGACGCGAAGCGGTGGTGGGACGCATTTGAGCGGCACGACCCGCGATTGTCGAGCGACGCGCAGCAACAAGCTCAGGCCGCATCATTGACCTGGCGCGGCTGGGGCGGCACCTCAGTGATGGTGCCGAGCAGCGGAGCTTGATCGCCAGCTCGGCAACTGCGGGAGATCAGAGAGGAACGCCCACAATTCGGCATGACCGCGACTTGCTATTCGCAGCAGATCAGGACGCCACTCGATCTTCGTGCCGCTGTGAATGCCTCGGGGGCGTCAGTCAGTTGGCGCCGTGGATCGCCACCACCACAGGCTGAGCGGCAGGGCGAGGGCGGCTCCCAGACCGGTCCAGGTCAGCATGGCGAAAGTGTCACTCGGACGCGCTTCCCACTCCCCGTCGGGGAAAACGAGCGCCAGCAGGCTGACAACTGCCATGAGACCGAACGTGCCTACGACGGCCCAGGCCAAGAGCGCACCGATGCCCAAGATCGGACGTCGGCCCTGACGGGCCCGCCACCCGCGGTGCAGTGAAGGGAACCGCTCCCTGACGACAACGGCTAGACCGAGCGCCAGGAGACCTCCGACCACGACACTCAACACGTTCTCCACGCCCGAAAGCGTAAGTCAAGCAACGTATGCCTGATCGTCGATTGGCATCGCTTCAGCGCGAGCAGTGCCGGGCACTGTCATCGGCATGGTCGTTCGTCACGCTCGGCGGCAGATCCGGTCGGCGCGACTAGGCATCGAACCAAGCGACGAGCCGAACGTTGTGTGGTCCATGCAGCTTTACGAGTACCCGCATGACCTCGAACACGGGCATCCACTCGTCGCCGATCGCGTCACGGCGGCACAGACGCTCCACTCGATACAGACGGTCACCGACAAGCCACTCCGTGCCCTCGGGGAAGGCTGAACCGTCTTGATCCAGACGATGACCCGTTGCATCAGCCCAATCACGGTCCTGGCCAGCCTTCGAGTCGTACACCCAAGTTCCTTCGGCACCGCGTACGTACCTGTGGATCCTGGCGTCGACTCGCATGGCAGGCTCGCTCCAGTCAATGGCCGCCAGGTCGTCCCCGTTCAGCCAACTCGCCGAGTGGGCTTCGTCGCCGAACTGGTCAGCAACCTCGCGCGTCCGGGGCGCGACGTCAGTCGGTAGCCCTCGTCCAGCGGCCACTGGAGCGAATCCCGCAAAGTTCCGAACACCGAAGAGACAGCCGAACAGGTCATAGTCCCGACCTGCGTACAGCAGACTCAGATCGATGGCCCACTCCCACGTGTCGTCCTCGTCAGGGCCGAACGTGAACTCGGGACGGCACTCGATGCCGCCGTGGATGTCGGTGCCCATGCCGTCAATTCTGGCTCACGCCGCCGATCGATGAGCAGGTCACGACGTGCTGTCATCGGCATGACCGCGCGGAACGCGGCACGAGCGGACGTACGACAGTCATCAGCGCCGGCACTCACGGCAGAATCCGGACGTGTGCGGGCCGAAATCGTCGATGTCGTGGCCGGCATGGCCATCGCTCGCTTGCCCCTCATCGCTATCGACTGTCCCGATCCTGGTGGGCTCGCCAGGTTTTACGGCGCGATGCTGGATTGGAGGATCGACGACTCCGCCGACCGGGCTTCGGTTTGCCCTGAGGACGGCCAGTGCATCGCCTTCCACCGGGTGGCTGATTACACGCCGCCGACGTGGCCGACCCAGGAGCGGCCCAAGCAGATGCACCTCGACATGCTCGTTGACGACCTCGACGCAGCCGAGGCGGCAGTGATCGATCTCGGTGCAACCAAACATCCGGACCAGCCCGGTACGTCCTACAGGGTCTTCCTGGACCCGGCAGGCCACCCCTTCTGCCTTTGTCTCAACTGATCCGTACGGAGCCCTCGGCGTAACGTTCGCGCTCATCGGCAGATCCGTGCGTTGATCCTGCCTCCGGTTGTCAACAGGCTCGTAGGCCTGATGCGTATCAGAGGCAGTGATTTGTCGTAGATCTGCTGTCGGGGGCACCGACTGTCTGCGACCCAGGTCCGCCATCAGATTCGCGACACCTGGGTCTACGGATCTGCCGGTGTGGATCTACCTGTAGAACTCGTTGACGTCCTCGAAGATGTCTGCCAGATGGACTCGCGTCATGTCTGCCGGCATTTCCATCGGGGGCCCGTAGGCCCAAAGTTCAGGAGGGCGGCCTCGGATGAGGCGCTGATGTCCACCTGCTCGAGGCCGTGCTCCTGTGACCGCGGTCCTAGGTGCAACTCGATGCCGGCGCGGGTCACCTGGAACGGGGACCGGGCCGAACGAGGCCTACTCAGGGACGACGGGCCCCGCTCCGACCGCGGACACAATGGACGCAACGGCCACAACACGGCAGCGACCTTCCGCTTCCGAATCAGACGCTTGCAGGCCGCTGACCAGGCACGATGCCGCCGGTGGTCTCAGTTTCCGGTCTCGGTGGTCTCAATTGTTTCGGCCCTGACGGGCACTCGCAGGAGGCTCTGCAAGCCGCTGACCTGCGGAAACATGGTGGGCAGGGACGGGATCGAACCGTCGACCTTCCGCTTTTCAGGCGGACGCTCGTACCGACTGAGCTACCTGCCCATCAACTGCGGTGACCGGCTTGCACCGGCCACCGCAGCGACCCCGACGGGACTCGAACCCGCGACCTTCGCCGTGACAGGGCGACGCGCTAACCAGCTGCGCTACGGGGCCATGCCTTACGTACCGGCGCCGACGAATCTATCGCACGGCGGCGGTCGTGCCCCCAACGGGATTCGAACCCGTGCTACCGCCTTGAAAGGGCGGCGTCCTAGGCCTCTAGACGATGAGGGCAAGCTGCAGCGGATCTTTCCGCCGTCAGGGACCGCCCAAGTCTATGGGTACGCCGTTCGCCACTCCAAACCGGGCACACCCGGAGTCCCCGGATCGCGAGTGGACCGCCGACGCGCCGCCGATGCAACGCTGACGGACCGCCAGGCCGGCCTAGCGCGGTGCGGCGGGGCTTTCCGGCTCTGTCTCGCCGGAGTCGGGCGTACCAGTCGATCCTGCCCCAGGTGAGGACGGTGCGGACGGCGAGGGCGAATCGGACGGCGAGGACTCTTCCTCGGGTAGGCGGGTGATCGTCGGCGTCGGGACAGGGCTCGTGGGCACTGGACCCGAGGGACGCGGGATCGGGCTGGGCGTGGTGGCCTCCTCGTCGGGCTGTACCTGGTGCCGGTCGATCTTGGCCGAGGTGAGGCCGAGCCCGCCCAGGGTGATCTCGTCCCACGCCTGGAGCTGCCGGGTCGACCGGTCGAGATAGAGCACCGAGAGTTCGATAGGCGCTGGTTTGTCCTTCTCGAGGGCGCGCAGCCCGGCACCGCCGGTCGTACCCTCCTGCATCAGTCGACTGCCGCCGGGGAGTACGAGGTTGAGCCGTTCGTGGCCGTGCCCCGTCAGCAGCAGCGACGCGTGTCCGTCGAAGAACGCCGCGCCCGCGCTGTCGTGATAGACGATCGCGTCGACCGCGGGCTCAGACTTCTTCGCCACGTTGGCGATGGCCGCCGCCTGGCGGGCGACCGCTTCGGTCTCCCCGGCGATGTCACGCCCGTCCCGGTCCGGTGTGAAGCGGGGATCACCCGCGCCGAGGAACCGGATTCCCTCCACCGTCTTCACCTTGCCGTCCATCACGATGACGTTGGGCAACTGGCGCATGGCTTCCTCGGTCTCCACGGAGTCGTGGTTGCCGCGGACCCAGACGTACGGAACGCGAAGAGAGGGGATCCGCTGCAGGAAGTAGTTCTCGGCCGGCAGGCCGTGGTCGGTGATGTCGCCGGAGTCGACGATCACGTCGACGGAGTACTGCCGGGTGACCGAGTCGATGATGTCCCAGGCGTGCTCGCCGAGGTGGAGGTCGGCGACGTGCAGAACGCGGATCACGTCGTCCTCGGGTTCGTACGCAGGAAGGGTCGACGTCACGTCATAGAGCTTGGTGACATTGGTGACGAGCCGAGTGAGCTCGTCGGCGTAGGCGTCGAAGTTCTCGGCGATGTCGCGCGCATTGCCGATGAGGGAGGGCGCGCCGGTGAGGAGGCCGGTGTACTTCGGTTCGGTGACGGCGCGCGGGTCGACGGTCATGCTGGCGAGCCCGAAGACCGCGAGGATCGTGACCGCCATACTTCCGCCGGCGATGATGGTCGGCGTCCGGCGGCGGGCCACGATGAGGGTCACCAACATGGCGCTGAGGGTCCCGATCACGAGCGCTTTCGTCGCGGTGGCGTATACGCCTTCCCGCAGGTCACGAATGATCACCGGCTCGATCTTGCTGAGCACCTTCGGGTCGGCGAGGATCCGTTCCGCGGCCTCCTGGTTGATCCGGTCGACGGAGACCTGGAGCTGGACCGGGCCGTTGTGGGTGTCGAGTTCGAGGGTGCCGAGTGGGGGGAGGGAGAGGACGGACTCGCCGCGCCACGACGGGATGAGCCGCATCGTGGTCTCGACCGGCCCGACCGGCTGCTGGGTCGCGCCGAAGAACGCGATGCCGAACCATGCACCGGCGTACGCGACAACCGCGAGGACCACGATCATGGCCGGCCGCCGCAGTCGCGGGACCACCCGGCCCGCGAACCGCCGCAAATGCCGCGCGAACTGCCAGAGCGCTCCGGCGACGGCGATCGCGCGCCTTCGAAGGTCGGACACCGGGTGGTCGGGCATCCCCACCGTTGTACCCCACCTGCGGGGCGACCTCGCAATCAGGGCGGGTCGAGAATGGCGATGTGCTGGAGATGTCGCGGGAGAAGTTCGAAGGCCTGGTCGCCGAGGCGCTCGACGAGGTGCCGCCGGGTCTTGCCCAGTTGATGGACAACGTGGTGGTGCTCGTCGAGGACGATCCGCCGCCGGGGGAGGGTGACCTTCTCGGGTTGTACGACGGTACGCCGCTGACCGGACGCGGTTATTCCTACGCAGGCGTCCTGCCCGACCGGATCACGATCTTCATGAACCCGACCCTGCGCATCTGCGAGACCGTCGAGGACGTCGTCGAGGAGGTCCACATCACCGTCGTCCACGAGATCGCCCACCACTTCGGCATCGACGATGACCGCCTGCACGAGCTGGGCTACGGCTGAGCCATGCCTCGGCCGCGGCGTGGGGGATTGGCGGGTGAGGCAGGGCAGGGGCGGTCGTCCGTAGGCAAGCAACGCCCCGCCCCGTGCGGGTCAGCCGTTCATGGCGGCTGGAGCGCCCGAGCCAGTCGACGAGCCGGGTCGACGCCGCAGAGACGTGGCGTCCGATCCAGAGACCCAGCCGCGTTCGGCTGCCCGGAGCCCGGCCTCGAACCTGCTCCGCGCGTCGAGCCGGGTCATCAACTCGGCCATCATCCGCCTGACGGTACGCAGGGATACCCCGAGTTGGCGCGCGGCCGACGCGTCGGTCATTCCTCGGCCGAGCAGACGGAGCAGATCACGCTCCTGAGGGGTCGGAGCGTCAGCCCGGACCTGAGCCGGGGCGGGTGCCGCGAGGCGTGCCTCGCCCCAGACGTGGTCGAAGAGTTCGGAGAGGGCCGCTGCGAGGGCGCGGTTGTGGACGACGAACGCGGCCGCCGCGCTCGGTTCGGCGGGAACGATCGCCGTCATCCGGTCGACGACGAGCATCGCGGGCGGCAGGGACGGAGTGGTCCGGGCGCTGCCACCGCGGGACACCAGCCAGCGCGCGTGCGCCCGGCCCGCGTCGTCGGCCAGGATGCTTCCGGCGTAGATCGCGCGGACGGACACGCCTCGGTCGATCGCCTTCTCGATCGCGGCGGGGGACACGCCGAGTGCGATCCCGCGTGCGCCCTCGGCGAGGATGCACATCACCGCCGACCGTGACGCCGCGAGCATGTCCTCGACCCGGCCGCGTACGGCGGCGCCGCTCCGCGACAGCTCGTCCGGAGCGGTTGCTCGCGACCCGTCGTACGCGGTGTATGCGGCGACCAGGGCCGCGAACGCCTCCTGGCTGCGGGACAGCTCGTGCTGTTGGGCGAGAAGCTTCGCCTGTCGACGCGCGATGGACGGACCGAGGCCACGCCGCGGGTCGAGGGGAATGAGCCGGCTCGGGTCCTCCGGCGACGCCGCCGCGAGGCCGGCCGCGACGAGTCTCGCAACCACCCGGTCGCCCTGCGCGCGTGAAATCCCGAGACGTTCGGTCATGCGCGCTGCCGTGGGCACGTTGCCCTGGAGGAGGAGGTGGTACGCCTCGCGCATACTCCGATCGAGGCCAAGCACGTCGGACATGGCCAGGTTCCTTAGGTATCCGCCCGCTGAGAGATACCTCTGATTGTGCTCCCATTGCGGTGCCCCTTGACGGGAGCAGTACGCGGACCTGTGGAAAAGTTCCGTCCTCGGACTCGGCGCGACGCCGGGCAGGGACCGGCGGGCAGGGACCGGCGGGCAGCGTGACCACGAAGAGTGCGCGGGTCATAGGCCCGCGCACTCTTCATGAACACGATCTGAGGCGGTGTACGCCCGGCGACGCGCGCCGCGGTAGGGCTTGCCCCGACCTCGACGATGAGGCGGTGTACGCCTGGCGAGAAGCCGCCGAGGCATTCACCGAGGCGTTCCCAAGGCGTCCCCCAAGAGCCCCGACGGGGCGCGCGGGTCAGGCTGCCCGGACCTCGACGATCTCGACGGTGAGTTCGCCCACGGGCGCGTCGTAGGTCACCTTGTCGTTGACCCGGCGACCCATCAGTGCCTGGCCGAGCGGGCTGGTCGGCGTGAGTGCGACGACATCTCCCGCCTGCTCCTCGATCAAGCCGACCTGGTAGGTCTCGGTGCTTCCGTCGTCGAAGCGAAGCGTGACGACGGAACCCACCGCAACGGTGTCGTCGGGCGCGTCGTTCGCCACTGTCGTCGCCGACAGGAGGTCGCGAATCCGGGCCAGACGCCGGTCGATGGACTCGATCTCGATCTGTTGCGTGGCGAACGACGCCTGGTCGACAAGATCGCCGCCGGTGTCGCTGCCTTGTTCGGCGACAAGCTCGGCGCGTCGTTGCGTCAGCTCGATCTCATCCTTCTCCAGGCGGGTACGCGCGGATGCGGAGAGCTGGTGGACTTGATGGTCGAGAAGACTCACGGCGACCACACTCCCTCGGTTGCCCCCAGACGTCGGCCAGGAACCGAAGACACAGATGTATGACCCCGGACCGCCGTCATCGACGAAGGCCCCCATCCTCTCACGCCGCGCCCACATCGGATGTCGAGTATCAAGGTCCGGACGCCCTAAGTGAAGAACTCGTTACGCACCGCGGGTAACAGGGAGATATCGGTGCTCCGGAGGGGATTGCGTACCAGCATGCTGTTCGTCCCGGCCTCCCGGATCCATCTCCGACTGTCCGTGACGTCCGCACTGCGCAGAACCTCCGGCAGACGTGGGTCGGGCGCGCACCGGCAGGTCGTCAGGGGCAGGCTAAGGGGCGTGCCTACTCAGGAAAGTGGCGACGAGGCCGCGGGCGGCGGGTTGATCCACGGCGACAACCCGTTCCTGCCGCCGCCGCACGAGCGCGATCCGGTACGCCGGCTGCGAGGCCGGTTGGCCGCGCCGGTGACGTTGTGGTCGGCCGGCGTGCCGGTCACCGGTACCGCGGGCGTCGCGGCCACCGGTACGGTCGGCGTCGCGGCCACCGGTACCGCCGGCGAGTTGGCGGCCGGTCGTCCGCGTCGGGCCGCTCTTCCGGTGTCCGCCGTCATCGTGGCCGAGGGTGAACCTGGCCTGATTCTCGGGCTCGTCGACGGCGACTCCGAACTGTGGCCGCTGCTCGAGTCCACCGGGCGGTTCGCGGTCTCCGTTCTGCGCTGGGAGCACCGTGCGCTGGCCGATGCGTTCGCCGGTCTGATGCCGGCGCCGGGCGGGCCGTTCCGGCTGGCCGAGTGGACGGACACGGACTGGGGTCCGGTCCCCACCTCCGTACAAACCTGGGCGGGGTGCCGGCTCATGCGGGCCCGGCCGTTCGGCTGGGCGTTGGCGGTCGAGGCAGAGCTCGAACGCATCGAACTGGGGGAGGAGAGCGACCCGCTCCTGCACCGTCGTGGGCGTTACTTCACGGCGCCGGGCGGCTGAACCGTGGACGGCCCGCCGATCGGACGTCACATCCCGTACGCCTCGAGCAGCCGGAGCCACAGCTCGTTCACGGTGGGATAGGCGGGTACGGCGTGCCAGAGTCGCGGCAGCGGGACCTCGCCGACGACGGCGACCGTGGCGGCGTGGAGGAGTTCGCCGATCTCCGGACCGACGGCGGTGAACCCGACGATGACCAGACGTTCCTGGTCGACGACGATCTTCACGTGTCCGGTGTAGCCGTCGGCGCGGAGCGCGGCGCCGGCGACGTTGCCGACGTCGTACTCCACTGCTTGCACGACCACACCCGTGTCCCGCGCCTGTTCCTCGGTGAGGCCGACGGTCGCGACCTGCGGGTCGGTGAAGACGACGGCCGGCACCGCGCCGTGGTCGGCGGTGGCGGCGTAGGGAGACCACGCGACCGGTGCGGCATGCTCCCCGTGCGCCCGTGCCGCGATCGCGTCGCCGCAGGTACGGGCCTGGTACTTCCCCATGTGCGTGAACAACGCCCGATGGTTGACGTCCCCGGCTGCGTAGAGCCAGCCGCCCTCGACGGCGGTCACGCGGCAGCTGTCGTCGACGTCGAGCCAGGAGCCGGGTTCGAGGCCGACGGTCTCCAGCCCGACCGTCGCGGTGTTGGGTTCGCGCCCGGTCGCCACGAGGAAGGCGTCGGCGCTGACGTCGTCGGCGTCGGTGGAGAGGACGACCGGCCCGTCGTTCTCGCGGGCGACGGAGCGGACCGTCGTGGACGTACGCACCTCGACGCCCGCGGCGCGGAGCGACTTCGCGACGTGCTCGCCGGCGAAGGCCTCGAGCGCCGGCAGCAACCGGTCGGCCATCTCCAGCAGGGTGACGTGCGAGCCGAGATCGGACCATGCCTGGGCGAGCTCGCAGCCGACGACGCCGCCGCCGAGGACCGCGAGCCGTTTGGGTGCCTCCTTGGCGCTGGTCGCGTCCCGGCTGGTCCATGGGCGTGCCTCGCGGAGTCCCGGGATCGGCGGCATGGCGGCCTTCGATCCCACGCAGACGCCGACGGAGTGGCGGGCTTCGAGCACTCTGGGCGGTGACTCGTCGGTGGGCTGGACGACCACCCGCTTCGTACCGTCGAGTCGTGCGCTGCCCCGCAGCACCGTGATGCCGGCGTTCTTGGCCCACTCGATCTGGCCCGAGTCGTTCCAGTGAGAGGTGAACGCGTCGCGGCGGGCGAGTACGGCCGGAACGTCGAGCTGCCCATTCACCGCCTCGGCGGCTCCGGGTACGGCGCGCGCGGCCCGTAACGCCTCGCCGCTGCGCAGCAGGGCCTTGCTCGGCATGCAGGCCCAGTAGGAGCACTCGCCGCCGAGGAGTTCCGACTCGACGAGGATCGCGCTGAGACCGCGCTTCACCACCCGCTGGGCGAGGTTCTCGCCGACGGCTCCACCGCCGATGACGATGACGTCGTACACATTCTGGTCCGCCGCTGTCTGGCCAGGCTGGCCCGTCTCGTTTGGCTTGCCCGTCTCGCCGGGTTCGGTCGTCTCCTCGCTCATGGCGGCCCGCGACTCTCCTTCGGACGTGGCGTCTCGGACATGGTGTACCAGGTCTCACCCGTCAGCGTAAGAAGTTGGTAACCGTTCAGGGGGCATCGAAACCTTGGTCGAGTCGTTGTGGTGGACATGACGCGGAGGAAGCAGGGCTTGTGGCGACGCCGGCGGGGCGTCCTGACGGTGGTGACCGTGCTCGTGACCGCGGCCGTCGCAGGCGGGCTGGTGGCCTTCGAACCATGGCGGCTCTTCACCAGCAGCACGGTGAACGAGGAGATTCCCGTGTCGGTCGCCGAAGAAGCGGCGACGCCCTCAGCCCGGAGTACGGCGCCGAGCCCGACTCGGAGCGCCAGCGCCACGCCGAGCCCGACTGGGACCGCCAGCGCCAGCCCGACGCCGGACGACACGCCGGCCGGGCCCAGGGAACTCGCGAGTGGGCAGTTCGTCACCCAGGAGCACGAGACGACGGGTACTGCCCGGATCCTGCGGCTTGCCGACGGCGAGCGCTACCTGCGGCTCGACACCTTCTCCACCTCCGATGGTCCTGACCTGCACGTCTGGATCACCGACCAGGCGGCGGGCGGGTCATGGGGGAAGTACGACGACGGCCGATTCCTCCGGCTGGGCGAGCTGAAGGGCACTGACGGCAACCAGAACTACCGGATCCCGGCGGACGCCGACCTGGCAGGGCTGCGGAGCGTGGTGATCTGGTGCGACAGGTTCAACGTCGCGTTCGGATCGGCGCCCCTCGAGTCGTAGTGGCGGGACACCTGCCTGTCGGCGCAGGCGTACTGGCTGAGGATCCACTGTCGGTGGCTGCTGTTTGACTGACGCCGTGAACAGAAACGCGAGTGTTCCGCCCGAGCTGCCGGTGCTCTCGTTCCCGACGACGGTGGCGTTCGGCGCCTGGCTCGCCGACCATCACGAGACCTCCGCCGGGCTGTGGCTCAAGATCGCCCGGAAGGGATCGGGCGGACAGTCGGTCACCTATGCCGAAGCCGTCGATCTCGCCCTGTGTCACGGCTGGATCGACAGTCAGGCGAAGTCCTTCGATGACGCTCACTGGTTGCAGCGCTTCACCCCGCGCAAGCCACGCAGCAAGTGGTCGAAGGTCAACTGCGACAAGGTCACCCGGCTGATCGAGTCCGGCGAGATGCGTCCCGCCGGACTCCGCGAGGTCGAGCGGGCGAAGGCCGACGGTCGCTGGGACGCCGCCTATGACAGCCCGCGAACGGCGACCGTGCCAGACGACCTGCAGGCCGCGCTGGAGCGTGAAGCCGTGGCGCGCGAGTTCTTCGCCGGTCTCGACAGCCGGAACCGCTACGCGATCCTCCACCGCATCGCCGACGCCAAGAAGCCTGAGACGCGCGCGCGGAGGATCGAGAAGTACGTCACGATGCTGGCCAGCAAGGAGAAGCTCTATCCCTGACGGTCCGGCTCTGGGTAGCGGAGCTCCACGTCGTGCTGGTGGTTGTGGCCGGCGGCGACGTGGATCTCACTGGCGCAGGGCGGATACATGCTCGCGACCAGCGTGTAATCGCCTTCGGGCAGCTCGTCGAACCTGTAGTGCCCGCTTGGCCCGGACGCGGTTGCCCGCACCACGCGTCCCCACCCGTCGACCAGGGTGAGCCTGACGTCGGAGATGCGCCCGGCGCGGCCGCCGCTGACCGTGCCGTGCAGCCGTCCGCCGCCGGTCAGCTCGACGTCGCACCGCACCTTCTGCGTCTCGGGGATGTGGACGACCTGGGCGGACGCGCGGTATCCCGGGGCGGTGACGGCAAGCGTGTAGGCGCCCGGCTCGACGTCACCGAGCAGGTAGCCGCCGCTGGTGGCCGTGGCACCGCTGAGCACGACCTCGCCGTCATGGTCTGCGAGGGTCACGGCCGCGGCCGCGACCGGCTCACCGGTGGCGTTCTTCACCATGCCGTGGATGCCGGTCTCGCCGGTCATGGTGAGCTCGACGGTGGTCGGGTCCTGGCGTACGTCGACGACCTGGGCGTACGGATGGTGTGCGTGGGCGCTGGCGATCAGCAGGTACGGAGCCGGGGAGGGTGCGGTGAGCTCGTAACGACCTCCGCCCGCGGCCACACTGCGGCCGACCTGTTCGCCCGCGATGTCGCAGAGGGTGAGGACGACGCCCGGGAGAGGGCGGCCGTCGGATCGGCGTACGACTGCCTGGATCCGCCGGGGACCCGGTGAGCCGTGGTCGCTGTCGCCGGTAGGCGCGTCCGGTGCCGTATCCAGCGCTGTATCCGGTTCCGTGGTCGATGCGACGGGCGGTGTGGCGGCCGGAGTCTGTGCTGGTGGCGTGGCGGCCGGAGACGGACCGACGTGGTTCGGGTTCCGGCTCTCGGTGTGGGGGGGTTCTTGGCTGCGGTTTCCTGGGCCGCGTTGTTCCGGGCTCGAGGGTTCCGGGCTCGAGTGTTCCGTCGTGAGGGTGTCCCCGGGCCGGTCACCAGCACGCGCGTTCCACGCGACATGACGAGAGGTGCGGAGTGTGCTCTCCTCCAGTACGCACGCGATCAGCAGGCCGGCCAGCAGGACGGGGACGGCGTACCGGAACGTCGGCGGCAGGCCGGCCGCGAAGGAGGCGATCCCCTCCGCGTCGAGGTGGGGGAGTAACCAGGCGAGGCCATCAGCGGTACGCGCAAGGCCCAGGGGAAGCTCGCCGTTGTCGTCGAGCCAGGCCGGCGAACCAGCCGTGAGGGCACTGACGTCTCCGCCCAGTCGGTCGTGGACGAGGGCGCCGGTCGCGACCGCACCCAGGAACGCGCCACACTGCCAGAAGTAGTTCGTCATCGCGGTCGTGACGCCCAGCAGGCAGGGGCCGGCGACATTCTGCGCGGCGAGGACGACGACCGGCATGACCAGACCCGCGCTCACGCCGATGGCCGCCAACGCGACGGTGACCTGCCACTGTGGTGTGTCGGCCGTGAGTGCGGAAATCCGTCCGATGCCGACCATGGCAATGACAATGCCGAGCGCGAGGAATATCCGGTACGAAACAGTCTTACGCATGGTCGCACCCGCAACCAGTGCGGCGAAGAAAAAGCCGCAGCCCAACGGCAACAAAGCTGTTCCGGTTTCCATGGACGTGGTGCCTCGTATGAGCTGCAGGCTCACCGGAAGGTAACTCGCGACGCCGAATACCGCGACGCCGATGAGGGCTGCGACGATGCTGGTGACGACAAAGGAACGATCACGGAAAAGCCGTAGCGGAACTGCGGGCGGCCGGACGTACCTTTCCACCACCATGAACACCGCGATGGCCACGCCTGTACCGCCAAGGAGGCTGAGCATCACCGCGGAATCCCATGCGTACCGTGTCCCACCCAGAATCACCAACAGAGAAACGCACGCGGTGACACACGACAGCAGTAGCGCGCCGACCACATCGGGCCGGACCTTCAATGCACGAGGTGGTCCGGGAATCTTGCCCGCGAAGCCCACGCAGGCAAGGGAGAGGACGATGACAGGTATCTCGACGTAGCAGCACCACCGCCACGTGAGGCGGTCGACAAGTACCGCACCGAGAAGTGGGCCGGTGAAAGACGCCAGTCCGAATACGCCGAGGACAATTCCGAGGAGCGGGGCGGATCGGCGTGGCGTGGTGAGTCCTGCGACAATGGACTGTGCGCCGACGAGGATGCCGGCGGTGCCGATTCCCTGCATCATTCTGAAGGCGATGTATTCGGAGAATCCGGGCGACCAACTCGCGAGGGCGGCGCCGAAGACAAAGATTGTCGCCGCGACCATGAAGAGCTTCTTCCGCCCGACGGTATCGCCGAGGGTGCCGAAGAGCGGCATTCCGGCGGCGACGGCGAGAAAGTAGCCGGGAGCCACCCAGGTCCACTGGTTGCCGGCGTTCAGATCAGCGTCGACGGCCTGCAGGACGGATGGCAGCATCGTCGAGTCGAGCGCCGCGGCAAGGGTGGCCAGCAAGAGACCGGTCACGATGGCGCCCGCGCGGCCTCGGCTGAGCGGCGTAGGTCGTGGGTCGCGGCTCGGGCCAGGCGGCGCGACGGTAGGGCTCGTCGCGCGTCGCACCTGCCGGCCCACCCTCGGATGTTGCGGCGAACCCGGCTTGGTCGAGGTCGCGGTGTTGCTGGTATCGGTCGTGGTCACAGTCACACCCCCGGAGACTCAGTCACCGAGATCACTGTACGGCTCCGCGCCAGTACGGATAGCAACCGAGGGGTAGGTGTCGCGTACCGAAGCTGGGAGGCGGGTCGCCGCCACCGCCCTTGGCTCAGGCTCACCCGCGGTCCCGATAGGCTGCGTTCACTGCCGGGCCGTTAGCTCAACTGGCAGAGCAGCGGACTTTTAATCCGCGGGTTCTGGGTTCGATCCCCAGGCGGCCCACCCACCTTGACCAGCCGGAATGTGCTTCTACCGGAGCGCACGCAGGTGCCAGCGCCTCCCGTTCGCGTCCCCTTCCTGCGCGGGTTGGGTCGCTGTGGGGGCCGGTTGGGTCGGTTCCGGTCGCTCCAAGCTGGCCACCGCATCGTCCAGGTGCTCCGGCCATAGCTCTTCCGAAACGAGGGATGTGTACCGATCGTGGCCTCTAGTACCCCGTGGTTGAGATCTTTTGACGGTTCGTTTTGGTGAGGATCTGGTCGGCGGTCTTGGTCCAGACGAAGGGGTGGCAGCGGTCGTTCCAGCCGGTGATGAATTGGCGGATCTTGGTGATC
>NZ_JBEFTW010000064.1:0-16028 GCF_040196095.1 Actinopolymorpha sp. B17G11
GCTGCCCACCGTCATCCGTCTTCTGCTGTCCAGACCCCATGGCCCCAGATGTCATCACTGTCCGTGCCCATCCCGCCGGACCCAGCCCGGCGTGTCGAGCCGGAAACACCGTTCAGTGCACAGTCCCACGCGATCAGGAAGAGACAGACGCGGCAGCAGGAAAGGAATGAGGGATCAGGGCCCGAGGCGGGCGAGAAGCTCCGCTCGCCTGTCGGGTGTGGTGAAGCTCGCCTGGATGGCGTTCCGCGCGATGTCGTGCAGCTGTCGAATGGTGAGACCGAGTGAGGCTGCCACGAGGTATTCCCGCCCGATCGTCGTACCGACCTGGATCGGATTGTCTGTCGCGAGAGCCACCGCGACACCAGCCTCGATGAGCTGAGGCAGTGGATGCTCCTCGAGCGACGGCGTGGCGCCTAGGAAGGCATTGCAGGTCAGTGCGCACTCCAAGGTGATGCCGCGGTCGATGAGCAGATCAATGAGGCCCGGTTCGGAGGCGGCGTGAATGCCGTGCCCGATGCGGGTGAGGCCGGGCGTCTGGGCCGCGGCGGCGATGTTGGCTGTGGACATTTCGCCAGCGTGCGCGGTGACGCCGAGACCGACCTCCGCGAAACGCTCAGCGAGGCGGTAGATCGGGGTCCAGTCGGCGTCGGTGAGGTACGGCTGGTACAGAAAGTCCACGCCGGCGAGGCCGTCGTCCCGGGCCCGCACGCATTCGTCGGCGATGGCGGCAACCTCGTCCGCGGGCAGTGTCGTCATGACGATGGCGATCGCCTCGGCGCGGAGCTGAGGGTACTTTTCCTGGGCGCGCTGTTCAGCCTGGCGGAAGAGTTCCATGAACCGAGCCTTGCGTATTGTGCGGCCGTCGCCTCGCACCTCCACGTAGTGCGCGCCCGCCTCGGCCTCGAATTCCAGGAGTTCGGCAAATCGGGCTACGAAGAGGTCGTCATCATCGTCGGCTAACGGAACTGGTTTTACCGTGCCGATGAGACGCAAGCGTTCTTGTCCGGCTGGAACGGTCTCGATTATCTGACGGCGCCAGGCCGACCAGTCATATGGTGGTCGACCGTCACGCCTGGAAAAGATGCGGTCCAGGCATCGCTCAGCCTCTTGGTGCAGATGCAGGTCGGCCTTGGGAATCGCGTCGATCGCTCGTAGACAATCGCTGGTCATCGCGTTCGTGGGATCGGTGCTCAGCATCGGCGGCCGTATCGATTCGAGGAATTCGGATTGGCTGATTTTACTTGAACATTCCCCTGGACATGCTGACGGCCGGCTGGGAGCGCATACGGGCGAAGAAACGTGTCCGGAAATTGCCAGGGCTGCGACGATGGCCGGACCCAGGTCAAAGCCGTGGACTCTCGCCCGCGGCCAGCAGTCGCTGCCCGATGGTCCGCGCGGCTTCCTGGAGTTCGGGGCACTTCACGATCCGGTACGACCTCGGCAGCGTCGCGAGTTGCTCGGCGTACCAGATCGGGTTGCTGGTGCTGCCGACCAGTCGGGTGGTCTGAGAGTCGACTGGTTCGAGCCGCCCGAGGGCGCGGGGGAGGCAAGGCGTCACGGTGTCGAGGGGCGCGTCGATGACGACCTCGGTGGCGTAGTCCCAGCCGACGGCGAGGTGCGTTTCGAGGTCGGCGACGGGGTCGAGGTCGGCGGGCGGAGTGAAAATGCCGTCGAGGATCTCGACGGCGGTGACCCGGTCGATGCGGTAGGCGCGCCGATCGTTCGCATGGTGGGACCAGCAGAGCAGGTACCACCGGCCGTGGCGTACGACGACCGCCCACGGGTCAACCTCGCTCACCCACTCGGACCCGGCCTCGGAGCGGTAGGCGAGCCGCACCCGTCGGTGGTTCGAGCGGGCCTCGACGAGCGCGGTCGTGGTTTCGGGGTCGGGCCGGGCGGCGGAGCGGTCGGGGGCGGGCGCGGTGCTTCGACGGACGGCCTCGGCCTGGGCAGCCACCGGCTCCGGGAGTGCCTGCACGATCTTGCCGAGTGCGCTGCCGACCAGGGTTGCCGGATCGCCCGCGTCGTGGTGGCCGTCGAGTACGGCCATGACCAGTCCGAGGGCTTCCGCAGCCGTGAACATCAGCGGCGGAAGCCGAAGGCCGCGGCCGAGGCGGTAGCCGCCGTGGGGTCCACGGACGGACTCGATCGGGATACCGGCCTCGCGGAGGATGCCGACATATCTCCGGGCGGCCCGCTCCGAGACACCGAGCTTGTCGGCGAGCCGGTCGGCGGTGATGCCCGGGCTGGCCTGGAGGAGCTCGAGGGCCAGGAGGGCCCTTGCGGTGGGGCTTGCGTCGTACGGCATTCGAAGTCCAGATTCCGGAAGTGAAACGTCCGGATCGGAGCGTAGCGTGTGGCGCCATGACCAAGGAAGACCGACGCCGAGGGCGACGGGGCCGGCAAGTGCAACGCCCGTTGAGCCGCGACCGATTGGGTCTTCCCTACGACGAACGATCACAGCCATGATGGCGGCCATGGAAGAGGCGGCCGAGGGGGACCACGACGGCATGGTCGTGGAGTTCAGCGGCGAGATCTGGCAGTGGCGGGGCCCGGCGCCGTACTACTTCGTCACCGTGCCGGAGGAGGAGAGCCTCGACCTGCAGTCGGTTTCCGCGGCAGTCACCTACGGCTGGGGGATGATCCCCGTCCAGGTGCGGATCGGCGACACCGAGTGGGCGACGTCCCTGTGGCCCAAGGACGGGGGATACGTCGTACCGCTGAAGGACATGGTGCGCAGGGCCGAGGGGCTTGACGACGGCGACACCGTCACGGTCCGGCTGACCACGAGTGGTCGCCAGTAACCCGAGTGGCACCCGAGCTGTACCCACGGCCGGGGACGCCCGCAGGTTCTGCGTCCCGCCGGCGACCGGGACCCCTCCCACCCGCTCGGCGATACGCTCCGGAGAAGTAGGACGAACTGGTCATATCCGCAGCGACTGCGAGGACGGCGATGAGCTCTGTCGGTCCGGAACACCTGCCCTCCCCCGACGCGGACCAGCCGCCAGTTGAGCAACGTCCGCGCGCGGTCACCGTCGCCGCCGGGCTCTGGCTGGCGTTGGGCATCGTCCTCGCGGTGGCTGCCCTTTGGTACTGGGCGCAGCAGAGCGGGACCGGCGCGTCGCTGTCGCCTGTTGTGGTGTTCCTCGTCGTCGGGCTGGGCGTGGTCTTCGTGGTGGCGTCGACGCGGCTGCGACGCGGAAGTGCCGTTGCCCGGATCGTGCTGACCGTCCTCGGCGGTCTCTTCATACTCGCACTCTGGCCCATACCCGTGGTGGTGCCCGCCGTGGTGCTGCAGTTCCTCCCGGCAAGCAACGCGTGGTTCCGGTGGCAGGCGGCGCTACCTCGGCCGGAACAGCCCTGAGCCGATCGCGGTGGACACGGCAACTCCTCAGCCATACTCTCGCAGGGCGCTGGAGGGCGCTTCCGGGTCCGCGGGAAGGGCATAGTCCACCTTCGTTCGACCTACGTATGCACGTCGCCGGCCTCTACTTTCTGGCCTGAACGTGGACCCAGGCGCTCGAGAAGGAGACGCCATGGCTGTCCGTTCGCCGACATCTGATCCGGAGCCGCTCCATCGCCGACTCCAGTTGGCTGGAGCGTCCAACCACCAGAGCATGTTCAGTACGCATGCGGTGGCTGCCGGCGGATCGGTGCGACGCACGTACGACGGCGTGGTGGCCTACCGGCCCGGCACGGAGATCCTCGTGGGCTTTCCAGACGTACCGTCGGCCGAGGCGTCCGAGTTCGCCGACGAGGTGGTGGCCTTCGCCCGACAGCATCGCCCTCTCGGTCAGGTGGGCTGGTGGTCGATGGATGAGCGGGCGGTCGACGACCTCGGACCCCGGCTTCTCGCTCGGGGCTTTCACTGGGGTTGGCGGCCGAACTGGATGGGACTGGACCTCACGAACCTCGTCGAGGACAATCCCGAGCCCGAGGGTCTGGTCGTGGCCGAGATCGACAAGGACACCGATCGCGGTCTGGAGGATCTGCCGTATCGGCCGGTGGCCAGCGATGGGACCGTCCCATCGCTGCGGTGCTTCGCCGCGTTCCTCGAGGATGTCGGTGTGGGCGCCGTCATGCTGCACCTGTCCGAGTTCGAAGGGGAGTCGATCGGCGGAATCTATGACACGGCCGTCGTGGCCGGCGTCCGGCGGCAGGGCATCGGCACGGCGCTGACGGTCGCCGCATGCCGATCTGCGCGAGAGTTGGGCTGCCAGCACGTTCTGCTCAACGCGACGGCCATGGGTGAGCCGGTCTATCGGCGGGCGGGCTTCAGGGCGTTGGGTGAGGCCGGTCAGACCTGGTGGATGCCCCACGAGACGCTCCAAGCCCCGCCACCACCGCGCGAGGAGGTAGTCCTCGTGGAGGCGATTGGACGCGGAGACGTGTCCGCCGTCCGTGGTGCACTGCAGGTCGAACCGCGGGCCCTCGAACGCAGGTTCAGCTGTGGACTCACCCTCGGCGAGATCGCTGAGGTGACCCACCAGCACACGATCACGCGGTTGCTCACGTCGTACAAGCCCTGATGTGCACCGGCGCGACGTCACCTGCCGCCCCGGCCGCGCGTGATCCGGCGCGACGGACGCTTTCTGACCGTCCGGGTCGATCACGCGGAGGCAAAGTGGTCAACTGTCTGTCTGCCCGGGAGGTCGGGGCGCGCTCGACATGCAGGTTCGGCTGCTGGCTCATCGACATTCCCCTTCCTGGCGTTGCTGTTCGGTCACCCGACTGGACCATGGGCCGTCAGTTCGTGGGCTCGGCTTGCGCGCTGGGTATTCGCCGGAGCCAGTCGTTGAGGGTGTCGAAGTCCACGAGCGTGAGGCCGTGTTGAGAGTCGACGCGGTGAAGCAGGGCCGGGCCGTGATGGTGTGTCGTGACCCATGACCGGTCCAGTTCGCCGATCTCGTCGTCCACCCAGATGAACGGGCGTCCTGCGGCAGCCTCGACGAGGGCCTTGGTCTTCCAGTGCAACACGCTGAAATCGTCTTCCTCGGGTGCGTCCGGAAGGTCGGCCACTGGTAGCTCTGGCAGTCCGAGCAGCGGAGCGATCACCTCGTTGGCGCCATGCATCCACGCCGTTGCCCAGACGAGTTCGCAGGACAAGGCCCGCAGCAGCGGGCCGTGTGCCGGATCGAGCTTCGCGAGCTGTGGATTCGACGCGTCCTGCCATGCGTCCCAGTCGATGGGCGAGGGACGCGGAACGCCGCCGACCGGCAGGAGGGTCCCGTCGACGTCCAGGAACAGCAGGGGGCGCCGTGCATGATCGGCCACGGCCGCACCGTATCGGCTTTCGCGCGAGGCAAGCCGTTGGGCCGTTCATGGGGCCGGCGGCGCCGTGATGTCGGGCCACCGCCCGGCAGGTCCGGGTGCGGTTGACATGCAGCCAGTTGGCTGCCTAAAATTGTAGGCAGCCAACTGGCTGCATGTTTGGGGGTGGCAGATGGACGAGGTGTTCAAGGCACTGGCGGACCCGAGCCGGCGGCGGCTGCTCGACAGCCTGAACGCACGAAACGGCCAGAGCCTGCGCGAACTCTGTGCGGGTCTGGACATGGCCCGGCAGTCCGTCAGCAAGCACCTCAGCCTCTTGGAGGCCGCCAACCTGGTCGCCACCGTGTGGCGCGGCCGGGAGAAGTTGCACTACCTCAACGCCGAACCGATCAACGCCATCGCCCAGCGGTGGATCAGCCAGTACGACCGCGATCGGGTCCACGCACTCGCCGACCTGAAGACAGCATTGGAGTCAGAACCCATGAGCAAGCCGGAGTTCGTCTACACCACCTACATCAACACCACGCCCGAACGACTCTGGCAGGCGTTGACCGATCCCGCGTTCACCGCGCGGTACTGGGGGACCACGTTCGATACGGACTGGAAGGTGGGATCGTCGATGACCTGGAACGAGCACGGCATCACCACCGCCGACCCCGGCCAGGTCATCCTCGAGTCCGAGCCCTGCCGCCGACTTTCCTACACCTGGCACACCTTCACACCCGAGTGGTACGCCGGTGCGAAGGATTGGGTGAGCGCGGACTTCCTCGACAGGGCGGTGAAGGAACGCCGGTCCAAGGTGACCTTCGACATCGAACCTGCCGGACCGTTGGTCAAGCTGACCGTCGTCCACGACGGCTTCGAGCCCGACAGCGTCGTCCTGGAAACTGTCAGCCAAGGCTGGCCGCACCTGTTGTCCAGTCTCAAGTCGCTGCTGGAGACTGGCGAACCCCTTCCTGACCCCGAGCCGGTCGGCGCCCGCCAGGGAGGCTGAGCGGCCCGCGGGCGCGCCCATCGACCTGATCACGGTCAGGTCGATGGCCGCGGACGCGGTCGGGTTCCAGTTTCCGGCGGGCGGCCGGTGCGATGTCGGTGGCGGCGGAGGTCACGATGCGGCCTCCATCTCCAGCAGGGTCCTCTTGGCGGTGACGCCCCCGACATACCTCCCGATCGAACCGTTGGCGAGGACCACGCGGTGGCAGGGCACGACGACGGGGAGCGGGTTGCGCGCGCACGCGGTACCGACCGCGCGCACCGCTGCCGGGCTGCCTGCAGCCGCGGCGACGGTGCCGTAGCTCGCGGTCGTGCCGTAGCCGATCTCGCGGAGATGATCGAGCACGAGCCGGCGGAAGCCGCGAGCGAGCCGCATGTCCAGGGGCAGGTCGAAGGCTCGTCGGCGGCCGGTGAAGTACTCGTCGATCTGCCTGGCCGCCGGATCGAGTCGGGCAGGGGTGCGGAGGATGCGCGGGCTGACCTCGCCGGCGAGGGCGTCGAGGACCTTCTCGTGACCCTCGATCGGGTACGCCACGCGGACCAGCCCACGTTCGGTCGCCGCGACGAGCAGCTCGCCGACGGGGGTGTCGACCGTGCGGTACGCGACATCGAGGATTCCGGCCCGCTGGGCCTGGTCGGTCAGGTGGTCGCGGAGCCGGTCGTACGCCTCGCCGAGCGGATCGGCGTCGGTCGCCCGCTCGAGGGCGGCGCGCAGGTCGGCGTCGGGTTCTGGCGCGGTGGTGATCATCGGGTGATCCCCTCCTGTAGGCGGTTCTCACCCTGTCAACGCACGGCCCAGGGCGATTCGTGAGGTCGCCGCGGGAGATCGTCCGTCCGACGCGCCGAGTCTGCGGTCGAGGATGGCGCCAGCCGGCGGACTGGGCGGAAGGTCTGGTTCGTCGTGCTGTTCGCAAGATGTGGCGCCTGCGTTCGCGGTCCTGGCAATCAACCCGGCCGCTGCTTGCCTGTCACCGGCAACCAGTGCTGCCCACCGGGGCCCTCGGCCGCGGCATGTTTGCCGTACCGACGCAAACCAGGTGATGCTCGAGGGGTGCGAGGACGTGCAGCGGGCAGCGCGCGGGCGCTTCCGGGGGGCAGTGGCGGTCCCGGTCGCCTCCGGACGGTCGATCTTGCCGGAGTCCCGGCCCTGGCGAGCCAGGACGCAAAGGGCGCACCGGCCGACCTGCTCGGTGACTACCTGCTCGTGCTGTCAGAAATGAGCGCCACAGGTCGCCGGCTCCGTCGGGAGGAGCTCGAAACCAGGCGGGCTGTCGGTGTCCGGGCCGCGGAGCGAGGCGTGCCTCTGCGGGTGGTCATCGATCTCTACCTCAGTGCGACGTGGCTGGCCTGGCCACTGCTGCCAGGGGTACGTCGGGCCCGAGGCATCACCGAGCTTCGGAGCCTCGGGGAGAAGCTCTTCCGCGCGGCCGACGCGTCCGTCAGCGCGATAGCCGAGGGTTACGAAGGTGCCCAGCGTCGGGCCATCCGGCAGGAGGAGGCGCAGCGCCGTGAGTTCATCGACGATCTGCTGAACGGACATCGTGACCTGGGCATGCTGGCCGAGCGCGCCCAGCAGTTCGGACTCCGGCTCGCGGGTGCGCATGTCGTTGCGGCCGCGGAGGCTGAGCAGCCCTTTGCCGAGGGCGATCCGGTGGCCCGCAGAGTCGAGCGGGCTCTTCTGTCGCGGTTCGGCTCGCGGGACCTTCTCGTGACCACGAAGGAGGGGCTGCTGCTCTGCCTCACCGCAGATGACCTGACCGACGTACCCGACCAGTTCGCCAGTGAGGTGGAGAAGGCGATCGGGAACGACACCGGGTGGCGCGTGGCGATCGGGCGGGCGCATTCCGGCCCGGGCGGCGTCGTGCGGTCGTTCGAACAGGCGCGTAGCGCTCTCGAGTTCGCTCGGCAGCTCAAGCTCGAGGCACGTGTTCTTCGGGCGGCCGATCTGCTCGTGTTCCAGGTCCTCTTCCGTGATCGTGCGGCACTCGCCGAGCTGGTCACCGCGGTGCTGGGTCCTCTGGCGGAGGCACGTGGTGGCGCAAGACCGCTGCTCGACACGCTGTCGGCCTACTTCTCGGCCGGAAGCGTGGCGACCGTTGCGGCGCGCCGCCTGCAGATCGGTACCCGGACGGTCACCTATCGCCTCGACCGGATCAAGGCGCTGACCGGATACTCCCCGGATGATTCGATGCAGCGGTTTGCGTTGGAGGTGGCGGTCCTGGGTGCGCAACTGCTCGACTGGCCCGAGGTCGAGACCCCCCGCGAGCGAGCGTAGGCGCCCCTCCCTGTGGCGCCCTCGTATCCGACTATCCGCGCGACGTCCGGGGACGCGCTTGACGCGGTAGGGACGGCGACAGCAGGCACTCGAGCACCTGACTCGCCGTGATGACACCGCGCAGGTGCTGCCCGTCGCGAACGCCGACGAGCGGGCAGCGCAGCTGAATCATCACCGACGCCAGCTCGATGAGCGTGGCCTGCCCATCCACGACAGCCAGCTGCGCCGGGGATGGCGGCACGATGTCGCCGATCCGCCGCCCGGCAAGGTCATCGGCGATCCGATCGGCATGCTCCTCGTCGTAGACGTGGGCCAGGCAGGGACTCTCCTGGACGTACGCGGGGACGAGCGATCGCAGGATGTCCACCGTCGACACCACGAGCGGCGGCCGGGCCGTACCGCGGGTGACGATCAGGCCTGGCAGCCGCTGGCTGGCCACGAGTCTCAGTACGTGTACGGCGTCATCTTCGTGCGCGGCAACCGGGAGACTCTCCTCGACGATCTCGACAGCGCGCATGTTTCGGCCCTCCCACATCGATGGGTCCGGCAAAGTGCACCGCGGCCCTCGGACCTCAACGGTGCCTCCCGCTGCATGGTCGCTTCGTTTGTCCTGGCGCGGCAATGGCACTCCGCACCGCAGTAGGCCCCGCCTTGTTGCCGGACTACGGCAACCCCGCGCGGCGAAGCCTGGCGGCTCGCGATCTGGTCCACGAACCTCAGGCCAGCCGACGATGGCACGGCATCCGGTCACCGGAGGTTGCCGGCGCTTCGTGCGTCCCGGACCGCCGCCGGCTGGACAGCTGCTCCGGGGGTCGGCGACGGATTCATGCGGCCAGTCCACGGCGCTCGGGACCAGTCACGACAAGGGCAGGGCGGCGATGGGCCTTCGTAAGGCAGACGACACCCGGAGCACGGTTCTCGGACCGGTTGTCCGTTTCCTGAAGGAGGAGACGACCGGGGGTTACCTCCTCCTCGGTGCCGTCATGGTGGCGCTCGCCGTGGCGAACAGTCCGGCATCGTCGGCCTACGAGGGCCTCTGGACGACGAAACTCAGCATCGGCCCGGGCCCACTCGCGATCACCGAAGACCTCAGGCACTGGATCAACGACGGCTTGATGACCTTGTTCTTCTTCGTCGTCGGGCTGGAGATCAAGCGGGAGCTGGTGAGGGGGGAGCTGCGCGACCGGCGGACGGCGGCACTTCCCGCGATCGCCGCGGTCGGAGGCGTCGTCCTGCCGGCTCTCACGTTCCTGGTGATCTCGGGAGGTGGTGAGCGAGGAGCCGGGTGGGGGATTCCGATCGCCACGGACATCGCGTTCGCGGTCGGCGTCCTGGCAGCGCTCGGCGACCGCGTTCCTTCCGGTGCCAAGCTGCTCCTGCTCAGTATCGCGATCGTCGACGACATCCTCGCGATCGCCGTGATCGCGGTGTTCTACTCGTCCCACCTGGCACCTGGCTGGCTCGCGGCGGCCGGAGCCGGGCTCGTCCTCGTGCTGGCCCTGCGTGCCGGGGGAGTCCGTACGATCTGGCCCTACGTCGTGACAGCGCTCGGGGTCTGGTACGCAACCCACGAGTCCGGAGTCCACGCGACCATCGCAGGTGTCGCTCTCGCCCTGCTCACCCCCGCTCGACCCTTCAGGGGACGCGACGTCCTCGGCGAGCTCGAGAGCCGACTCCACCCGGTCACGGCGTTCGTCGTCGTACCGGCCTTCGCCCTCGCGAACGCCGGTGTCGACCTGCGGGGGACCGCCTTGCCCGAGGCGGCCGGCTCTCGGATCGCGTGGGGAGTGGCAGCGGGCCTGCTTCTCGGCAAGACCTTGGGAATCGGGATCGCGGCGTCCGTGGCCGTCCGCGCGCGGGTCGGCTCCCTTCCGTGCGGCTTGAGCCTCGGCAACGTGTGGGGGATCGCGGCGCTGGCGGGAATCGGATTCACCGTGTCGCTGTTCATCGCCGGCCTGGCCTACCACGATCCGGCCAGCGTGGAGCAAGCCAAGATCGGCATCTTCGCCGGCTCGCTGGCCGGCGGGGTGATCGGGGCCGCACTCCTGACTCGCTCGACGTCTGCCGAGACACGGGAGAGGGCCGCGTCGCGCTGATCGCATCGCAGGCGGTTCGTGTCCCATGATGAGGGCATGGAGGTCACCGAGGTCCTGCTGCCAGGTGTGGGAATCCGCTACGAGTTCAACACCGAAGAAGGTGAACGCGTCGGGATCATCGCCCGGCGGACTGGCGACGTCGACCTGGTCACCTACGCCGCAGCTGATCCCGATGTGGCCCGTCCCGTTCTCAGCCTGACCGCCGACGAGGCGGAAACCGTCGCCGAGATCCTCGGTGCCCCCCGGGTTGCCGAGCGATTCGCCGATCTCACCAGGGAGGTACCCGGACTCGGCGCCGGCCAGATCGAGATCGGCCGGGGCTCGCGCTTCGACGAGCGGCCGCTCGGCGACACGCGGGCGCGGACTCTGACGGGTGCCTCGATCGTCGCCATCGTCCGTGATGCCCAGGTGATCGCCTCTCCCGGACCCGGCGAGCTGCTCCGAGCAGGCGACGTCCTCGTGGTGATCGGTACGCACGACGGGATCTCGGCTGTCGAACGACTCGTCCGTAGCTGAGCGGGGTACCCGTGCACTCGTCCACCGGCCTGCTGGTCGAGCTGGGTATGGTCCTGCTCGTTCTCAGCCTTCTGGCGGTGCTTGCCCGCCGGCTCGCGCTGTCTCCCGTGCCTCTCTACCTGCTTGCCGGGCTCGCGATCGGGGACGGCGGCGTGGTGCCGACTCCGGCGGCGGGGGAGTTCGTGGAGGTGGGCGCGTCCATCGGCGTGGTCCTGCTTCTTCTGGCCCTTGGCCTGCAGTTCTCCTACTCGGAGTTCAACGACAGCATGCGGCGGCACCTACCGTCTGCTGGGGTGGACTTCCTGCTCAATGCCACGCCAGGTGCGGTCGCGGGATGGCTCCTTGGCCTCGGGTGGACCGGGAGCCTGGCGCTGGCGGGAGTCACCTGGGTGTCGTCGTCCGGCATCGTCGCCCGGCTTCTCAACGACCTCCGCCGCATGGGCAACCGGGAAACGCCATCGGTGTTGGCCGTCCTCGTCCTGGAGGACGTCGCGATGGCGCTCTACCTGCCGTTGATGACGATCCTCGCGGCGGGCGGCACCTGGCGACAGGCGGTGTTCGGCGTCGCCGCCGCATCGGGGGCGCTTCTCCTGGCGTTCACCGCGTCCCACCGGCTGGGGACGTCGGTCGACCGGATGCTCGCGGGCGCCGACACCGAACAGTTGCTGCTCCGCGTCTTCGGCCTGACGTTGTTGGTCGCCGGACTCTTCGAGTTCGCCAACGCCTCCGCGGCCGTCGGCGCGTTCCTCGTCGGGCTCGTCCTGACCGGCGAGGTGGCCGAGCGGGCTCGTCAGGTCATCACTCCGCTGCGGGACCTGTTCGCCGCCGTCTTCTTCCTCGCGATCGGGTTCACCGTCGACCCGCGTGACCTGCTACCAGTCCTGCCCGCGGCCTTACTCCTTGCCCTGGTGACCGCAGGGACCAAGGTGGTGGCGGGCTGGTACGCCGCGGCGCGCGACGGAGCCGGTCCACGTGGTCGGCTCCGCGCCGGTACGGTGCTCATCACCCGGGGCGAGTTCTCCCTCGTGATCATCGGCTTGACCGGCATGGCCGGCCTCCTCACCTCGCTCGCCACGGCGTACGTGATCGTGCTTGCCGTGATCTGCCCCCTGGCGACGCGGTTCACCGGCATCGCCGGGCCGTCGCCCGCTGCGCTCCAGCCTCGCGCGGTCGACCCGGTCTGATCCGCCCGGGCCACCGAGCCGCCGGGCCACTGGACCGGTCCTGCGCTCAGTCGCTCACGTCGACGAGCTTTTCGAACCAGAACTCGTGCTTGAGGAACGACACGTCGTACTCGTGACCCGGATACGGCGGGATCAGCTGGGCGGCCTGGATGAGCCGCCAGCCGTCCTGCAGGGCGGCGACGCCGGTGTCGTAGGCCGGTTCGTCCGCGTCCCCTGTGGTCGGCGCCGTCCGGCCGGTCCCGTCGTAGACCGACCAGCCGATGACGGAGCTGTCGAGGGCGGACGTGGCGAGGTAGAGGACGAGCACCTGTTGCCGCAGGGTCGGTTGCGCGACCGTGGTCGGCGCGGTGGCGGCGTTCATGCAGGCTCCATTCGTTCGTACGTACACCTGCGAGAGGTCGTACGGCACCAGAGGGGGAACAGGCTCGGGATCGGACGGCCGTGGCGCGGGTGTCAGACGCCGACGGTCACGACGCGCTTCGGGTAGTTGGAGACCCGGGTCGCCCAGTAGTCGATGTCGAAGGTCTCGTCGCCGGTCAGCGCGCGCCACATCAGCACCCGGTTGTAGATCTCCAGCCGGCCGGTGGCGTGCTCATACCACGGGAAGCGGGTCCGCAGCTTCTCACCGACCGCGGGGTCGTGCAGGTCGTCGGTGTTCCACAGCCGGTGCTGGCGCACGGTGGGGTTGAAGCGGATCTTGAACATGTAGCGCTTGATGTCGCTGTCATTGCGGCGCCCGCCGTGCCAGATGCCGTGGTGGACGAAGACCACCGTGCCGGCGGGGCACACGAGCCGCGTCTGGCCGCGGAGGTTCTGGTAGCGCCCGGTGTCGGACTCGTTGGTCCGGCGCAGGTGACTGCCGGGCACGCTCAGCGTGCCGCCCATGTCGAGCGTCACGTCCTGTGGGTAGTACATGAGCTGGACGTCGAACGCGTCGACGCGTACGTCGATGATGGCGTCACCGTGCAGGGGCTGAGCCTGTCCCTGGCGAGGTGACCGCACGTGCACGGCGTGGTGGTCGATCGTCGGACCCGGGCCGACGAGACTGTGGATGGCCCCGGCGACCTTCGGCAGTTCGACCAGCCGCCGGACGAACGAACCCTCCGGGTAGGTCTCCGGGATCGACGTGCCGTAGGGCTTGTGCGGGACGCCGGCGGTGAAGACGTCGACCGCTTCGGCGTTCATCTCCGCGGGGACGACTCTCTCCATGATCAGCGAGCCGTGTGAGACGAAGTGCGCCATCTGGACCGAGGTCAGAAGGTCCTCGCGGGCGGGGTGGATGGCCATGTCCTCTCCAGGGGTGCCGGGGATCGGGCTCGTGGCGTACGCAGGCCTGCTGGTCGCCACCCATCAACGGTAGGTCGGGTAGGGCAACAAATGCGTGGGTCTCGTTCACCAGTAGTGGTAGATATTCACCATGAGCATGCATGCATCGTCCGGCTCCGGTCAGCGCCAGCTGGTCCCGGTGCGACTCGACGAGCCACCTGAAGTGGTCAGCCTCGGCGTCGGGCTGCACGGGACGGCCCGGCCGCGCGACGTGTTCCGGCTCCCGGACATGTGGCAGTTGCACCTCTACCGCTACACGGCGGAGCTCACCGTCGACACGGTTGTGCACACCATCCGTCCGGGCTATGTGAGCCTCGTGCCGCCGGGTGCCCTGGTGCAGTACCGCTACCGCGGCCGGTCCGAGCACCTGTACGCCCACCTTCGCCTGCCGCCCGCCAACGGCAGGGGATCGGAGGTGGCGGCGGCGCGGGACGACATCCCGACCGTGCATGACCCGGCGTCGCGGCAGCCTGGGGAGGCGCGGGAGGGCCCGGCGTCGTCGGCGGCGCCAGTGGTGCCGGTAGGGCAGGAGGTGCCGGTGGCGCCAGTGGTGCCGGTGGCGCCAGTGGTGCCGGTGGTGCAGCAGGTGCCGGTGGTGCAGGACAGCGGTGCCGAGATGCCGATGCTGTCCACTCTGCTGCTGCAGGCCATCGCCGCCTGGCCGCGTACTCCCGCGCGAGCGGCGGCCGAGGTGTGGGCCGCGTTGTGGCGCGTGGCCCAGCTGGGAATGCTGGCGGAGACGGGACGTACGCACGTAGCGGTGGGCACCGCCATCGCCTACATCGAGTCCCATCTCGCCGGCGAGCTCACCGTGCCGGCAGTCGCACGGGCCGCCGGAGTGTCGCACAACCACCTGACCCGACTGTTCCGGGCGGAGACGGGCGACACGGTGGTGGGCTACATCCGGCGGCGTCGGATCGAACGCGCCAGGCACCTGTTGCGGGAGTCGACCCTGCCGATCCCGACCGTGGCGGCGTCGGTGGGAATTGGTGACCTGCAGGCGTTCAACAAGGCGTGCCGCCGGTTGCTGGGATCGGCTCCCCGTGCGGTGCGCGCAGGCGCGGACAGGACATAAGGGCGCGGGAGAAGCGAGGTGTCCGGCCTGTGGACCTGCCGGGGTAAGCGACGCCGCACCCGGGCTCGGTGTAGGCGGCCGGCCGCGTGGGTCTTCGGCCTGTCCGGTCACTCTCCGATGAGGCCGTCCACCGACTCTCGGATGAGGTCGGCGTGTCCGTTGTGCCGGGCGTACTCCTCGATCATGTGCATCACGATCCACCGCACGCTGGCTGTGCGACCGTCCCAATTGGGGCGTTGTGCCCGCCGGTCTAGTCCGCCGTCGGCCAGGGCTTCGGTGAGCAGATCGCGGGAGCGGGACACCGCGTCCTGCCAGAGGGCGTGCACCTGCTCAGGGGAGTCCTGGGCAGCTGTGTGCCACTCCCAGTCGGGGTCGGCGTCCCAGTCGACGGCGTTCCACACGGCCTGACGCTCGTTCCCCCAGATGCGGTGAGAGAACCAGTGGTCCTCGACGTAGGCCAGGTGCTTGAGCATCCCGCCCAACGTCATCGTCGAGACGCCCACGGTCGCCTTCAGACCGGCCTCGTCCAGGCCGGCGCACTTCCACGCGAACGTCGCGCGCTGGTACTCCAGGAACCCTACGAGGGTCTCGATCTCGTCAGAGGCCAGAGGAGGCTCCGGCCGGCCCTGCTCGTCCAGGGTGCTCATCACTCCACTCTCCAAACGTGTGTCGGAATCCTGTGCCGCATCCACGTCATGGAACACGGCCGGGTCATGATGGGTCGTCGAATCGGGTCTGGTTCGGTGTTCGACCGTCAGTTCAGCTGTCCCGAGGCCGTGCCTGGGCAGCCCTGGCCGATGTGAGCGCTGCTAGGGGGTGTCTGATGCATCACGATCGGCTCGCGGCGTCCCGCATCCCGCCTGGCTGCGTTCTCGTCGATCGGCGCACAAGACCAGTGCGCCTTCCTCCTCGGCCTTGCCAGCCGGGCGCGGATACGCCGCTCACTGATCGAGATCCATCAGACACCCCCTAGAAATCGATGCGCATGAGGATGCGCCTGGTGGTGGGTCTGCTCACCTCGACGAAGCCGGCTGCGGTGAAGACGGCGGGGGTACCGACGTGTCCGACCTCGGTGCTGTGGGGATAGCCCTCCAGGGCGCGGGCGCCGCGTTGTCGGGCGAAGTCGACGGCGGCGCGGGCCAGTGCCCGGCTGATGCCGCGGCGTCGGAAGCCGGCCCGGGTGACAAAGCACGTCACCGCCCACACGCTGTCATCGGTCTTGTCTTCGGTTCGACCGGCCCAGGGGACGGGGCAGTGGCTCAGCAGGCGCGGGTTGGACGGTCGCGGGTCGA
>NZ_JBEFTW010000065.1:0-14451 GCF_040196095.1 Actinopolymorpha sp. B17G11
CCCTCATCATCCCCGATCGGGCGGCCACGGCCTTCTCCTTGACGCCACTGCGACCCGGCCGTTCCGTTTCCGTTCGCTACGCTCGCCCCAACAAGCAGCCGTGTTGCGACCACCGCCAGAATCCGCCGATCCCCATCCGTACGTGGGAGGTTTCTCCTGCAGACTCGCCCCAAGGAGCGCGACGTGGTGAGGCTCGTCGCGACGAGATCCTCCGACGATCGCGTCACGACTCTGCGTCTTGGTGGGTGCAGTGAAGAAGCTGCTCGCGTCGGCGCGGCGTCGTCTCGGGCTGACCGACCGAAAGGGGGTCCCCGCCGCGTGGTCGCGGTGCCACGGCTGATGGGCCGGCGCTCGACGACGAGCTCGTCCGTCTCTTTGTGGCGGTCGGCAGCGGCTACAGACCGCGCGGCGAGAGCCCTCAACATCGGAGTCGAGGCTGCTACGAATCTGTTGTCGCCCATCTCGATTCGAAGTCCGCCCACTCGCGGCGGATGTCGGCGTCGTCAATGTGCGGAGACCGGAACATCTCGCTGTAGTTGCAGAGTTCCCAAAGGGCCCCGATGTGCCGGTACAGGTCGACAGCGGTCAGATCGATGTCTGGGGACGATGCTGCCGAGGTGTATGCGATCCAGTCCTCATCAGTCTTCAGTTGGACCTCCTCACCCCACACCATGTCTCGTTCGCGTGGAGCGACGACCACCGTGTCCCAGTCAACGAGAAGCAGGTTGTCATCTTCGGTGTGGACGATGTTGCCTGGGTGCATCTGTCCATGGGTGACGACCCATGGGTTGTCGGCGGCGCGAACAGCGTCCGCCAGTTCGTCGCACCGCTCGAACATGTCCAGAATCATCGGCGCTTTCTCGCGGAATACAACTCGCGCCGGTTCTCCGTAAGGACCGGACGTCCACGGTGACCGCAGGTCGTGGAGCGCGTTGAGAAGGCGGTGTTTGAGCGGCATGGTGAGTGTGTCGCGTTGCGGGATCCCGGTCGGAACTGTGTCCGCTGCGGCGTGGAGCCTGCCCAGCGTTTCGAGCAGCCGCCGGCGGGCATCAGGACCGTGCAAGTCTGAGATTCGGTCGATGAATGGGAAGACCGAGACCGCGTAGTTGTCGTCGAGGCGTCTCAGCACGTCGCCGTCCGGAGTGGTGATCGGTGCGTGGACGAACTCGAGTCCGCCATCGCGCAGGGCAACGGCGGTGCGGAACGCACGCTCGAGCGCCTTGAACGCCGCCTCGAGGTCGACATCGGTCCAGGGCGAGAAGGTCGGGCCCAACATCGCGAACAACTTGCCGAAGAGCCCGTCGACCGTGACGAACCAACGTTGCCCGCCCGAATCGACAGCCAAGTAGTGATGCGCTCCAGCGCCGACCGGCAGATAGCTGAGCGAGGTGACCGAAAGCTCCCAGGCGCGAAGTGTCGACACGAGCGCGTCGCGATCGAAGTTGCGGGGTTCCACGTTCATCGGGACACCTGGTCCGCGTACGGCGCCATGTCCATGCTCGGGTAGCGGCATTGCACGTCTGCGAGCGTCTGGTCGTCCCAGTAGGGGTCGCCGACCGAAGGGAATCCGAACAGTTCGCGCTCACGGGGCGTGGCCCGTTCGATCAGCTCCGTCCAGTGCGGACTGAGCGACTGGTCGGCCCAACCCGTCCGTCCGGTCCACCGTGGGCCCCAGACCTCGTAGTCCACGAGCAGCGCAAAGCGAGCTCGTCGTTCACCCGTCATTTGCGAACCGCGGTGGAGAACGTCGGTGCGGTAGGTGAACAGGGTGCCGGCCGGTCCGGTCACACTCACCTCGATGTCGGCGAAGACGCCGGGCTCGATGCCGGTCCCCGCGGCGAAATTCTCGAAGCCGGGAGATTGTCCCTGGGGCCAGTACGGGCGTGTCGCCGTGGCCTGGAGCGGTACGACCTTGGTAGGGCCGTCTAGCTCGTCGACGTCCGACAGCAAGATGAAGGACTCCATTTGGCGTCCCGGATCGCTGCGTTTCGGGACCACGAGTGAGTGGTTGACGAAGTCGCGATGGTGCGGCTGTTCGTAGTCGACCGCGCCCGAATACTTCGCCCACAGCGATGCGGCGTAGAGATGAAGGTCAGGCGATCCGAGGAACCGTTCTGCCAGGTCCACCAGGTCTGGGTGGAACGCGAGCCGGTTCAGATCCCAGGACTGCCACGGCGGTGTGCGAACCCCGGCGAACTGACCGTCCGTGTACTCCTGGTGGGCTGACGGATCGGCGAAGTACTCCTCGGGTCGGGGGTAGTGCAGCCACAGCGCCTCCTGCGCCGCGTTCAGCTCGTCGGGGGTTAGGAATCCGGGAACGATCGTGAAGCCCTGCTCACGCAACTCGTGGAGATTGCGGTCTGGGACCTGCATGCGAAGAGCACCCCTTTCGGGGCCGCTGTCTGCGACCGGTGTCGAAGCTGGCAAATGACCTTCTGCGACACGGCAGGATCAAGGATGTCTCGGCGGTGCTGGCAGTGCTCTCACCAACTGCCATGCCCGCCAATGGGCCACCGGAACCTTCTCTGCGATCAGGAAGCTCCCGGCAGCATCGCATTGCTGCATACCCGCGCAGCACGCGACGACACGTCCGTACCTACCGTGTCAGCGCGTGCCCCGACGGCCGGGCGGGTCGTAATACACCCGACCCCAGATGCCATCCGACATGCAGCCTCTCCATCGAACCAGTCAAGGAGCAGACCCAGCAAAACCTGAGCTCCTCCGTCCGCGGGACTCTAACCGGTCGCGCGACATCTGCCAATTGCGTTTGGCTGGGACCACCCAGTGGTCAACGACGGCCGGAGCCATCAGCACTGGCGTCGTATTCGCCACTGTCGAATACGTCGCTGTACCAGGTGACCGTGACGATGGTCGGTGCCGCGCAGTCGCAGCACCAGGGCAACCTGTGCCCGGCCAGCACGATACGAGGTCGCTGGATTGGCGACGTCGACTGACCCAGACCGCCGCGTCCCGGACGGACCTCTCGCGTCGACAGATCCCCGAATCCTGAGCTCTATCAGTCTCGAGGTCCCCGATGTCCTCGGCGAACGTCTGAACCCCGCTCCGCGCACTCAGTGATCAGATTGGCCGAGTTTGCTGGTGCCCGATAGGGGATCCGCTTCCGTACGCCCGGCCAGGGTTCCGGCTCGCGGACGGCGACATGGGTGGAGTCTCCTCCAGCTGTGTGGCCGGAGTCGGTGCTCTTGAGCATCAACGCGTTCGGTGGTGACGTCAGCCCTACGTCGATGTGATTGTCGCCGCGAGGCTTAGCTCAGGCGGCTCTCGCCTAGCCGTAGGTGTAAGTCGATGACGTCGGGTTCGCCGGCGCGGATGGTCCAGTGCAGCATGGTCAGGGTCCAGTGTGCCCAGTACATCCGGAGCAGGTCAGGTTCGAGCGTTGCGTCGAGGTAGTTGTCGAGGTGGTCGATCGCTTCTTGTTGAACGCCGTTGTGTCCGCCGGTGGGATCGAGGCGTGCCCAGGCGAGGTCGAAGCGCAGCTTGATGAGGCCGAAGTGTCGGTCGCCCCTTGCGACGCCGAAGTTCCAGTCGACAACGCCGGTGATCTTTCCGGAGTCGTCGATGAGCACGTTGGGGATGGTGTAGTCGGTGTGGACAAGGTCGTCACCGGTCATCTCGTGCACGGGCGCGGCGCCAACCTCGCGGATGATCTTGAGTAGCCGCCGGCTGCGGTCGTTGTAGCCCGCCAGGGTCTCGTGCCTGGGAAACTCTGGGCCGCTGTGCCGCAGATGCAATGGTGGCACGGGTACGTCGGGGCGGCTGGTGAGCAGGCCGGCGAACCGCTCGTTCATCGCTAGAACCGCATTGATCATGTCGGCGTCGGTGCGGTGTGGTGGCGTGCCAGGCAGGCGTTCTTGGACGACGCCGACGACCCCGTTGTCAAGCTGGACGACCAGCTCGTGGCGAGGTACGGGCAGTCCTTGGCCGCGAAGCATCGACAACACCTCGGCTGTACGACGCATCGTGTGCAGGCCGGCGTCATACGAGCGGGTGACGACCCCATCGTGTCCATCCGGCCAGCGGACGAAGACCGCGCCGCCGGTCTCACCCTGATCGGCCATTCCCGTAACGACCAGACCCAGACCTGTGCGCTTGTTGATCTCCGCGACCAGGGTGTGGTGCTCTGTCGTGGCCGGTTTGGCTGTTGCGTTCTCACTCATTGCCGACCGTCCTCAGCAGGATAGGGAGCGCACTAGGCACAGGTGACGGTGAAGCTAACGCATCTCCCCGACACCTCTTGTCAGGGAGATGGGTTCCCAGACAAGGAAACACAACGAGGGCACTCACCTCGACCACGACTGCCGGCGGAGGGACTGGTCGCCGTCGACGGGCCCGTCCGTTGAGGGATCGGCTGCCGACGCATGGCATGGTTCCCTTATCGGGCATGGCATGGGAGGACTTCGAGCGGGTTGATCGCAGCGTCAGCGCTGCGACTCAAACGGTCGTTGTTTGCTCGCGCCTTATGGCGTCCGCGATCGCTTGCCGGTCCTGTGGAGATCGGTCGAATGATGCGCGCCAGCTAATCGGTCCACCGACGTACGGGTCGCCGGCGAACCGCGGGTGTAGGTGCATGTGGAGGTGGGGCATCGTGTTGCCGTGGATCTCGTAGTTGATCTTGGCGGGTGTGAAGAGGGTGTTCAGTGCTCGGGCTACGAGCATGGCTTCGTCCCAGAACTGGCGACGCTCCAGCCCGGGCAGTTCGAACGGCTCTACCACGTGGCGCCGGGCAACCATGCACACATAGCCCGGCAACGGAGCGCTCGGCCCAGCGCACGCGACCGATGCGGCGAACTCGACCAACACGTTCGTCGGGCCGCCATCGCGACAGATGGGGCATGCAGCCGTCGACTTTCGATCTTGCCAGTCCTGCGGTCTCGACCAAACCGAGCCACTGCCACTGGAGGGTTCTTGACTTCGACCGCCGTCCCGGGCTTCGCCTACAGCCATGACCAAGGAGTGTGCCATGTGACGAGTGGCGACTGTTGACGGTCACCTGCGTGATCATGACCGCCGACATTGCGTCCTCCTTGACTGCCCGCAGCCATCGGATCGCCGTGCTGCGGACCACCCATGGCCCGCGGGAACTCCCTCGCCGGACACCCGTATGCGTCGTCCTCGGCGTTGTAGTCCGGAGTTAGAGTGGTGATACTCGCGCGGCCGATGTCGTCCTGCGATCGCCTCGCTCGAAAGGACGACAACGTGGTTGGCGACAGTGATGAGGGCCCGGTCGCGTCGGCGCAGGACGAACGCCGCCGCTGGGCGTTGGATCGTTCGAGGTTGTTCGATCAGGAAGCAGAGCGCTACGACCGGTACCGACCGACGTATCCGGACGCCCTGATCGATGACCTGCTCGGTTCGAAGCCGGAAGGCCTGCACGTTCTCGACGTTGGTTGCGGCACGGGGATCGCTTCGAGGCTGATGGCCGGGCGGGGCGCGAAGGTCCTCGGCGTGGAAGTCGCTCCGAGGATGGCGGAGATCGCTCGCGGCCACGGGATCGACGTAGAAGTTGGTCCGTTCGAGGATTGGGAGCCTGCTGGTCGCACTTTCGATCGGGTTGTCTCGGCGCAGGCGTGGCATTGGCTCGACCGCGCCGTTGCGACAGCCAAGGCCGCTTCGGTGCTGCGGCCCGGCGGGCGCCTGTGCCTGATCTGGAATGCCGGATCTCACCCTGACGACCTGGCTGATGCTCTCGCCGAGGTGTACGCCAGCGTGCTGCCGCCCCGCGTGCACACCGTCTTCACCGGTTACGCGGCAAACCGGTCAACAGACCGACGGTCCGGGTTGACCCCCGAAGCGATCGCCGCGGTACCCGACTTCGATGTCCCGACGGAGAAGTGGTTTCCATGGACCCAGACCTACCTCAGGGACCACTGGCTGGAGCAGCTTCTCTCACGCAGCGACCACACCGCGCTCGACCCAGCCGTCCAAGAGCGGCTCTTCGAAGGCATCGGAGCGGCTATTGATGACTTCGGTGGCTCGTTCGCGATGAACTTCGAAACCGTCCTCATCACGGCCACCCGGCTGAGGTAACCGCGCGAGCTTCGGACGCGGCTCCATACGAGCGGTGTTCGGGGCCAGTCCACCGCCGTCCGGTAGGAGAACGGTGCGCCCGAACACCGCGATGACACATCAGAGGAGCAGCATTCCGACCGGGGCCGCGTCCTGATGCGGATCGTCAGCCGTCGACACCTGGGCGACGACGGCGACTCTGGCGGGGTGTCCGCAAGGGATCCCTTGCGGACACTCGCAGGGTCGGCGTCGTGCTCGCCCAGGTAACCCCAAACGTACGGCGCGGACATGATCGACTTTTACCGCGGCGAGACCTGCGGCATTGGCACGTTCGGATCAGGTTCCCTCGAGGGAGCCCGAGCGACGTCCGTTGTCCGCGGTTAAGTGCCGTGTCTACCGCGGCCGGCGGTTGAAGCCTCGTTGTCACGTCGCGAGCCAGCCGCAGGCCGCACTCGCTTTCGGCAGGAATCCTTCTTGCTACCGAATCGGAGTCGTCTGGGCGAGCGCCACCTGCCACCCCGCCGGTGTCTTAACGACGGTGTACGTGAGGGCTCCACTTGCGGGGACGTCAGCCTCGGCGTCTGGCCGATTGTCGTGGACCGTCTTGACGCAGCTGACGAGAGCAACGTCAGGGTTCAGACCGCGAATGTCGACAACCTCGACGCTCGTCCGAACGTCCTTGAGCGCAGACCCCAGCGCGGCGCTCATCGCCGCGCTGAACGCATCCCGCCCGAACAGCCGCCGGCCGGCGATGTTCACGATCACCGCCTCGGAGGTATGCAGCCCGGGAAGCACGCTGGTATCACTCTGCGCCTCGTCCGCCCGCTCCACCAGTTCACGAATCGCTTGCTCGTCCGCTGCCGTTGGCCCGGCTACCGTGTCAGTTGCAGTCATGCTCCAACTCTCCGACCTCAACCATCCTTGAGGTCAAGTCCTGGGGCGCGGGACATCGAGCGGAGTCAGCCCGCTGAGGGATCCCTATCCGGACAGCCTGTGGTCAGTCGCGACACCCACCCGGGGCGCTCGCGAGTTGCCACCCTGACCAACCTGCGGGGCACTGCTTGGACGCACGTCGACGCTCAGATCTGTGTGTGCGACGGCTTCGGCGTCCAGCGGGTGCAGGACGCTTCGAACCGGAACGAAAGTGCGGGTCTGCCGGTTGCGTCGCAGTGTTGTTGCAGCAGTGAGCGGACGGCGGTGAGGTGCTCCTGTCTCTCCTGTGGGCTCATCGCGATCACAGCAGAGTTGGTGGCCAGTTTGGCCGCGAAGTGTTCCGGTGTGAGCTCCCACCCGGCAGCCGCGGATCCGTGCCGTGGTCGACGATCTCCGGAGCCGGTACGCCTGCGGCCCGGACCCGCTGTGCGACAAGGGCTTCGGCGATCGTGCTGCGGTCGCCGTTGGCTTTGAGCAGCAGGTTGTTGGCCTCGACGACGATTGATGCTCCCCAGGTCTCGTGTACGGTGACCGGACCAGTCGCACTATGCCGTTCGCGCAGGATCTCGGCCGCTATCGCCTGTGCGGTCTGTGTCGACATATCGAGGAGCAGAGCACTCGCGGCCGCTCCAAATCCACCGAATTTCCGTCTCACGGCCCAACGATTGCAGTGGTCCTGTCCGGTGGAGGATCCGCTTGCGGGCACCTATGGCCAAGATCTTGGGTACCTTGCTGCTGTGGAAGTGGCTACGGTGCTGGACGAGATCGCGCTGGCCGCGTTAGTCAGCGAGGGAAGGCTGCTGCTGGCGCATCGGCATCCGCAGCGTCGCTGGTATCCGGACTGTTGGGATCTGGTTGGCGGGCATCTCGAGCCGGGTGAGACTCCCGAGCAGGCGGTTCGGCGGGAGTGTCGCGAGGAGATTGCCGTCGATGTCTCGGAGTTGCGGCGCGTCGATGTGGATCTCGCCGACACGAATCTCCGGCCACATGCGTTCCTGGTGACTCGGTGGACCGGACGGCCAGTGAACGTAGCGCCGGAAGAACACGACGCTCTGGGCTGGTTCAAGATTGACGATCTTGCCAGTCTCCGACTCGCTCATCCCAACTATGCAGGTTGGCTCCCTAGTCTCATATCCGGCGCCCGACCAGCTCGCTGATCGGTTGTGCTGTCCGTATGAGGATCCCCCACGCACACCGAAGCCGGCCCGAGTGACACCTCCCGGCGTATCCGGAGACTCCCTTCGTTGGGAGGATCTGGAACATGGCAAAACCGAGCAGGTACCCCGAGGAGCTTCGGGATCGCGCGGTGCGAATGGTCGCGGAGATTGCTCCGCAGTACGGGTCGCGGTGGGCTGCGATCACCGCGGTGGCCGACAAGCTCGGCGTCGGTGCGCCTGAGACCGTGCGGACGTGGGTTCGCCGCGCTGAGGTCGACGCTGGCAAGCGGGCGGGTGTGACCACCGAAGAGGCCGAGGAGCTGAAGCGGCTCAAGCGCGAGAACGCCGAGCTGCGGCGGGCGAACGAGATCTTGAAGGCAGCAGCGATTTTCTTCGGGGCCGAGCTCGACCGGCCCCGGAGACGGTGATCCGGTTCATCGCCGAACACAAGGACCACCAGGTGACCGACCCCGCCACCGGCGGGGTCGGTCTCGTCTGGGGAGTCGAGCCCATGTGCACCGTGCTGTCCGAGCACGGCGTCAAGATCAGTCGACTCGTGGGGCCAGACCCCGAGGGTGAGCGCAGTGGCGGCCGGGTCGGCATCCCCAGTGTCCGCCCGCACCGCGAGATAGAGCCTCCACCGTCCGTCGGCCGGCAGGATGTCGAGCGGCACCTGGACCGCCCAGTCCACGCGGTCGCCGGGCATCTGGATGGTGTACCCGTTCGATGCGTCGCCGTCCTCCGCGACGGTCACCGCCGGGGCATAGAGCACGAAGACATCCTCTTGGTAATCGACCCAGTCGGAGTCCGGAAGCCCTTCGACCGCGTCTGGCGGCACGGCCGGGCTGCCTGCGGCCGCCGCGACAGCACGGAACACCGGCACCAGCTGTTGCGGGTCGCCGCCTCCCTCGTCGAGCTGGGTCAGCCCCGCGGCTAGGAGTTCGGCCTCGAACCGGCGTGTCCGGGCCTCGGCGTCCGGGTTCCATTCGATGCCGTCCCTTTCCGCGGCGAGCCGAAAGTAGCCGCTGCGCGACAGGAGCAGGAGGTCGACACCGAGCCGGATCGCGTGAACGTGGCGCAGCAGGGTGGCGTCGTCCCGGACAGCGAACTCAGCCTGGCCGAACAGCTCGTCCGCTCGTGCCAGGGTGCGGATGTTGAGGTAGGGGGCGTCGTCCGGGGTGACGGCGCCGAGCATGGTGGACGTCTCCGCAACTGCATCCCGCATGAGCTGCATGTAGGTGTATATCGGTCCCGCCGCGGCACCGTAGTACCCGGCGAGGAACTCCCGGATCAGGGCGTCGGGATCGAGTGACGGGTCCCAGAGCAGCCGGCTGATCACCCACACCCGCAGCTGGGTGAACTCCGCACCGGAGGCGTTCCAAGCGCTCTGACCGAAATAGCCCTGCACACTCGGCACCTCGGCCAGCGACCGAATGCTTTTGCCCATTGCCCACCAGTCGGGGAAAGGCTGAGTGTACGCCCTGAAGGTGCATAGGTAGTTCCACAGCACGATGTGGCGGGAGATCCCGCCCCACCGCTGGATGCTGTCACCGATCTCGCGGTTCGTCTCGCTGAACAGCGACTGACTGAAGTCGGCGTGAATCGGGGCGATCGTCATGACCACGTTGTCGTTCACGCGCAGACCCGTCGGAGGAGTGAAGCTCCACCAGTAGCCCTGGGTCGACAGCCGGGCGTCCGGGATCTGTTCCCGCACTCGGACGACCACATCGTTTGCCATGTCGATGACCGGCGCGGACAGGGCGCCGCCGTGCGCGTCCGCGAACGCCTGGCTCTCGGGATCGGGAGTCCAGCCCTGATCGTTCTGGTAGAACGACGTGGAGGTGTCCTGCCCGGCGGCGATCCGGCCCTTGATGATGTCCACGAGGGCGGTGGTCGCCGCCTCGCGGGTGTCTGGATCCATGCAGGTGATCTGCCCGCCATACCAGTGCGACGGATCGGTCACCACCTCGTGGAACGGGTACTCGACCTCCTCTGGCCAGTAGGTCGACCAGGTGTCGATACCGGCGGATCGCGGCACCGTCCAGTACTGGTCCCGCAGCCCGTTGAGCATGTTGTGCTGCCTGTACGCAGCGTCGTTCGCGTCGCCCGCCAGCACGGTGCGGAAGCGGAACCGCGGCACATGGTCTGCGTCCAGGCGGCTCCGCGGGACGGAGAGGTCCGGTGTGCGGGGCACCGTCGTGAAGTCCGGGGCGAACCAACGAACACCGAGCAGACGGTCCAGCACCCAGTAGGCGCCGTATAGAGTTCCCCGGGAGTGACCGCCGGCGATGACCACGCTCTGGCCGACGACTCGGAGCGCGAATCCATCGTCGGACAGCGCGTCGTAGTCGACGTCGGCGTTCCCCGCGATCGGGTTGTGCCGGCCGACCACGAGCAGATCACGATACGACGGCGGCCGGTCGGCCACGATGACCGAAAACGTCGCCGAGGTGATCGACTTCAGGTATGTCGCGAGTTCGTGCGCGGCATGGCGAACGACGGCGTCCTCGCCGGCGCCGAGGTAGATCCGATACGTCGTCCGTCCCTCGCGAGCGAGCCGTATCGCGGGTGCCGCACCAGTCGCGTGCGCGTGGCGAGGGACAAAGCCCGTAGCTCCGGCCGTGAGAACTGCACCGGCCTGCAGGACTTTTCGCCGGGGCAGCGTCCCCGGCTCGACGATGTCGTTCTCGATGAGGTCGTCCGACATGCGCGATCCCTCCTGTTGAGTTCCTGGCCATGGATGCCGTACTTAACGAAAGTGACGAGTCCCTCGGCGTCGCCCACAATTGCTGTTGTCGTCGACGGCGCTAACGCACGGCACTTTGGTCGTCATGGAGCCGGTAGAGTCTGCTGGCACCGGCTGCGATGTGTACTGAGAGTTCCCCTGCTTCGGCAGGATTGTCTACGTGGACAGGTGTGAAGAGATCGAGCGAGGGATTGAACTCGAATACGGCGTCGACTCGTCGATCGAGTGTCAGCGTCGTCGTCGCGGCGGCGTCGAAGGCACGGTTCACGACGAGGAGCCATCGCTGGAGGGGCCGTAGCGGATCGCGGAAGCGGCCAAGGATGACCGCGGCTCCAGATGCTGAGGTGACCCAGTCGTCGCCGTGGAATACTTCCACACTCATCGGTGGCTCCGCTTCACCGAAGTGTGTGACAGACTCCGATGTCAATGGCAGCAGCTGCCTGCCGACCGGCTGTAGGTGATCGTTGTTGACGCGCTGGGCCGCGTAGTACAGCGGGGTGAGGCGACCGTCGACGGTCACCAACGCTTCGTAGAAGCCGTCCAGGGGCGGAGTCCAGTAGGTGAAGTACTGGATTCCCTTACAGCCGTAGGCCAGGCTCACATTGATCTGCCACAACAGCTCCGCCTCGGTAGGCAGGCGGTAACCGTAGTGACTGCACGCGAGAATGAAAACCCACGTCGGTAGGCCGGACTGAAGGGCCTGGCGGCGGACGAGCACCCAGTTGTGGAAGTAGTCTCCGCGAATGGCCGGACTTGGTCCCAGAAGCGGATAGTGATCGAACGAAATGAAGTCGGGATGCGCCTCCGTGACGTACCGGTCCAGGTGCTCCTCGTAGGTCGGCGTACCGAGCTGGTCGGAGTTGGCGTAGGTCGGGAAGAGGTTCACATAACCCAACACGCTCGGATCGAGCTCACGCAGCACGTCGTTGACGGCACCGATCTGGCTGAAGAGACTGGCGTGGGGCTCGTCGCGGATGTCGAAGCCCGCGAACGCCGGGAATTGGTCGTACTCGCGTAACGTCGTTGAGATGATGTCACGCCATTGCTCTGGCGGAGAGTTCTGGATATGGCCGATCCGTCGGTCGAACACCAGCGCCTGGAGGCCGTTCGCCGCGGCGGCGTTCAGCATCGGGGCATTGTCAACTGTCGTTGTCTCACCGGGCTGGCAGAATCCCCCGCATCCGTCGATCCCGATCACGAACGTGAAGCCGGCATCGGCGATCTCCGCGTAGCGCGCGTTCGTCGTCTCCTCCGGCGGAGGGGCCACCCACAACCCGATCGGATATTTGCCGTTGCCCAGTATCTCTGGCTGCACCCGTGGAGCCCTCTCGGACCCGAGCGCGGGTGTCTCCATCAACCCGTCCCACAGAGCTGACGTCGCCAGCACACCACCAAGCCCGGCTCCCAGCCGGAGCACGTCACGCCGACCGCGCATGTGGCCCCTCGCCACTTTCGCGGCCGCCATCTCATCTTTCCGCTGTCGGAGCGGGGGCGATGGCTGTTCTGGTCTTTCATAGATGCTCATATGAACTCCCCAGTCTGGCCGAACTGTGCGGAACCACGGCGCCTACATCCCGGTGACGTCCGACTGAAATGACCACTTACCGTCTCAGCCGGGCCGCCGGACTCGGTTGTTCAGCAGCCGTTCCTTGAACTCGATGCGATGAAGGGAACCGAGGCGAATGCGGCAGGATGTTTGAGCGCTCCAATCGCAATAGCCGTTGATCGTAGGTCGAGCTGTGACACCTGTCAACGTCCGCCAAGCCAGCCTGGTGTCGCGCGGCTTTTACTGACCCAGGCTGACCGTCGCGACATGAAGCGGGGCGAGTGGTGGGAGCCCTACTGAAACCGACGAGGTCCACCTGCATATGTGCACCAGTCCAACCGGGCCAGACGGCGTCGACTGTCGACGTCACCTGCGGTGACGCCAGTGGAACCGTCGCCGTGCTTGGGGACTCGATCACAGACGCTGCCGGCACTGACGTCGACAAGGACACCGATGGACCGATGTCCTGGCAAGACGGGTACACGAACGTCCGGCCGGTAGGCGCCGTACGGTGGTCAACGCGGCGATCGGTGGGGGTACCAGGTCATCTATGCGATGACGAGGGCCGCCCAGCGTATCCATGACGCCGGCAAGCGCGCCATCATCGCCAACATCGTTCCCAGAGTCACCGGTGACTATTGGACGGCCGAAATGGAGCTGCAGCCCAATAAGGTCAATAACTGGATCTCCAGTCAGACGGTATTCGACAGCGTGATCTACTTCGCGTCAGTTCTCGCCGATCCCGCGAACCCGGACAAGATCCGAGCCGACTATGCTTCCGACCGGACTCACCCGACTATGGCCGGCGCGTTGGCGATGGGCAACAGCATCGACCTGTCCGCGTTCGACGCACCGGTCCGCCCGGGGACAGACCGGTAGAACATCCTTTATGGCTTCGAGCACGGAGTGCAAGGCTGGGAGCCCGTCGCCAACGTCGAGTCCGTCACGACCGTACGTTCCCCAATCAACCGAAGTGGGCAATGGCCGGGGCGGCATCACTACAGGCACAATGTCGTTGATTAGCGTCACCGAGGGCAGGTCGGTGGGTACCACCCTCGCGAGTCCGGCGGACCTGTCCGGTGCCACCGCCGTGCACGCCTGGGTCAACGGCTACGGCGGATCGCCCCGGACCCGTCGGCGGATATGCGGTCGACATCACGGTATTCAGCGGCTCGGAGTCCATCACGGTAACCAACCAGGAGTTTCAACCTGCCAGTGGAACAGAGTGTCGGTGGACATCTCCACGTGGCCGTTGCGCGATTCCGTCACTGGCATCCAGATTACCTGCCACGGACGACAAGCACCTGGAGGGCTCATCCAGATAGATGAGGTGGGTTTCATCACGCCGTAACACCTATCGACGCTCCTGGCTTTCGCGTTCGATGTCTCCAGGAGTCCGGACGATTGGAGGAGTCGCTCCAGCGGGACGCACCCCCGAAGATGCGAACAAGACAACCTTGCGCTTACTCCACCGGACCGGACCACGGCGCTGTTTACGGCGACACCTCCTGACGCACGGATGGCTGGGTGCAGTCAACAGGACCGGCACGCGGTTCCGTGGGCCCTGCGCTGGAGGTTTTGACGATCCGGACTACGCAGCGCTGGTCGGGTTGACGCTCACCTGCCTCGCACGGCCTTCGAGATCGACCGGCAGTTTGTCGAACCGCTCAAGCACCGACTCGCATAACCGGGCGCCACCCAAGGTGGTGCGCCGGACCGACGCCTCGCCAAGCAGGTCCTGCATCCACGGTCTCATCGCCCATCCAGCATCGTAGGGCTGGTCATGTCGTTCACTGCCCCTGTCGCCCACCGCAACACCGCCCGTAGGCGCCTGGTCGCACTCTCGGAGGATGGACGCGGTCCAGAGTCGAGGATCGGCGGATGAGGCCGCCGAGGTAGCGCTTCGCTCAGGTGCTGTCGCGGCAGGCCGCGTCCAGAGAGAACCGCGGTTGGTAGCCGAGAAACGTCCGCGCCCTCGCGATGGAGAGCAGGCCGGCGCGCCCGGGCAGGGGTTCGCGCAGCTGCGGAAGCAGTTCCGGCCG
>NZ_JBEFTW010000066.1:0-13648 GCF_040196095.1 Actinopolymorpha sp. B17G11
GCACGCACAAGCCACGGCGATGATCCACAAGCTTCCGAACCCAAGTGGTCAGCCAACCCGATCATCGGCCGTGCACCCCTCGGTTCGTGCCTGACAACCCGTCAGAATTCACGAACCCACGGGAGACCTGTGTGTATGCGATCTCGGGATCTGCGGTGAGGTTCCCGACGACCGTCATCGTGGTTTCCTGCGACATCAGAGTTCCTTCCGTGGTTGCAGTTGGTGCGGGTCGAGTTCGAACAGCGCCTCGGTTTCAGTGGCGTGCTCGTTCGCCCGTCGTTGGAGGCGGGCGAGCCTGTGGTGGCAGTCGCCGCAGACGGCGACCAGCTGCTCAGGTGGAAGCCGCATGGCGTCGATCTCGCCGACCGGCGCACTCGGCATGACGTGAAGTGGTTTGCCGGGCACGTCCTCGCGGGCACAGCGGATTCCGTCCGGGCGGTGGTGTGTGCGGTTTCTGCGGCTGGGACGTTCCCGGTCGTGGCGTTTGCCGCATTGGCTGTAGCACTGGCACCGCCAGGCCGCCCGATCCATCACCAGCTGCCAGAGGTCACCAGCGATCAGTGGTGGGCGGGAGTGGGTGGTCACCATGGCGGCTCACCCCCGTTGTGCCCGTCGTCGTGTCCGTCGGCGGTCTTCGTGGCCTGTTCGGCCTCGGAGATCAGGTCGACCATGGCGCTGGCCCGGTTGGTACCGAGCGCGGCGATGGAGGCCTCGATCCATTCCCGGAGTGCGTCGGCGGTGGCGTCGTTGCGGATCAGGTAGCGGATCAGTGCGCGCGCCGCGGCATAGCCGGTGTGGTAGTCCCGGTCAGGTGCAGACCGGTGCCGAAGCAGACGACGGCCAGGCTTGCCGTGGACCTTGGCGTCGTCGCCGGTGTCGCCGTTGTTGTCGAGGCCGGCTGCAGCGAGTAGCGCGTCGTACCAGCCTTCGTCGAACGGCCTCCACGCGGTGCCGTGGAGCGGGGGCTTTCGTGGTGTGGACATGGTGGTTAGCGCCTTCCGGTGGGTGGGCGGTTGTTGGGATGGAGCAGGCGTACGCCGAGCCGGAGCTTGCGGCCGGTGCCGCCGCAGCGGCGGCAGGCCCGGAACGCGTAGCCGAAGAGGTCGCCGTGGTGTTTGGCGCCGCCTCCACAGCGGCGGCAGTTGGTGTACGGGTGGAGCTTGAGTGAGGCCAGGTAGCCAGCCCCCGCGCCGACGGCCAGGACCACAAGGACGGTGGTGCCGCGCCCGTCGTCCGCAACAGCGAGGAACAGGGCCGTCATGACAGGCCTCCTTTCGTGATCTGGTCTCTGAGGCGGGCGAGTTCGGTAGTCGGCTGGGTGCCGCCGGAGCGTTCGCGGTGCACCTTGGCGAGGTAGTTGTAGGCGCGGCGGCCGTAGCGCAGCCGTCGTCCGGATGCGCGGCAGCGGCGACAGGGACGGAGCCGGGACCGTGCGAAGCGGCCGGGTCGGTGGCCGGTCCCCTTGCAGCTCCGGCAGGTGCCGAACGGGATCACCCAGCAGGCGATGCCGTACGCGGTGACCGCGGTGATCGTGAGCAGGGTTGCGGCGATCGTGGGGGTCATCGGATGTGTCTCCTCGGGCGGGTTTCGGGCGTGTTTTTGGGTAGCCGCTACCTGCGACCTGGCGGTGTTTGCGCAGGTCGAACAGGTGTTCGCAGGTTGCGGGGTGGGTAGCGGCACCGCTACCTAGGTCGGTGCCGCTACCCGGTGGGCTACCGGGCCCTGGTGGGGTCGGCGACGCCGTTCTGCCCGCTGTTGTCGTTGGTGGTGGCGCGGTCGGCGATGGTCTGTCGGAGGGTGTTGAGCCGGTAGCCCTTCCTTGTGGTGCCGGCGATCTTCACGTCGACGCTGCGGACCTTGCTGGCCCTGGCGAGTTCGGACAGGGCGTCGGGGCTGAGGTTGGGGTAGGACTCTGGCCACCGCTGCGACAGCGCTTCTGCGGCGGGTGCCCAGTGCTGGCCGTTGGGTTCGGAGACTTCGGCCAGGTCGGCGAGCAGGTCCCGCGCGGCCAAGGCGTCGTCGTCGGCGCCGACGACCTGGCCGCCGCGGAGCCCCTTGGCGCGGGCGACGATCGCGGCGGTGGTCTTCTCGTCGGGGAAGTGGGAGTTGACCGAGACCGGTGCTGCCAGTCCGGTCATCACGCCCCAGCCGGCGTCGATCTCGGGCCGGTACACGGTGGCGGTGATGCCCCGCTTGTACGCACCGGTGCCGAGGATCATGTCGTTTTCGACCTGTCCCCCGACGGCGAGGCACCACCGGTTGGACACGCAGCGGACGATGTTCGGCGGCAGGCTGGTCTTGTCCGGGATCTGGGTGGCCAACACCCAGATGATGTTCAGCGCCCGGGTGCGTTTGATCGCCCGTTCGCAGTCCTTCGCGGTGCCGGGGAACGCCGCGAACAGTTCGTGCACCTCGTCGATCAGGATGAACACCGGATGCAGGCCTGAACCTGGCTTGCGGGACAGTTCCGGGGTGACCTTGCCCTTCGGTGCCTCGCCGCGCTTCTTAGCCGCGAGGATCCGCTTGCCACGGCGTTCGGCCTCAGCAAGCGCCCAGGTGACAATCCCGGCACCCTGGGCGAGTGCGGCGTCGTCGACGCCGACCACATAGGTCGAGCACAGGTCTTCCAGGTCGAGGAAGTCGCCGGTGCCCTTGAACTCGGCGATCTTCAACTCCGCAGTCGGATCCAGCAGCGCGATGGTGGCCAACGCCCGGGCCGCGTACGTCTTGCCCGATCCGGGCCGGCCGCCGACCAGGAAGCTCCGTTCGAACAGCTTCGTCTGAACCGGACGCTGCCGCTCGTCGGTGCCGAACTCGTGCCCGGTGAATACGCTGGTCACCACCGCAGGGTCGGCCAGGGACCGGGCCGGCCGGCGCATCTTTGACACCGGCTGGTAGCCGACCCAGATGTCGAGCTGGCCGGCGTGTTCTGGCCCTGCGGACGGCCATACCTGGTCCACCGGCAGTCGGAACGCCGCCGACAGCCCGCCGCGGCGGTCGATCACCTTAACCGCCTCCAGCGACCCGGGCAGGTTCACCCTGGCCAGATAGCCGGGGCCGTCCCGGTGGATCTGTTGCGCGAACTCGATCGAGCCGGACTCCTTCATCGCACTGAACCCGAGCGAGACCAGGGCGTTGCGGACCATCTCGCCGGTCAGCTTGGTGAACCGGCGTCCACGTGACACCCGGTCCAGGATCGGCTTGTCCGCCGGACGACCCACCCGGGCTGCCAACAGCCCGACCGCGGCCGCGGCTGCGTACCAGGCCAGCGGCGGCACCACACCCGAGACCGCGAGGGCGATCAGCGCGATGACGAGGACCGCGGCGGCGGGGCCGACCAGCCAGAACCGTGCCCTGGATTCGCGGGACCGGGTGCGGTTGAGTGCCTGCCAGGTGTAGGCGTCATTGGTCGATGCGGCGTGCTGGCGAAGTTCCCAGTTGCCCTGTTCCGCCCATGCCCACCGCAGCACTCGGGAGACGGTCCGGTACGCGCCGATCGGTGCGTACCACGCCGTCTTCGCCGCATACAGCGGGGACCGCACCGCGTGGAACCCCACCCAGTAGCCGACATTTCGCCGCACCGCCCGAAAGGTGGCCCGACGGTCGGTCCGCGACTTCAACCAGGCCGGGATGATCGGCACCCGACGCGGGTCGGTGGTAGTCAGTGCGGTCCAGGTCGCCGAGGCCGGCACGTCCGGCGGGTCCACAGGCTCACCCTCGGTCCGGCTCTCCACTACGACCGTCTCCGCGTCACCTGTCGCTTGGTCCGCCTCGATGTCCGGACCGTCTCCGGTCCGCGAACGGTCGGGCAGCGTGTCCAGGCTGACGCCCACGTCGTCGTCGAGGTCGTCGGCGAGTTCGGCCGGCTCCATGATCTCGATCTCCGGCTCCTCACCCGAGCCGCGTTGGGTGACGAACCGCAACGGCGGAGGGGTCGGCCTGCCGTTCGTGGCGTGTCCGTTGTTGTGTCCGTTGCCGTTGGTGTGTTGGGTCATCACACTCGCCTGCCTTCCACGACCTCGAGCAGGTACCGAAGTCGCTGGTCAAGGGCCTGGATCAGGTCCCGCCGTGACATCGACGGCTCGTCCATCTCCTTCTCGATCAGTGCGACGGCGCCACGCACGCCGGCCAGCGCAGCGCCGACCTGCTGCTGGAGGAACTCCACCTGGGCGCCAAGTGCGGCGACCTGCTGCTGCAGCGCTGCAACCTGTGCGGCCATCGCCGCGCAGCCTGAGCAGTCGGACATGATGAGAACTCCTCTGTTCGGTCGGATACGACGTCGTTCGGTTCGATCAGCTGATGCAGGGGCCGGGGCGCGGCCGGAGGTTGGCAGCCGGAAGGCCGCGCCCCGGATCGATGCAGAACGGGTTGACGCAGAACGGGTTGGTGCAGAACGGGTAGTCCAGGACCGTTCCCGTGGCCGGTCCCCTGCCGGTCCGGGCGTACGGTCACGACCGTCACGCCGGAGTCCGGGACCAGGGCTGGGACCGACCGATGCACGGTCCCGGACCGTCCGGTGGCTGGTCCCCGGTCTGGTCCGCATGCCGGTGCTCATTTGTTCGCCTCCTTGCTGCGTAGGTGTTCCAGTAGGGCGCCGAGCTTGGCGTTGCCGACCTGCTGCCCGTCGGTGCGTAGCTGGGCTGCGAGGGTCTTGCGGTTCAGGTCCTCGCCACGGTCGGCGATCCGTGCCGCCGCAGTCCTGGCGGCAGGCACCAGCTCCGTGACGTCCGGTTTGTTCGTACGGCGGGACCGTGCGGTCTTGCGCCCGGTACGCCGCGTCGACTTGCGTGTCGGCTCAGACCGTGCCGGGACCGTGACGGGTGCGGGTGCGGTCACCACGGCGGTGGTGGCGTCCGGGGCGAGTTCGCCGAGCCGATACAGGGCACGCTCGCGGCGCGAGGCCTGCCACCGCCAGCCGAGCCAGCCGTAGGTGTCCTGCAGCCGGGTCTTGGCCAGCAGCCGGTCTCGTTCCCGGGCAAGGGCGTCGGGGTAGGAGCGGATCTCCCACAGCACCATCCGACGCCACAACAAAGCCGTGGGCAGTGGGGCGAGCAGCCAGCGGGAGCATCGGATCCGGTCCATCCGGCTCGGTGAGCCAAGCCCGACCCATCGACGTACGGCGTAGGTGCCGACCTCAACAGCAACCACCCACAGGCCCGGCAGTACGGCGTGGGCGATCCGGCCGAACCACGTGGACTCGGCCTCTACGTTGAGGTAGATCGTCACCGCGACCAGCGACCACGGCAGGAGCCGCAGCCAGACGATCCGCATGTCGAGCTTGGCCAGCACCAGATCCAGTGCGGAGAACACCAGGATCCCGATGTCGATCGCCAGCGGCACCGTGAACGCCAGCCGGCCGAACGACGACTCCGCTGCCGCCGCGACCGAGTGGAACGAATTGACCAGCCCGATCAGACCGAGCAGCAGGGTCGCGACCCCGGTCATGATCACTGCGGTCGTCTCGGCGTCGGTCAACCCACGCCGGGTGGAGTTGCCCATATCAGGCGTGGATCGGCTGGCCAGCCAGGCCGGCAGCCTGGTCACCGTCGACCCGCCGGTATACGCGGCGTTCCGGGTTGCCATCTCGCCGGTGGTCATCCGGCCACCCCCGTCCCACGCCGCCGTCCGTCGGACGTACGGCCCGACCGCCCGTCGAGGAGGATCGTCAGCTGGTGGGCCAGCTCATCGCACTCGACGTGCTGCTCGCCAAGGCAGTCCCGAAGCAGCCGCAGGCTCGCCTGGGCGCGGGTGTTGATCCGATGTGCGTCAGCGATCCGGCCTGCCCGCACCTGCTCGGGTACGTCGGAAGCGGCGAGGGTCAGGGCCTGCTGCTGCCAGCCCATCACCCGGATCAGCTGCTCGGCCAGCGCCGCCAGCTCATCAGCCAGCCGGGACGCCCGACCCGCTGTCACCGCGGGCTCGTCTGGGCCGAACGGCAACCCGTCTGGGCCGTCTGGGCCTGTGAAACTCGTCTCTGCGCTCATCGAGGTCTCCTCCGTACCGACCGCAGTGCGGCCGGATGGGTGGTCGTTGGTGAAGGTGGTCATCACGCGGCCCTCCCGCCTCGGATCAGCCGCAGCCGCGGGCGACCGGACATCGGACTGGTTGGGGCAGGCACGACCGGCGGCTGTTCGATCGGAGTCGGCTTCATCGGTTTCGCTGCCGACTGTGGGTCCGTCACGGGTGCCGGTTCGCCGCGCAGGTTGCGTACCGCGCCGCGTACGGCGAACACGATGAAGGTGATGACCAGCACGGCGACAGTCGCGGCGATCACTGTCATCGCGGTCTTCCCGATCGCGATCAGTACGTGAGCTATCCCTGTGACGACAGCGATTCCGGCCACGACGCCAGCCAGCATCATCCACACGTTGCCGCCTGGCGACGGGCAATGGGCATGACAGATGCGCTTCATGACTGGCCCTCCGGTTCCTCGTCGTCCCAGATCTCGGCCACGACCGTGACCTGGACCAGCCCGTCGAACCGGCGCGTCCACGCGGTCAGCCGACGCTGCCCGAGCGACTGGTCGTGGTGGTCGCGGAACTCCTGCAGGCGCAGCGCTTCACGCCATGCTTCGAAGGCCTCCAGCGGGCTGACGCCATCGATCCGCGTCGAATCCGCCCGGCCCATCACCAAGGCGCCGACGTCGCCGATCGTCCATGCGATCGCCGGAAGCCCACGCCCAACCGGGCGAGGTCTGCCCAGATGGAGAATCTGTCCCAGCACCAGGTGCGCACGTCGCTGCCACACCCACCGGTCGGTGGCGCTGACCTCGTACGTCATCAGGCCACCGACCCTTCGGGGTCCGTGTCGTCGTCGGTCTCCAGTTGGATCCAGGCGGTGACGTACACCCGTGGAGAGCCGGCATAACGCCGTTCCCGTGGCGGGACGACGACATTGGTCATCTGGTTCAGAACTTCGACTGCGGCAAGGCAGTCATCGGGAAGCCCAGACATCTGAACCTTCACGACACCGCCTGGTCGGCTTGAGCGCGTAGTCGTGCCCGGATCAGGGCTCGGCGTTCCCGCTCGGTCATCCCACCGCGCACACCCCACTGGTGATGCGCCGGACGGCGAAGCTCCGCCTCCAGCGTCGCCCGGACCGAGCAGCTCTCGCAGTACTGCAGCGCGCGGCGTTCTCGCCAACGGCGTTGATCCGGCGGTTCGACGTACCCGCCGTCGTCCGGCTCCGGTGGGCCGTACCACAACTCGATCGACGTTTCCTCGCACGGCACCCGACGCTGCGGCGCGAGCCTTCGCAGTGACATCCTGGTCATGAACCATCTGCTCCTCCCAACGGATCACGTGGTTCGCCTCCGGGCCCTGCGCGGGTGTGGCAGCACCTGCGGGGCCCTTGTTACAACACAAGCGCCATTGTTAGCGCTAGTTCTAGCGATGTCAATGGCGCTAGTAAGCTGCTCCTGCTGCATTGGCTCGCAGAGAAGGGGTTGGAGTTGGACGACTGGTCCGCTCTCGCTGAGGCGCTCACGACGCGGATGGGCGAACAGGGCATTAACCAGCGCGAGCTCGCCGAGCACTCGGGGGTCTCCGTCGCCACCATCCGGCAGATCCAAGGCGCGAAACCCGCCCGACGATCCACAGTCACTCTGGCCGCGCTGTCCCGTGCCTTGGGTTGGCCCGACGACCACCTGCGGCGTGTGCTCCGGCAGGAGGCCCCACCGGAAGAGTCCAGCGCCGTCGTAGATCTCGCTGCACGGCTGGAAGCCGTCGAAGCTCAGGTTCGCGACCTTGCGGATCATGTCCGACAAATCGAAACTGGTCATAGCAGTGAGCGTCGCTGAAGCGCACATGACCGTTCGAGGGCTTCGGTCGGACAGCTGGAGGACAATGGCCGGACATTGAGCGGACATCGCTTGCCGCAGGGTCACAAGCTGGGAGAGCGTCAAAGGGACAAGACGGGAGGCATAACCCGATGGCGGGTAGGCGGCAGCCTCGAACGATGCTCGATTACCTCGTTCAGTCGAGGGACCAGACCTACCCGGAGCTAGTCAGTGAGATCGAAGCTCAGGGTGGAACGATCACAGCCCGGCACCTAAGTCGACTTGCGTCCGGAGCGGTGAGTACGACATACCGCGGTCATCCGTCCACTAGACGCGCGATACAGCAAGTCTTCGGAAGGCCCTTCCAGGAGCTGCTCGCCCCCTACGAGCCCGGACAGATCTCGCCAGCTGCGCCATCGGGCGGCCGACCGCTCACGGGTGACCAGAGAGAGGTAGTAGAGATGGCCGCGAGCCGTGCTAAGAGGTTTGCCCTGGACGCAGTACAAACGGGCCTGACCGATGAGGCCATGGAACAGGTCTACGACGATGTCCGGCACATCGCGCGCGCATATCCACAGCGCCCCCTTTCAGAGATCCTCGGACCACTCGTCGAAGCACAGGACACTCTGTTCACCCTGCTCGAGGGAAACCAGCAGCCGAACCATGCGCGACAGCTCTACTTCCTGACCGGCATCACGAGCGGCCTCCTTGCAAAGGCGAGCCACGACCTCGCCAACCCACACGCCGCCCTGACCCAAGCCCGAACCGCCAACCTTTGTGCCGAGCGCGCCGATCACCCAGGCCTCCGAGCATGGATCTTCGGCATTCGCTCACTCGTCTCCTACTGGGCCGGAAACCCCCACGACTCGCTCCGATACGCACAGTCCGGGATCGCCATCGGAGCCGACAACACCACGGCCATATGGCTGCCCGTCAGTGAAGCCCGCGCATGGGCAGCCCTTGGTAATGCCCAGATGGTGCATGATGCGCTCCAACGCGCAGAGGACGCCTGGAGCCTCGTCCACCCCGACGACCTTGACGCACTCGGCGGCATCTGCACGTTCGGACGAAGCCGGCAGCTCTACTACGCGGCCGAAGGTCTGGCCCAGATACCAAGTGAAGCGGCCGATGCTGAGCGATACGCCAGGCAGGCTGTCGAGGCGTACTCCGACCACGACAACCCCGAGTGGGCGTTTGGAGACGCATCAGGGGCCCATACAGATCTCGCCATTACCCGCGTCACACAAGGCGAGCTCGAAGGCGCTCGTGAGGCCCTGTCGCCTGTCCTGGAACTTCCTGCTGATCGTCGGATCAACGGCATCATCGCCTCGGTCAAGCACGTCCATGAGGCGATACGCCGCTCCGATCGCAGAGCCGACGCCGACGCGAGGGACCTGCAAGAGGAGATCGAGACCTTCACCCGAGTCCCGATGCAAGCACTAAGCCAGCAGTAAGGCGTCCCATGCACCCAGTACGACTCGTCGGCGAAACAGTGGTCTTGCGAGAGTTCCGGATCGATGACCTCGACGACGCTGTTGCGGTCGTAGGCGACGACAGAGTGACCAACTGGCTGTCGTTCGACAGCCGGAGCCGCACGGAGACTGACGCCATGATCCGCGGCATCATCGAACGGTCATCCGCTACGCCACGCACCGAGTACTACCTCGCGGTCGCACTCCCAGCCGACGACCACCTCGTCGGGTTCGCCAGGCTCGCCCCTACAGGCGTCAAGGCGGGCAAGCTGGGGTACGCGATCGCGGCGGACCACTGGAGGCGTGGCTACGCCACCGACGCCGTACGCACGCTTGTCGCGTTCGCGTTCGAAGCCCTTGGTCTCCACCGCATCAGCGCCGCCATAGGACCTGACAACAAAGCCTCAATGGCGATCGTCGAAACGCTGGGCTTCGTCCGCGAAGGACAAATACGTGATCACGTGTTCACCAACGGCGCCTGGCGCGACTCTGTGCTCTACTCCCTCCTCGCCGACGAGTGGGAGCGGATCGGCACAGACCTGCCCGCAGACTCAGCGACTTAGTTCGCATCCTGCGACCTAAGCCGTGGGCGAAATGACCAGTCCGTGCCTCAAGGATGTGATTTGTATCGACGCGTCCTGCATTTCTTCGACGCCGGCCGTGTAGATCGAAGCAATCTGGAAATCTAGGTTCTAACAATCTTCCGTGGCATTTGCACAAACACCGACCGTGCGGCAGTGGTGGGACGTGGGCGATGAAGTCTGGATCGCGGTTCCGGCGGCGCTGGGCGCAGCGGCGTCGTATGGAGCTGCCGGAGTGCTGCAGCACCGGGCGACGCACCGGGCACCCGAGCGGCCGCCGCTACGTCCGCGACTGCTCCTGGACCTGCTCAGGCTCGGTGCGTTCCGTACCGGCGCATTGGTAGGCGTCCTCGGGTTTGCTCTCCAAGTAGTGGCGCTCCGGTTCGGGCCGCTGAGTCTCGTCCAGCCGATCCTGGTGACCGGGGTGCTCTTCTACTTGGGGATTGCGTGGATCTCGGGCTACCGTCGACCGGACCTGTGGCTGTTGCTCGGGGCCGTGCTCACGCTGGCCGGGTTGTGCGGGTTCCTGGTTGCGGCGCGACCAGGGCCCGGTAGCAGCGACCTGCACCCATCCGATGCGTTCCTGCTCGGGCTGGTTCTGGCAGTCGTGGTGGCGGCCTGCCTCGCCGTGTCGTCCCGAGTCTCGCACGAGGCACGTGCTGTTCCGTTGGCCGCTGCCACCGCGGTCCTCTTCGGCGTCACGGCCGGTCTGGTCAGCAGTCTGGCGTCGAGTCCCGCAGCAGATGTTTGGCAAAGGTGGGAGTTGTACGCCCTGATCGTGGTCGGTCCGACGGGGTTTCTGCTCAGCCAGAACGCCTACCAGACCGGCCAGTACGGATCCGTTGCCCTTGCGGTCATGACCGTTGGCGACCCGTTGGTCGCGATCGGAATCGGTGTCATCTGGCTGGGCCAGACCTTAGCTACCGGGCCGTTGTCCAGCACAGTCCAAGTCGTGGCGCTGTGCCTGGTGACCGCGGGGATCGCCGTGCTGGCGGAGAGGGCGCAGAGCCTAGCCGAGCATATTCGAGCAGTAAGCAGACAGCCCAGCCGGATGCCTCCGATTGAGCGCTGCGTCCTCTGCGCGATGCGTGTCGGCAGTGGCAAGCAATAATCCAAGAGAAGTCAGCCGCTCAAGGTTGTCCCGTAAATCGTTGATCCTGTCGGCGTGCCGTGTGGTCTCCGCCGCCACGGGGTTGTTGATCACGGCCGGGTGCAGGCGATCAGTGCTGATGTGCATGAGTGGATCCGGTGTTCAACGGGGCTATTGGGGAACGCGCTCATCCTACTGGTGTGTATGGCGCAACCATGGTGTAGCGGAAACGGTGCCGTTCCATCGCCGAAGGTGATCAGCGCGGCCAGAGGCGTTCTGGCTGAGGATTTCGGCCTGGCCCGCGGGCGGTCACTTGCTCACGGGTTCGGCTGCGGTTCCTGGGCGGCCCGGTGTGGCTGCGGCTGGCCCGGCTTCCGGCTGTCCCTGTAGCGATGGCAGGGTCATCGCATCGGCACGCTCGTCCGGCAGGCGAGCCGCAGGGCAGGCTCTGGCGGGCGCTGGCGCGGCGGTCGTGATCGCAGGCCGAAGTAGCAAGTCACTCGCCGCGGTGTTGGAGAAGATCATCGCCGCTTGGTCCGAGCGCACGCCGTCTCTACCGATGTCGGCGACCACGCTTCCACCGAGCACCTGGTCGAGGAAGCGGTCGGAGCGTATGGCCGGCTCGATATCGCGGTGAACAACGCAGCAGGCGCCGGGCATTCACCGACGCTGCTCGCCGATGTCGACGTCACGGACTACGACCGTGCTCAGACGATCAGCCTTCGGGCGTCTGCCTCGCGATGAAGTACGAGATCCCCGCCATGCTTCGGAGCGGTGCGGAGCGATCGTCAGCAGGGGCTCGGCGGCTGGTGTCAATCCTGTCGCCGGACTGGCAGGGTGCGTATCAGCGAAGTCGGGCGTGGTCGGACCTACCCGGACGGCCGCGCTGGACTATGCGAGCCAGGGCATCCGCATCAACGCGCTCACACCCGGGCCAATCGCCACCGGCTGGCTGCCGCAGGACGACGAGCAGAGCGCGCGGCGAATCGCCGACTCAGTTCCTGTGCGCTCGATGGGTAACCGGAGGAGGTGGCCGACGCAGTGGTGGGCACTGCTCCCCCGCAGCGTCGTTCGTGACCGGCGCGGTCGTTCTGATCGACGGCGACGGCCGGATGCTCCGACCGTACTTTCCCCGGGTGCGATCAACTGGCGGGATTGGATCGGCGTTGACTGCCCTTTTGGGTGGCCGGTTGAATTTGTCGAGGCTATCAGCGCGCACGCGTTGGGATACCAGGGCCGGGCCGCAACAGCATCGATGAGGCACATGGGAATTGCTGTGGTTTCGGAAGACTGATCGAGTTCGTTGGGTCGAGACTGGTCGAAGTCCGCTTTCTGTTTCCTTCGACCGGCTCGGGGCTGTTGCCGCATGCTGGGCCTACCTTGCCGACGCGCTGGCCGTGGGGGGTCGAGGTTGATCGGACCGGCGATGGCACGTTCGTCGAAGTGAACCCGGCGGAGACCCGCCGGCGCTGGGGACTCGGTCGAGACCGTTCGCTGGCGAGGCTAACGAGCGCTGCGCCATGGCTGCACATTCACCCGCAGGGGCGGCCAACCTACCCGAGTACGAGCACGCTTTCGAGGTCTGCGAGCCCTTGTACGGCCTTGATCGGCACCGTTCCTTACCGCTGGCGCGTCGGGAGGCTAGGGCGTGTCCCGTAGATCTTGGGTTGGTGGGTCGCGGAGCCAGATTCTGATCGATGCGATGTCGATAGTGCCGCGCCAGATGTAGTCGCGTTTGTCGTATCGGGTGGCAACGGCGCGATAGCCCTTGAGCTTGTTGATGCAGCGCTCGACAACGTTGCGCTGTTTGTATGTCTCGGCATCAAACAGGGGCGGTCGGCCGCGGTGTCGCCGGTTGGCGGGTTCGGGGATGGTTGCTTTGATGCCTCGGCGTCGTAGGTGGGAGCGGACCTTGTTGTTGGCGTAGGCCTTGTCCGCGAGGGCTCTGCCTGGGCGGGTGCGCGGGCGTCCGCGGCGGCCGAGGGCGGGTTGGATGCAGATTCCGCCCATCACTGCGGTGAAGGCGATGGAGTCGTGGCGTTGACCCGCGGTGGTGGTCCGTGACACCGGCCGACATTGCGCATCGGCAGCAAGGTGAACCTTGGTGGTCAGCCCTCCCCTGGACCGGCCCAACGCCTCCCGATCACACCCGTCCGGGCCGGAATTCTTGTAATTCGATAAAGCCCCCTGTGGTGAGCACAGGCGGTGGACTCTTCGGAGCACCGGCCGCGTGCTGATGGGCACGCATGATCGCCGAATCAACCGCGACCGTCCACTGCTGGCCGTCCTCATCAGCGCAGCCACGGCGCAACTCGTGAAGGATCCGTGCCCACGTGCCATCGGCCGACCAGCGCTGGTGCCGATGACAGACGGTCTTCCAATTCCCATAGCAGGAAGGCACATCACGCCACGGACTGCCGGTGCGCGTCCGCCACAACACCCCATTGATCACCATCCGGTGATCCGCCCAACGCCGACCCTGCCGCGGCTGCTCCGGCAGCAACGGCTCCAGCCGCTGCCACTCCTCATCAGTCAAGTCATGACGATCAAACACACCAATGATCTATCGAACTTCGACCACCTAGATCTACGGGACACGCCCTAGTGTCCTCCGCCTGAAATTCGTGCGATATATCGGGCGAGGGAGTCGAGGATCTCCTCGGCGGTCTTCTTCCAGACGAACGGTCTTGGGGTTTTCGTTCCAGTTCTTGATCCACTCGCGGACGTC
>NZ_JBEFTW010000067.1:0-13459 GCF_040196095.1 Actinopolymorpha sp. B17G11
ATCGCACCCACGAACCAAGAACGTCCCGATCACCGTCATGCAACACCAACGCCGCAGCAGGAGGATGAGCCATACCAGCATCCTCCCAGGAACAACCGTCCAATCATTAACGCCACGCCGTACTAGCTGCCTCGCCGGGGTTGCGTGTGTTGGCGACGAGCCGGGAGCCGTTGGGAGTCAGCGAGGAGCACCTCTGGCACGTTCCTCCCCTGTCAGTGCCTTCCATGGAGGAGTCGGATCTGGGCGAGTTGACCCTGGACAGATCAGAATCTGGGAGTGCCTCCCAGTACGAGTCGTTGGTGTTGTTCGAGGATCGGGCCGCCGCGGTGCTGCCAGGATTCGCTCTCAGTGCGGACAATGAGATTGTGGTGGCCCGGTTGTGCCAGCGGTTGGACGGCCTGCCACTGGCGATTGAGCTCGCGGCGGCACGGGTCCGGTCCTTGTCGGTGGAACAGATCCTAGATCGCCTGGAGGACCGTTACCAGTTGCTGACGAGGGGAAGCCGTGCTGCCCAGCCGCGACATCAGACGCTGCGGGCGACAGTGGAGTGGAGCTACGAGCTGTGTTCGAAATTGGAGCGGACGCTGTGGGCGAGGTGTTCGGTCTTCGCTGGCGAATTCGACCTGGAGGCCGGCGAAATGGTAGGCGCCGGTGACGGGTTGACCGCGGATGATGTGTTCGCGGGGGTGGCCAGTCTGGTCGACAAGTCGATTCTGACCCGCGGGACCGGGGGCCCTCGTACCCGCTACTACATGTTGGAGATGATCCGCCAGTACGGCCATGACCGGCTAGTCGAGCGGGACGACCTGACCGCAGTGCAACGCCGGCACCGTGATCACTACCTGCGGCTGATGGAGCAGGGTGAGGCCGAATGGTTCGGCCCTCACCAACCCGAGTGGCTGGACCGTTTCCGGGCCGAACGACGCAATCTGTGGGCGGCGTTGGACTTTAGCTTCACCGAACCGGGCGAGGTCCGCACCGGGCTGCGCATGGTCGGAGCGATGGGGTGGTGTTGGACCGGATCCGGTGTCGTCCGGCTCGGCCGGAACTGGCTGGATCGGGCGCTCGCCCTCGATACGGAGCCGAGTCGTGAGCGAGCCAAGGCCCTCTGGCTTGTCGGCTGGCTCGCGCTCAATCAGGGCGATATTCCGTACGCCTTATCCGTGCTCGAGGAGTGCTGTCAGCTTGCGCGGCGACTAGGCGACCTGACAGACCTGGCGTATGGAACACAGTTCATGGGGCGGGCCAGAACGTTGCGCAACCAGCTACCGGACGCGCTGGCGCTGTTGGAGCACGCACGAGCACGGCATCGAGCGTCGGGTGAACTCAACTCCGTCACGACCCTGGGGTTGTACCAATGTGGCATGGCCCCTTCGCTGCTGGGCGACGTGGCGCGCGCCGTCGGCTACTTCGAGGAGTGCGCGGCGGTGTGCGAGGCCCACGGCGAACGCTGGAGCCGTTCCTGAGCACTGTGGGGCCTTGCCTTCACCTGCTTGGGACAGGGGAACCTCCAGCAGGCGAGTATGCGTGCCAGGGAATCGCTGCGACTGAAGCGAGTGCTCAACGACCGGTTCGGCATCCCGTTCTGCGTCGAGCTGTTGGCCTGGCTTGCCGGGCTGGGCGGTGATGCCGAGCGTGCCGCCCTCTTGCTAGGAATGGGCAACAAGATGTGGGAGCCGATCGGCGTGCCGCTGTTCGGGTCCGCGGCCCTGCGTGACTGGAGCGTGGGATGTAGAGTGCGGTCCGCCGAGGTCCTCGGAGCGGACGCTTTCGAGGCCGCATTCCAACGAGGCAGCGGATTCACCTTCGACGCCGCCGTCGCCTACGCGCTTGGTGAGCAACCGAAAGCGGCCCCGGATACCTCTACCGCGCCGCGGGTTTCCGCGTCGGCGTTGACCAAGCGGGAGCGAGAGGTCGCCCTGCTGGTCGCTCGAGGCATGGGAAACAGAGAGATCGCGTCCGCATTGGTGATCTCGAAACGAACAGCCGAAACCCATGTCGAGAACATCCTCACAAAACTAGGTTTCACCTCACGGGCGCAAATCGCCGCCTGGACCGCCCGGCAACGGGAGAAATAGGCGATCGTAAGACAAGTCGGTGCCTCTGTGTTCGTCAAGCGGCCATGCCGCCCCGACAAGGAACTAGATACACGAGTCGGCTCACCTCGACAAAGCCAAGCTTGGCAGCTAAACGTATAGATGCCTGATTGTCCGCGGCCGCGCCCCAGACCGGCTTGAGACCGTCAGCGCGGACGGCTTCGCATGCCATCGCCGCATAGCTGTGGCGATCCGTAGGCCGCGATGACTGCTCGCGACGTGCACGCCGACGTCGGCGTATGTATCACCGGCGGCGCAGGAGCTCGCCTGGCGGACAATCGCCCCACAGTCGGTGGCGACGAGGACGCGCGCCGCCCCAGCTCCACCGCAGGTTGCAGGACTTCTTGACTGGGGAGAAGGTCATCGGAGGCCGCGTAGAGCGTGGAAGATCCGAGCTATGGAGCGACCGCACGAGCGGGTGTGGCTCGACAGATGCGAGACCTTCCAAGACGTGAACGACCGTCGATGACACGTCGCGCGATGCCCCGTCGGCGGCTGAACCCGTCCGCCACTCGCTCAGCGGTCTCCCAGGTCAGCTCGACGCAGCCCCAGCCCTCGACGCGAGGCAACAGGTAAAGCAAGGCCGCCGGGTCGCCGAAGCCCAGCGGTTCGTCGGCCAGGAGGGCCGACTCGACAACCACCGCCTGCGGCTCACGGAACCTACGCGTGACCCAAGCCCGTCCGAATCCGGATCGCAGCGCATGGATGGCAATAGCAGACTCGGGTGACTCTCCTACGAACGCAACGAGCGCTTCCTGCTGTTCGCCTCCAGCCGCTTCAGCGATCTGATCGTCCGGCGCGTTTTCGACACCGGTCCTTCGTCTCCGGCCCAGCCAGCGCAAACAGTTTGGCACCAGAAACCGCGTCAACCACCGAGGTTTTAGTCGTACGTGACCCACGCACGAACTCATGCCACGCGTCCAGCAACTCGCATGTTACCCGAGCGGGTTCATGCCGTCTGACCTGGGGAAACATGGGAGCCGCCTGTGGTGTGCTGGCTCAGGACATCGGAATGGGGTGTCTCACGACATCGGAATAGGAATGTCTCGGGTCATCGGCATGGCGGGTCCGGTGCCGCTGGCCGGTTGGCAGAGGCTGCCCGGTGTCGAAACGTCGTCTTGTCATCACCGCCGTCCTCGCCGGCGCATCACAGTCCGAGACCGCCCGCACCTACGGTGTCTCCCAGAGCTGGATCAGTCGTCTCATGGCCCGCTACCGCGCGGCGGGCGAGGCCGCGTTCGAGCCGGACTCGCGGGCACCAAGGACCAGCCCCGCCTCGGCCGCCGAGGAGACCGTCCAACTCGTCCTCGAACTACGCAAGAAGCTCGCCGAGCAGGGTCTGGACGCCGGCGCAGACACCATCGGCTGGCGCGCCTGACCCACCACCACCAGATCACCGTGTCGCCGGCCACGATCAACCGAATCCTGGTCCGCCACGGCACCCTCACCCCCGACCCGTCCAAACGGCCGAAGTCGTCATACATCCGCTTCGCCGCGGAGCAGCCCAACCAGTGCTGGCAGTCCGACGTCACGCACTACCGGCTCACCAACCCCGACGGCACACCCAGCACGGATGTGGAGATCTTGTCCTGGCTCGACGACCACGCCCGCTATGCCCTCAGTGTGACCGTCCACCCCCGCATCACCGGCCAGATCGTTGTGGCTACCTTCGGTCAAACCGTTACCCAGTATGGGATTCCGGCGTCCACGCTGAGGGACAACGGCATGGTCTTCACCACCCGGCTACCCGGTGGCAAAGGCGGCCGCAACGCCTTCGAGACCGAACTCCGCGCCCTGGGCGTGATGCAGAAGAACTCCCGCCCCAACCACCCCACCACGTGTGGGAAGGTCGAGCGATTCCAGCAAACAATGAAGAAATGACTGCGCGCCCAAGACCCCCAACCGTCCACCATCGCCGACCTCCAGACACTCCTGGACGCGTTCGTCACCGCCTACAACAACAACCGGCCACACCGGTCCCTACCGAACCGGGCAACCCCGGCCACCGCCTACACCGCCCGCCCCAAAGCCACCCCCGGCAGCCGCCACACCGACACCCACCACCGCCTCCGCCACGACCGCATCGACAAAGCCGGCAAGATCACCCTGCGCCACCAAGGAACGCTCTACTCCATCGGCATCGGCCGAACCCACACCCGAACCCGCGTCCTCGTACTCGCCCAAGACCTCGACATCCGCATCATCGACGCCGCCACCGGCGAACTCCTCCGCGAACTCGTCCTCGACACATCCAAGCGCTACCAACCCACCGGACGACCGCCCGGACCCACCCCCAAATGACATCAGCCCGAACCCACAAATCGTAGGTCCGGGCTATGCCGATGTCCTGAGACATCACACAGGAGCCGCCTGTGGGAATCGAACCCACGACCTACGCATTACGAGAACCGCCGCCAACGTCCACCACACCATCTACCCGCGACTCTGCCCCCACCCGCTCCCCCATTACCCCCACCAGACGACGACGATCGCCCGCAGTTCATGCCACGAACCATGCCACGTGGCGCCATCGCCCTCAGGCGCTGACCTGGTAAGGCACGCATCCGCAGTGCAGTCTTCAAGGCGACCGGGCGGCTTCTATCGATCAGGCGGTCTAGCGCAAGGCGCTGGCGAGCGACCGCCTGCAAGTCCCGGCTCGCGGCACGTGACAATGCCTCGCCTCGACGCGAGCAGGGACGACGCCGGTCATGACCTGCCCTTCCTCCCACGAGCGTCGTCGCGCCAGTCCCTGCCAGGGCCCTGGCAGGAGAAGCCTCTGGTGCTGGGCACCAGCGCGGCGGCGGCTGGGGCGAGGAAGCAGACCAGCGCGCAGCAGCCGACTACGGCGGAGCTACCGAATGCGTCGATCGCCGGTGCGATGAGGGCTACCCCGACAGGTGCCAGACCGTACGACAGCAGGAAGTCGAGCGACGAGACCCGGGCCAGCTTGCTCGGCTCGACCTCGCGCTGGGTAGCGGTGAACCACGGAACGTTGAAGAGCTCGATCGCCACCCCCGCGACGGCGTAGGCCGCCACCACGGCCACGACGGGAACCGACAGCAGCAAACTGAGCAGCGCGAATCCGTAGCAGGCCAACGCCGCCAGCGCTGCCCAGCCCTGTGCGCGAGGGCGCCAGCGGGCGATCAGCATGGCTCCGGCCAGGGCGCCGAGGGTGTGGGCGGTCATGGCCGACGCGAGAACGACCTCACCACCGTACGTGCTGCCGTACCGGTCCCGGCTGATCACCGGCAACACGACACTGGTGACGGAGTAGCCCGTCATGATGACAGCGGTGAGCGCGGTCAGACCGGCGAGAAACCACGGGTGCCGGCGCGCCAATCGCTTGTCCCGCAACAGATCCACGCCCTCCACGCGGTCATTCCTGGTCCGCAACACCCCACCCCAGCACCAGGACTGTCAGACACGTGACCGGCTGAGGAGCCGGCGTGACCTCGAACGCAGAACCGAAACGACGGCGTCCTTCGCTGCCAGCCCTGGGTGCGATCGTCGTCGTGGTGCCTGTGATCACGTTCACCTGATCCAAACGGCGAAGCCGGCGTCGGCTGAATACAACCTCGAGCCTTGTCGGCATGACGACCGTTTCGCCCTTCACACCGCCGGTCGCAACGGACCGAACCCGATGTGTCCACGCCAAGCAACGCCGGCCAGACGTACCAGGGAAGTACGCCTGGGCTCTACGCCGGGAACCCCCAACCAACCAAGAGCCATGCGACCGACAGCATTGATCGCGCACCTGCGGGCCGACCCGACAACGCCCGACACCCGGCCGGCATCATTGGCGTCGGAGCACCCGACGTCCCAGGGTACGTCGGTGGCCCGTCCAACTTCCTCCTTCGCTCGTACACTTATGCGACGACCTACGGCTATCGCGGTAACGTGACGTCGAGTTCGTCGCTGCTTCACGCTGGCACCGCAGTCTTCATCGACAAGCAAGGCACCATCGTCGTGAAGTGCAACTGCGGCAACCCGGCAAAGGTGATCCTCCAATCCAAGGTTGCTCAAGCCACGTTCGTCGGCAGCCCCGGGCCAGCCTTCTCGCCGTCCACTGTCACAGCTGTCCAGCCGGCCACCAACAACGTTCAGCAACTGATGCTCGTGCAGATCAACACCGGTGTGATCTTCGATCGAGAGTTGGGCGCCAACGACGTTCCCGACACAATCATCGACACCGTCCCGACCAACCTTGCAATGTAAGGGCAGCAAGGTCCTCCACGATCTAGGACTTGACCAACGGCGACGACGGCACGGCAGGCCTTCATCAGGCACTTGGCCCCCACCGACCTCGTGCTCACTCAACCGCACCGGACGATTTGTGGCATCCCACCTACCTCCGACAAGACCAAGTAGAGCGGGCCGTAACGCACGGTTACCGATGCCCGGTTGTTTGGGAGACACTGTGGATAGCGGGAGGGTGGGGCAGGCGCCAAGCAACGTGTCCGGGCACGAGGAAGCGCTGAGTCCGTCGGGTGTCTGGCCTGCTGAATCGCCCGCTGTCAACGATGGAAGGGGAGCCATCATGGGGAGCAGCCACGAAGAGATCGCGCGAGATCAAGCAGCGCAAGACACCGTGCCGCATAGGCGGTTCCCGCAGCAGCGAAGTTCGTCCCGGGGCGCGGGGGCTGCCACACTTCCTGGGCTCGTGCGTCCACGGGCGGTTTCCACTCCGGTCACCGCGCCGTCACAGGACGGCTCGCGCCTTTCGATTTACAAGCAGGATCCCACTGTCGGTGAGCTCGGCGTACGCGACGTCTTTGTGCCGGGCGTAGTGCTGAACGGTCCAACCGATACCCGAATGTGTGCGGAGCTTGCGGGTGTCACGCCCGTGGCACGTAACGCCCATGCGGACTTCACCTTCGCGGTGGGCACGCCGCAGTTCGACGCTGTCCACACCTGGGCGGTCGTCCGCAAGACCCTGACAATGTACGAGCAACTACGCGGAGCACCGCTGCCGTGGGCATGGAACACGGATTGTAACACCTCCGAGATCACGGTCTTCCCACACGCGGGCGAGACACCGAACGCTTACTACAGCCGCAGCGAGAAGGCGTTGAAGTTCTTCCACTTCACTCCCGACCCGCAGAGTTCGCCGATCTTTACCTGCCGGTCGTTCGACATCGTCGCCCACGAGGCGGGTCACGCCGTCCTCGACGGGCTGAAGCCGGGGTGGCTGTCGGCCGATGCCGCGCCCCAGACAGGCGGTTTGCACGAGGCGTTCGGGGATCTCACGGCGATCTTCCTTGCCCTGTCCCAGCTCGACCAGGCCGAGGCACTGATCACTATCAGCAAGGCCAACCTGCACGAACGTACATTCCTGTCGAATCTCGCCGAGCAGTTCGGCGTCGGACTCGGCATGCCCTTCGGGTTGCGCAACGCCGACAACGACCTGACGCTGCGTGAGGTTGGCAACGAAGTCCACGCGATCTCGCAGGTCTTCACTGGCGGTATCTACGACGTACTCGCGGACATCTTCGCCGTCGAGTACGACCGGCAGCGCATCAGCAAGGACCCCGCGCTCATCCTCGTCGAAGTCGCACACCGGCTGGCATCGCTGCTGCTCGAGGGGATCATCGCTGCTCCCGCCACAGGCGCGACCTACGCCGACATCATCAACGCCATGCTCACCGCATCCATGAGGCGGCGCGAGCCGGCCGTCTACCGCCGCTACTTGCGTGACAGGTTCGCGCTGCGTGAGGTTGTCGTTTCCCCGACATCACTGGCCGACATCATCGCGACCGGCTTCGCACCGGCAGACGTGCCCTCCGTAGATGCCGAGGACGTGGCTAGTGTCGAGCGGGTCGATCACACGCCTAGCCTGCGGGCCCGGCAGGACCGTTCCACGAGCTGCGGCACCATGCAGATGCCGGAATACCGCGTGCTGTCTGAAGGCAAACTCGCAACAGGGGAGTCAGTCGGGGACGACGGTCTCCTCGCCGCCGACCGGGAGAAGCTGGCGAAGGCGTTCGCCTAGGAGGTGCGCCGTGCGGGTGCGGATCGAGCGGTCCAGCGGTCTGGCTGGCATCGTGCAGCAATTCGGACCCATCGACACGGAACTGCTACCGCCCGACCGCGCCCGCACCATCGAGCACGCCATCGCCAGACTCGCCAAGGAACTCGCCAACAAGCCACCGCACATCGGTACCGACATCCCTACCTACCGGGTGACCGTAACCGACGGATCCACCCACCACACTTACACCTGGCCCGAGACCAAACCCGGCGTACGCCCCGACGCACTCGACGACCTGCTCACCGAACTGGGTACATGACGCGGAGTGCCGGGGAGTCCCTGGGCTGGTAGCAGACTTCGGCTGATATGACGTGGGCGCCGGGGGGACACGAAGGCGAGAAACGCACTGCCGGGGCTTGCCGATCCGGGCGAACCGCGGGGCCGATCCTCCTCGAACGATCCCCGCTCCATCTTGGGTCCAACGCCGCGAACCCGAGGGCGTTGAACGCGTGGATCACCTCGCGCGCATGCCGCGGCGAGGCCGCGAACGTCGCAGCCGCCCCAGAAGCGCTCCGACCCTGCAACGACGCCAGCGCGATCCCGACACGGCGCAGCCGAACCCGATCTTTGGCCGTCGGAGTCAACCCAACTGGGGGCAGACCCATGTATCCGATCGTGCCATCATGGCGACTGAGCATAGTGGCAGAAAGAGCTACACCGTCTGGCCGCAATGGGGTAGTCATGCGACAACATCGACTTGAGATCAAGGCCGGACCGCTCAGCGTGCCGTTGTGCGAGATCTCTGGCATTTGCCAATCCCATGGCACACTGGGGCAAGAACTGCGACTCCTGGCCATCGGTGATGATTCACCAATCGTGATCACCGTGGATATTGAGCCGGGAACTGAAGGCCATCCACTGTGCCATGATTTGACGACGGTGCTTTCCGCATCGACGACCCAGATAGGAAACTGGGAAGCCTTCGCAACCGATAGCGACGGAACGGTCTTTATTTTGCAAGAGGACCCCGGCGCAGTTGCTATTCTGGACGCCGACCTCGGAGAACTTCTGCATACCGTGCACCTCCAGGTGGACCCTGGCCTTGTGATCGGCAACGAATGGACATCGGCGCCAAAGTCACGCGGCGAAGGGCTCGTACTTCTCGGCCAAGGTCATCTGCTCGTCGTCAAAGAAAGGGAGCCGAAGCGGCTGCTCGAATTTGGGCCCGAAGGAGCCACGCCCCAAGGCATCTCACCAAGCACGGTGCTCGATGTGCACGAACGGTTCTCCATGCCTCCCGCGACCCAGACCGAGTTTGAGTTACTCAAGCAGTGGAAGTTCGAACACGAAGCAAAGCACGAGATGGAGGATCTGAGCGACGCTGCTGTGGCGCCGAACGGTCGAATCTACCTGCTGAGCGACAGATCTCAGCGAATCGGCAAGATCCAGGAACGCGTGGCACCCGACGAGAGGCATGTCAGTCTTGACAAGTCGTGGGAAATGCCTGCCCAGATCGACAAGCCAGAAGGACTCACCATCGGCCATGACTGGAGCCCGATCGTGGCCGTCGATAAAGAGGAGCAGGAAAATAGCCACTATGTTCTAACTAACCTCCGGGCATGACCTGCAAATCGCCACACATCGTAGAGGCGGGCATCCGCGGTTCGACGTCGCTATTCAGGACTGCTCGGGCTGTTTTCCCGGCCGGCCGCGGACGAGCTCAACAATCGCTCAGCAGACCTCCGCCGCGTCGGCCCGTCATTTCACAGGGAGTGTGACGGCACCTCACCGGGTCCGATGTCAACCAGCGCAGCGCTGCACACGTCGGTGCTGGCCACTGCGATTCGGTACCGTCCGGCACCAGGGTCCTCGAGCACAACGGCGGGAATGACGTCGGCGACACAGTCGTTCCCGAGTTCGCCTTGCAACCGACCCCTGCCGCCTTGATTGAGGCGGACTTCGACGTCGGTCGGTGTTTCAACGATCACGGGGACATTGGCCACATCATCGTCGGGTGAGTTGGCGCCCCAGGCGAAGATGAAGATGCCAATGCCTGAGACGACGGCAAGGCCCGCAACCAAGATGCTGGCGGTAACGAAGCGCCTACGCACCAACTGGTAGGTGGCCATGCGAACGACCGTATTCGTGACATTGTTGAGGTGGATGACTTGCAAGTTCTTGGCGCGGTATGCCGATTTCCTCGCTTCATCCTGGGGCTCAGCCTGATACGATTTGAAGGCTTGTAGTTGATTCTCGACCGCGCCTGTCAGCTGACCAGGAAGGCTAGAGATTCCGTCTTCGCCGACCGCCTTCATCAGGGCTGTGTCTTTGGAGATTTCGCGTGTGACGTCTGGCTTCGTGGGCAGATTGTATATAGACAGGTTCACACCCACCCCGAGCACGATCGCGCAGGCGATCGCTGCGCCGATTACGGCGGCGAGCGCGATCCCAAATCCAACCATGACTGCGACAAGGCGTCCGCCACTGGCTTCACCAATGTTGCTTAGCGAGAGTCCGGCTATGAGGAGTGCACCTACAGCCGCCAGCGACGTGAGAAACCACTTGAGCGTATCACGAAGGCGTTCTGTGGCCTTGGCGTAAACGTCGCTGGTCGACTCGGGGCTCACGACTCCCCGCTGGTGGTGTCTGGGCGGACGACTACCTCACTAGAGTTCTCGCTAAGTACAGCCGCCACGATGTTGTCGCTGACAATGCGGACACCCGGGGGCGTCTCTGCGGGATCGGACGGCTGGAACCTGAAGGTAAGCGAGTCTGCCGTCAGGAGTTCGTCGAAATCGACGTCTTCGAGGTTCCGGCTCTGGCCCGCGTCTCCAACGAGAATCGCTGCAATGTGGCCACCTCCGAGCGTGGGAACATCCTCGACGGTTTGGAGCTCGATCGGTTTGGTGTCGGACGCGACATTGCCGTCCTGGTTACCGCCAGTCGGTCCACCTCCCCCTGTTCCCAACGTGGCTGGAATGGCGACGACCATGACGGTGCGACCGTCGGCAAGATTGAAGATCTGCGTGTCCCCTACAGCCAGAAGCACCACGTTGCTTGGAACCAGGTTGACCACAGGATCCCCCGATCCTCATGTTCTCGCAGCCATGCTCAGAAAGCTCAATTGACACTGGGTTCCAATTTCACCACGACCGTACGGATGTGTCCATAGTCCCGACGGGTCAATCTCCAATCCGTCATGCTAAACCTTCGACACCTCAACCGCTGGCGGTGTAACCCGCCCATGAGCCGAATCGATCTGAGACCGCACGAACTGGCCAAGCGTATAGTCGCCGGCCGCAACCGGGTTAGCCGGCTCAGCACCGCCCACCGCATCTGGTCGGTCCACGCCCCAGGCCTGAATCGCAAGCCCGGACACCCGGTGCACGACGACCGGGTCATGCGAACCTTCCGCAGCCAGCGACCGAACCAGCTGTGGCTGACCGACATCACCGAACACCCCACAGCCGGGGGCAAGCTCTACCTGTGCGTGATCAAGGACGCCCTGCAGCAGCCGGATGTCGGCTACTCCATGGCCGAGCGGATGACTGCCCAGTGGCCGTCGCCGTGTCCGCCGGTTCGGCGATGCGCGGTGCCGTTCTGTGCTCATCGGCTGAATCGGAGAACGACATGACGAGCATGCCCAGCACCCGGCCACAGCGCCAGCGCCGAGCGCCAACTCGACCTGATCGTGTCGTGTTCGCCGGCGTTGACACGCACAAGGAGCTGCACGTGGCAGCCGTGATCGACACAGCCGAACCGGTGTTGGGCGCCCGCAGCTTCTCCACCACACGCGCTGGCTACCGGGCGATGCTGGCCTGGATCGCAGAGTTCGGTGGCCTGGCTCATGTCGGTATCGAGGGCACCGGTTCCTACGGCGCCGGGCTCACGCGGCATCTGGCCAAGAACGACGTCACGATCCTGGAGGTCGATCGGCCGGATCGCTCAGATCGTCGCCGCAAGGGCAGAGACGACGACCTCGACGCGATCAGCGCAGCCCGAGCCGCGTTGCACGGCCGCCGCGCCACTATCCCCAAGTCCAAGGACGGCGCAAATGGAGGCCCTGCGGGTGTTGCGTGTCGCTCGAGCCCAAGCCGTCCGGGAGCGACGCAACGCCCTGCAGTTGCTGCGCATGACCATCGTGTCTGCTCCGGAAGAGCTACGCGACCAAGTTCGACACCTGACCCGGATGCAGCTCATCCGCACCCGCGCCGCCTGGCGTCCCGACGTGTCCGGTCCGGCCCGGCCGAGTCAGCCCGACTACCTGCGCGCCGCGTTCTCTGAGGGTGCGACTGCAAACGGGGTCTTCGCGGTCGAAGGTGATGTGGGCATACCTCGATGACCTGCTCACCAACCTCGCCACCCTGCCCGCCAGCTCTGGGCTGGATGCCGCACAGCTGCTGCGGCGTACGTTCCCCGACCTCCGGTATTATTCATCCGACGCGCCGACACGATCGCGCAGGCCGTCTCGTTCGCGCGGGCTCCGCCAACGACCATCCGGGTGGCCAGGTCGATCACGGTCGCCAGGTACAGCCAGCCCTGGTCGGTCTTGAGGTAGGTGCTGTCGCCGACAAGCCGCTGCCCGGGTGCGGCGAGGGTGAAGTCCCGGCTGATCAGGTCCGGCGCTGGCTCGGGCTGTTCGCCGGGCACAGTGGTTCCCTTGTACGCCCGCGGCTGGACGGCCCGGAGTCCGAGCTCGCGCATCAGATCCGCGACCAACCCGACGCTGCATTCGTGGCCCTCCCGATTCAACCGCTGCTGGAGCTGCCCGGGATCGGCCTGATCACCGCTGGGATCCTCTACGCCGAGGTCGGACCGGTAGGCAGATTTCCCAGTGCCAGGCATCTGACCTCGTGGGCCGGGCTCACGGCCAAGCATCGAGAGTCCGATACGCATGTGCATCGCGGGTCGATCACCACGCAGGGCAGCAAGCCGCGATCGAGGCAGTCCAAGAGATCCCGTCCAACGCCGGCTGGCTCATCGCCCACAGGTCCCGGCTGGCGCAAACCCGCGGCCGCAAGATCGCCACCATCGCGACCGCGCGCAAGCTGCTCACGCTGGTCTACTACGCGCTGCGCGACGGACAAGTCGCTGAGCAGCGCACGGCGGCGCGCGTAGGGTTCGCACGTGCCAGGGCGCGATGCCGTTCGCAGGTCTGACCCCGGCACCGCGCCGGCGAGGTCGCCGCGCTGATCTAACTGTTGCCCGAGGCACTGTCGTATCGCTCCATGCCCCGCTCGCCGACTTCTTTACCATCCTCGGCTGGCTGCTAGTACCCCGTGGTTGAGATCTTTTGACGGTTCGTTTTGGTGAGGATCTGGTCGGCGGTCTTGGTCCAGACGAAGGGGTGGCAGCGGTCGTTCCAGCCGGTGATGAATTGGCGGATCTTGGTGAT
>NZ_JBEFTW010000068.1:0-13426 GCF_040196095.1 Actinopolymorpha sp. B17G11
CAGTCGAGGCGACCACGCTGGGATCGCTACCAGCTGAGCGGCTGCCGATCGTGGGATCGTCCGGCCCGGTCGTCACGTCGGCATCAGGTGCGAACACCATCGTGAATCCGAGGTCGCGGAGTTCCTTCCCACTCGCCCGCGCGACCGTCCGCGCAAGGCCGGCGTCACGGGCGGCGCCGAGCGTCATGTACGCCGGAAACTCCGTCAACCCTCCCTTGACACGGGCGACTCGGCCGCCCTCCTGGTCCACGCCGATGACGACCGGCCAGCTCCTGCCCAGACGGCGCGCCTCGTCCTGCAGGGCGCGGTTGACGTCGCGGACCTGATCGGTCGAGGCGACGTTGTTGCCCATCACGATGACGCCGCCCACATGGTGGCGGCGCAGCAGGCTGAGCGGCGCCGACGTACCGTCGAAGCCGGCCACGATGACCTGGCCGGCCTTCTCGCCCAGACTCATGTGGCCGACGATCCGCCTGGCCCGTGCCCACTCCGCCTTCGTCGGGCCCCACGGCAGCGCGGCGGGTGCGGCCGCCTTTCTGCCTGGTGTCGGCGTGGGTCCCGGTGTGGGGACGCGGAGGCTCGGCGGAGGCGGTGCGGGTGAGCGGCCGCTGGCCGAGCCGCGGGAGGGCTTCGACGTCCGGTCGGCGGACGGTGTGTGAACACCGGGGCCGCCCGCGTCTCCACCCAAGCCCAGCGCGCCGCAGCCAGCCGTCACCGCTATCGCCAGCACGGGCACGAGCACCCGTGCGGCCAACGACTTCCGACGCGCGGCTTCCGGCACCGGGCCATGGTGCCAAACGAACGATGGGCGGCCAACCGGCGCCCGACGGGGGTGGTTGGACATTCCATGCGATATCGGGCCAAGCTGGCGCCAACCCCTCGATGGCGGGTGAGGCCGGTTCATAATGCCCTTGTGGCCAAGCGATTTCAGCAGACGAGACTCCGGCGGACCGGCAACCGCGCCGTCACGTGGCTGACCCGGCGTGGCTGGATCGACCGGCACACATACCTGCTCACGGTCGCCGGCCGCCGCACGGGCCAACCCCGCACCACGCCGGTGACCCTGGTCGAGAACGTGTCCGGCCGGTACGTGGTCGCGCCGTACGGCCCGGTCCAGTGGGTACGCAACGTCCGCGCCGCCGGCCAGGTGATGCTGCAACGCGGCGGGCGGGTCGAGACCGTGCACCTGCGTGAGCTGGGTCCGGTCGCTGCCGCGCCGGTCCTGCGCGAGTACCTCAGGACGGTGCCGATCGTCCGGCCCTATTTCGACGTACGACCGGGTTCCGCACTGGCCGACTTCGAGGCTGAGGCCGATCGCCATCCGGTCTTCGAGATCCGCGACGCACCAGGCGGGTCATGACAGAGCCGCCAGGTGCGGAGGAGGTCGACGTCCAGGTCGCGCAGGAGCTGTGGGCGGCCGGCGACCCGGTCGTGGACGTACGCACGGAGCGGGAGTACGCCGCGGGCCACATCGCCGGGGCGCTGAACGTCCCCCTCGACCGGCTCGCGTTCGAGCTCGACGCACTGCCGCCCGGTCAGGTGCTGACGGTGTGTTCGATGGGCAACCGGTCGCGCCACGGCGCGGACCGCCTGGTCCGGTTGGGGCGTACCGCCCTGTCGTTGCGTGGCGGCACAAAGGCGTGGGCCGCGGCCGGACTGCCGATCGCCGCCGGCACCGAGCCCGGTCCGCGCCGGCGCAACCGCGGCCTGCTCGCCGCGGTGCGCCGGCTGGCCCGCCGCCCTACCCGCTGAGCGCGCAGCGGAACCCCAGGTGGCAGGCCGTCAACGTACTCGGCGCGCCCTGGCGGGCGGCGGGTCGGTACCGCAGACAGTACGTGTCGGCGCACAGGAACGACCCTCCCTTGAGGACCCGGACGGTGTTGCCGGCGCCGACGTGGGCGTCGGCCCGGGCATCAAGGTGGTCGCCGCCGCCGTGATCCGGCGGACACTCCGGCTCATGTCCGCGCCATGCGTCCTCGGGCTCGCGCGGGCGCGGCACCGCCGGACGGAGTACGCCGTTCGGCAGGCAACTCGCCTTCGCCCGAAAGGTCGCGCTTCGTGCGATGAAGGGATCGGCCGTCCACTCCCACACGTTGCCGGTCATGTCGTGGAGGCCATAACCGTTGGACGGAAAGCTTCCGACCGGCGACGTGCCAAAGAAGCGGTCCCACCGCGCCATCCGCCACGGAAACGCGCCCTGCCAGACGTTCGCGAGGAGTCGTCCGCCAGGGCTGAACGTGTCGCCCCATGCGTACACCGCCCCGTCGAGGCCACCGCGTGCCGCATATTCCCACTCCGCCTCGGTGGGCAGCCGGCGACCGACCCAGGCCGCGTAGGCCACCGCGTCGTCGTAGCTCACGTGGGTGACGGGATGCCGCTCGCGACCGTGCACCGAACTGTCGGGCCCCTCCGGATGCCGCCACGACGCCCCAGGTACCGACGACCACCACAGCCCGTTGTCGGACAGGTCGACCGGCCGCGAAGGTTGGCGGAACACGAGGGAACCCGGCGAGACGATCCGCCGATCGTGGCGACCACCGGCAACGGCGGACCGTTCGGCATCCGTGACATGACCTGTTGCGCGGACGAACCGGCGGAAAGCCGCGACCGTGACCGGATAGGCGTCCATCCAGAATCCCGCGACGCTGACCGTCCGGACCGGACCCTCTTCGGGGTAGAAGCCCGCCGCCCCCATCTGGAAAGTACCGCCCGGCACCCTGACCATGGCCTTCCCCGGCCGGCGAACTTGCCTGCCAGGGAACTCCGTCACGGCATGGAACGCGTTGGACGCCATAGGGCTCCTGTTCGAGGCGCTCTCGCGGTGCGCACGTGGACCCGCTGGTTGTCACATTTCCGTTCCTGCGACGGATAACCGTCAACCCGGCCTTGCACGTCGTACCACTTGGATCGACGTAGGACGGATGTCAGACCGCGACGGAGGTCACCGGCAGCGAGGAGTCTGCCGGCAGGTCGAGCCGGGACGGAGTACGCCCGCGCACGACCATCTCCGCACCCAGCGCGGCCACCATCGCGCCGTTGTCGGTGCACAACGACGGGCGTGGTACGCGGAGGCGGATGCCGGCTGCGGCACACCGCTCGGCGATCATGGCCCGCAACCGGGAGTTGGCGGCGACACCGCCGCCGACCAGGAGATCCGCAACTCCGTGCGTACGGCATGCGTCGACGGCCTTGCGGCTCAACACGTCGCAGACGGCCTCCTGGAAGGAGGCTGCGACATCGGCGACTGGTACCGGCTCCCCGTCCCGCTCGCGGGTCTCCACCCAGCGGGCGACGGCGGTCTTCAGTCCGGAGAAGGAGAAGTCGAACCGGTGCCGCTGCAGGTCCCGTGGACCGGTGAGACCGCGCGGAAAGACCACAAAGGCCGCGTCGCCTTCCTTGGCCGCACGGTCGATGTAGGGCCCGCCGGGAAATGGGAGGCCGAGCAGCCGCGCCACCTTGTCGAACGCCTCGCCGGCCGCGTCGTCGATCGTGGCGCCGAGCGGTGTGACACGTCCCGTCACGTCCTCGACGAGCAGCAGCGACGAATGCCCGCCCGATACCAGCAGCGCCAGACACGGTTGCGGAAGGGGGCCGTGTTCGAGGGTGTCGACGGCGACGTGCGCGGCGAGATGGTTGACGCCGTAGAGCGGCCGGCCGAGCCCGAGCGCGAGTGCCTTCGCCGAGGCGACCCCCACCAGGAGGGCTCCGGCAAGGCCCGGCCCGCTGGTGACCGCGACCGCGTCGATGTCGTTCAGCCGTACGCCGGCCTCCCGAGCGGACCGCTCGAGCGCCGGAACCATGGCCTCCAGATGGGCCCGGCTGGCGACCTCGGGAACGACACCACCGAACCGCGCATGCTCGGAGAGGCTGGAGGCGACCGCATCGGCGAGCAGTGTCTGACCGCGGACGATACCGACGCCAGTTTCGTCACACGAGGTCTCGATGCCGAGCACGAGCGGCTCGTCAGCCATGGTGGTGTGCTCCCGCGGGATGCCGTCGACTGTCTGGTGCTGCTGTCTGGTGCTGGTGCGCGCGTGCGCGTCAGCACCAGACAGCAGTACACCACGTCGACCGACGCCGGCCCTCGACCGCCGCCCCCACCCTGGGCATCGATGGTCCGGGCGCCGGGACCTCACATCGCCAGCCCACCGTGATCATGAAGGAACAGCGGTCGTATGACCGGAAAACCTTCCTCATCACGATCATGATCACGGGATGGGCGAGACGAGGGTGAGGCGGCGGCGCGGCGGTGACCGGTGCTAGGCGGCACCACCTTCGACGTGCTGGTCTGGGTTCTCCCAGTACCACGTCTCGGGGTCGTAGACAGCCGGTGTGGGATGGATCCACGGCGCGGCGAAGCCGCCCAGGGCGAGGTTCTCCTTGGTGGGAACGTTCTTCATGTCGTCGTGGACCAGCACGATGTACGGCGTGTTGGCGCAGACACCCAGCAGCCACGGGCCGTCAGTGATGTGGATCTTGACCATCTCCCACACCAACTGGTGCCGCTTCATCTCGTCCGGCTCGATCTTGCTCTGGTCGTAGAGCTTCCAGAGCCGCTCGATCGGACCGCCGGGCTCGGGCTCCATCCGGGGAGGAGTCCGCTCGTACGGATCGACGTCCTTCTCCTGCTTCTCCGCAGGAGTTCCCCTGACGTTGTAGAACTCGCCCTGTAGCGGCGCCCAGCGTGAGGACTCGATCGGCACCATCCACTGCGGGTAGACCAGGCAGTTGGGCCCGTCGCCGGTCTCCCAGTTGGTGTTGGTCATCAGCTTTCCGAACCGCCACTGGTCGCCGTAACCGTCCGGAGCGACGGGATTCAACTTCGCGTCGACGCCGATCGCCTGCCAGTCCCGCGCCAGGAGTTCGTTCTTCTGCACGTGTTCGGGCGCGGAGTCGGCGTGGTAGTCGAGATGGACGCGCAGCTTCGTGCCGTCCGGCATCTCCCGCTTGCCGTCGCCGTCCTTGTCGACCACCCCGATCTCGTCGAGGATCTTCTTGGCGAGTTCGGGATCGTACTCGAGGTAGCTGTCCCGCCACGACTTGTACACCTGTTTGCCCTCGTCGTTGACGTGGAACTCGATCCCCTTCGGGCTCATCGTTCCCGTCGTGAGCTCACCGGTGTTGAAGTAGACGGCCTTCTGCACGTCCTCGCGGTTGTACGCATGTGACAGAGCTTGGCGGAACTTCGCGTTACGGATCAGCTCGCGCATCTTGGGTTCGCGGTAGTCCTGGTTGAAGAACACCAGGGAACCGCTCCCGTCACCGGCGTCCCAGAGGTTGACGCGGAGCTTGGTCTGGTCCTCGGTCTGCTTCAGTGTCGAGATATCGCTGAGGAAGATCGACGTGAAGCCGGCGTACAGGAAGTTGATCTTCCCCTCGGTCGCCTGGAGCTTCTGGACCTCAGGATTCTCGACCACATTGAAGACGAGCTTGTCGAGATACGGCAGCTGGGCACCGTCGGGGGTCACACACCAGTAGTAGGGGTTGCGTTCGTAGACGACCTTCTTGCCCTCGGCGTACGACCCGCACTTCCAGCCGGTCAGCACCGGGCAGTCGGGGTTGCGCGCCCAGACCCGCTTCTTGTCGAACTCGCCCTTCTCGGTGGCCCAGTCCTTCGGCACGCCCTTGGTGTATTTCGGATGGAACTGCTTCATGTAGTGCTTGGGTTCCATCCAGCCTGGGCCGTTGCCCCGCTTGACCCACATCGCCAGCCGGTCGGCGGTGAGCGGTGCAGGCGCGTCGAACGACATCGAGATGGTGAGATCGTCCGGCGCCGTCATCTTCATCAGGGTGCCCGTACCGGACTTCGCCTCATCCGGCGGGACCTCGGGATGGTCCTCGTTGAGCACCATGTCCTCCCACCAGAACATGATGTCGGCCGTCGTCCACGGTTCGCCGTCGGACCATTTCACGCCGGAACGAAAATGCAGGGTCCACTCCGTCGCGTCGGCGTTGGACTCCCAGCTCTCGACCAGACCGGGCGCGATGTCCTGCCCGTCGTTGAGCCAGCGCAGCAGTGAATGGCCGTACATGAACTCGGCATGCGTACCCGACTCGCTGTCTCCGGTGACGGTGCTGATGACGCCGCCGTACTTCCCTGGCTTCACCCAGTTGTGCGGGATGACATAGGGCTTGTCGGGCAGGCGTTCTTCAACCGGCGGGAGCTCGCCGGACTTGACCAGCGTTGCCAGCTCGGGGGACTCGCTGAACTTCGCGGGAATGGGCATCGGCTCGGTCTTCGAGCCCTTCAGAGCGTCAGAGACCGGGCCCTCGCTCTTGTCACCACTGTCGGTGCCGCCGGTCTGTTGTGGCGAGCAGTTCGCGAGGATCACACTGCCCGCTGCCACGGCAGACAGGTGCAGCATGGTCCGCCGGCTGAGTCCGTCTCTGTTGTCCATGATCCGCATCCGTTCAGACGGTCCCCGCTCCGCGGGCGAGCGCGCGACCGGACCGGGGTTCGCCGGGGCGCCGGAGGGGTTGGTGGCTTTCGGCTGCCCCTCGCACGCCACGCCGGTGCCGGTCGGCTCACCCGTCTCTCGTACGAGGCCGACAGGTTGGCAATCGATTTCTCGCCAAAGCTTGGAGGTGCCTCGTGCGGGTGTCAATGGCTGCCGGAACGCCGTCCGACTTCGGCAACTTCAGTCCGCGCGCACCCTTCCGGCCAATGACCACGCTGAGCATGCCTGCGGTCGCCGGGACAGGTGTCGACACCGTTCCGGGTTCCGAGCGCATGGGCACCGTGGTCATTCGCATAGGCACCCTGGTCGAACGCATGGGCACCGTGGTCATTCGCCGCGCGTGCGGCACGGGCTCAGTCAGTGCGGCGTAGGGAGTCACTGCCGGGTGGGGCGAGCGTCAGCCGGAGTACCAACGCGTCGGCGCCGTCCCGGTAGTAGCCACGACGCCGGGCGAGCGGAGCGAAGCCGGCCGCTTCATACATCGAGATGGCCGCGGCGTTGGCCGCACTCACCTCGAGCAGGGCCTCGGTGCAGCCGCGATCGCGGGCCGCCGCGACGACCTTGTCCAGCAGGAGGCGGCCAAGGCCCTGACGCCGACGGTCAGGGCGTACGGCGATGCGCGCGACGTCCGCGGTCGCACCCACCGCGAGCAGCGCCGCATAGCCGACAATCTCCCCCGACTCCTCGGCGACCACGACCTCACGCGTCTCCGGAACTCCGTCCAGCTCACCACGAAGCGCCTCTTCACCCCACGCGTCAACGCCGAAGCAGGCCGTCTCCAGCTCGCGGAGCGCGTCGAGGTCGGACCTCCGCGCTGGCCGCAGCCCCACCATGAGCAGACCGACCCAGCCGCGTCAGGCGACCGGACGCGTAAGGACGCTCTTGCGCGCCCCCGGCTCCGCGACGTCGGGGCGGCGGAGATAGAGCGGTTCGGGGTCGAGCAGCGGGACCCGGCGAGCCGCTACCAGCAGCGCAAGGTCACCCGCCGACGGATCATCCGGGCCGCTCGCCTGCGGAAACGCGTCGGGATAGAGCCGCGCACCACGGCCGATCACCAGGTCGGTCGTCGCGATGTCGGCGGGCCGGTCGACGCGCGGACCGTCGACTCGGGTGTAACGGTCGGCGTACCGTGCCCAGTAGACCTCCTTGCGCCTGGCGTCGGTCGCCACGAGGAAGGACCGTGCGCCCGTGGCGGACCGGTCCGGGCCGACCGGTCCGACGGAGCCGCCCTGCGCGGGCTCGTCGATCTCGGCCGCCGCCGCCAGGACGTCGAGGGTGCACACGCCATGGACCGGGATCTCGAGGATGTGGCCGAGCGTGCGAGCGGTGACGAGCCCGACCCGCAGGCCCGTGAACGGCCCAGGGCCGACACCGACAGCGATGGCGGTGAGGTCGCGGCGATCGGCGCCAGCCTCGCGGAGGACCGCCTCGATGCCAGGAGCGAGCAGCTCGCCGTGGCGGCGGGCGTCGACGACGAGCGAGCTCGCCAGCACCCCGCGACCATCGGAGAGCGCGACGGTGACGGCGGGCGTGGCCGTGTCGAACGCGAGGAGCAGCACGTGGTCAGGCTAGCCATGCGAGGGTTCTGCCAGGAGCGGAACCCCTTCCCACCCGGTGAGGTCGTACGTCACGCTCGCTCATCACGAGCGGGTACGTAGAAGGGTCGGCGGCGCCGGCCACGGGAGGTCGGCCAGTGCGCATCGTGGTGCTCGGGGGTACCTGGTTCATCGGTCGGGCCGTCACCCAGCACATTGCCCGTCAGGGACACGACGTTCTCGTGGTCCACCGTGGCAAGACTGAGCCGGCCGAGCTCGCTTCCGTACGACACCTGCACGTCGAGCGTTCCGCCCTGCCTGGCGCCGCCGGCGAGCTCGCGGCGTTCCGGCCCGATGCCGCCGTCGACGTGTCCGCCGGCAACGGCGCCGACGCCCAGGCCGCCCTCGCCGCGCTCCCCGACGACATCGCGCTGGTCGCGATCTCGAGCGGGGACGTCTACCGGGCCTACGAAGGTCTGCACACCGACCGGCAGACCGACCTGGTGCCGCTCACCGAGACCTCGCCGCTGCGCGAGAGGCGGTATGTCGACGGCTCGGACTACGAGAACCTCGAGATCGAGGAGCTCTACCTCGCCCGTGGCGGTGTCTCGCTACGTCTCGGGTGCGTCTATGGGCCGTACGACTACCAACGGCGGTTCGAGTTCGTGCTGCGCCGCCTGCGGGCCGGGCGGACGGCAATACCGGTGGGGTCAGGCGGTTTCCTGTTCAGTCGCGTCCACGTGGACGACGTCGCCAGCGCGGTGTCGACCGTGCTCGACCACCCGGACTGTGCGGGTGAGGCGTTCAACGTCGTCGAACGAGCGACGGCGCCCTACCGACTGTTCGCGGAGCAGATCCTTGCGGCCGCGGGCGACGCGGGCGCCGGTACCGAACTGGTGCGGGTTCCCGACCCCGCGCTGCCGCAGGACATGATGCTCACCGGCACGCTCAGCCAGCACCTGCTGATGGATCCCGGCAAGATCCGGTCCACGCTGGGCTGGGAGGCCGCCGACCCTGAGGCAGCACTGGAGGCATCGGTGCGGTGGCATCTCACCCATCCGCCGCAGGAGTGGAGCCGGGACTTCTCCGCCGACGACACCGCCCTCGCCGCCGCCTCCGGCACCTGACTCCCTGCCACCTGGCCGCTCCGATGCATCCGGCATCGCCACCGATGGCCTATGCCCCAGCTCGCATGATCGCGCTCAGGTCGGCGGTGCACCAAGGGCCGCGCGCAGGGGTACGTCGACCCATCGGCGTCCCGCGGGAACGATCCGGATCCGCCTGGTCTCCGTCCCACCCCCTGCACCCTCATCCGCCGCACCGCCGGGCCAACCTTCGAGAACCCCGCCGGCCGGGTCGCCGAGGGAGCGGGTCAGCACGACGTCGAGCCGGTCCTCGGCGAGGCCTTCGGCCAACCCTTCACCCCATTCGACGACCGTGACCGACTCGTCGAGGGACGTGTCGAGATCGAGGTCGTCGAGTTCGGGCACCCCACCCAGCCGGTACGCATCGACGTGGACCAGCGACGGCCCGCCCGCGAGCGACTGATGTCCCCGCGCGATCACGAACGTCGGCGAGGTCACGTCTCCCCGCACCCGCAGGCCGGCGCCGATGCCCTGCGTCAAGGTCGTCTTGCCCGCACCCAGCTCGCCCGTCAACAGCACGAGATCTCCCGCTCGCAGGAGCCCCGCCAGCCGCTCCCCGACGGCCCGGGTGTCGCCGGCCGACGGTGCCATCACCTCGACCGGGAGGCGCTTGACCACATCGACCTCCGGCCCCCGTCGGGCGAGCTCGACGTAACCCCGGTGCCACCAGAACGCCAGCGTCGAAGGGAGCTCCGCCCGGGCCACGAGACGCACGCCGTCCATCCCGCGCGTCTCGGCGACCTCCTCGGCGCAACCCACCATCGCCGTCGCGACGCCGCGATGCTGGAACCGCGGGTGGACCGAAACCCTGCGCAGGACCAACCAGCCGCCGTCTTCGGCGAAGAGGATCGCCCCGGCGGGTAGGTCGTCGACACGGGCGAGGAGGCCGCCGTACGCCTCAACCGCGGCCTCGATCGACCCGAGCGTCTCCTGCAGGGCGGTGCCCGGTGGGTCGAGTGGGGGCCGGGCACCGAACGCCGTATGGATGATCCCCAGCAGGGCGGGCGCGTCGGAGGGCTTCGCCTCCGTCACGTGCAGATCGATCACAGCACCTCGTTCGAACGGGTCGCATGGGCGCCCCGGGCCGGGCCGGTCACGCAGATCGTCACGAGGCGCGCTCCTCGGCGGCGTCGGCGGCCCGGTCCAGCAGTTCGCGCAGGGCGGCGTTGACGATCTCGGGGTGCTCGATGATGAACATGTGGCCAGCATCGGAGAGTTCTACGTAGTCGGCGGCCGGATGCCGGTCCGCGATCTCCCGGCTGTGCTCCACCGGTGTGATGAGGTCGTCACGGCCGCCCATGACCAGGGTCTCGACGCCGTTCAGCGCTTCGAGGGCGTCGTACTTGTCGTGGACGGCGAAGCCCGGGTAGAAGTCGGCGACCACGTCGATCGGCGTCGCGGCCAGCATCTCCGCGACGAACTCGACCCGTGCCGCCGGCACCTTCGTACCGAACGAGTAGTGCTTGGTGAGCAGGTAGCCCACGTCGCTCCCCGCCTTGCGGCCGTGCTCGATCAGGTTCGGTGCGCGGGCGATCGCGGCGACGACCGCCGGTGCGAGGCGGTGCACCAGCCGACCGACGGGCCCCGGAACGCCGAGGGTCACCCGGTCGAGCCCGCCTGCGCTGGAGGCGAGCAGCGCGGCGCCGACGACCCGCTCGGCGAAGATCTCCGGGTGCTGGTCGGCGAGCGCGAGGATCGCCATGCCGCCCATCGAGTGGCCGATGAGAACGAGCGGGCCCTCGGGTGCCACGGCCTCGAGGACCTCGGCGAGATCCGTGCCGAGCTGGTCGACGTTGCACAACTCGCGGGGCGACCGGCCGGACCTGCCGTGCGAACGATGGTCGAAGAACACCGTCCGGGCCGTGCCGGCGACGGCCGCGCGCTGGAAGTGCCAGCAGTCGAGGTTCAGCGCCCAGCCGTGGCAGAACACGACGGTGAGGGGGTCGGCGCCGATGTCATGCGCGGGTTCGTCGACCTCGGCGTAGAGCTCGATGCCGTCGCGGGTCTTGACGATGACGGGCGCTCCGCGACGAGAACCCAGCCGTTCCTCGCCATCGGCGTCACGGTTGCGCCGGCGGCCGACGACGTACCGCTCGACCGCGATACCGGCCGCGGCACCCGCGGCCGCACCTGCCGCCAGGACACCGGTTGCCGCACCGAACAGGCTCGGCCGCCGGCCGAGCTGGAGTCCCCCGCGCGTCATCCCGCCTCCTTACCCACGTGTCGCCGGGGCACCCGGGAACCGATCCGGGTGACGATCTCGTACGAGATCGTGCCCGTCGCCGCGGCCCAGTCGTGCGCCGTCGGCTCGCCCGATGTACCTGGGCCGAACAGCACCACCTCGTCACCCTCGGCACTCGGGTCGTCGCCGAGATCGATGACGAACTGGTCCATGCACACGGTGCCGGCGATCCTGCGCCGCCGGTCAGCCACCCACACCGGACCGACATTACTTGCTGCGCGCGGCACACCGTCGGCGTAGCCGAGTGGTACAAGGCCGAGCGTGGTCTCCCGTGACGTGACGTAGCGATGGCCGTACGACACGCCCTCGCCGGCCGGCACCCGCTTCACCAGCGCGAGGCGCGCCCGCAACGTCATGGCCGGGACGAGTCCGGCCGCGGCGTCGGACAGCCCCTGCACGGGGCAGAGACCGAAGGCGGCAATGCCGGTACGTACGAGATCGAAGTGCGACTCGGGGACCGCAAGGGTGCCGGCGGAGTTGGCGAGGTGGCGTACCTCGGGCTTCAGTCCCACCCGGTCAGCGAACGCCAACGCCTCACCGAACGCCTCGATCTGCCGGGCGACCGACGGATGGCCGGGTTCGTCGGCACAGGCGAGGTGGGACCACACCCCGACGACCGTGACGGTCCCGTCGGCCTGAGCGGACAGGGCCACGTCGACCAGAGCCGGCCAGTCCCTGAGGTGGGCGCCACCGCGGCTGAGACCCGTGTCGACCTTGAGATGGACCCGCGCGGTCGTGCCTCTGCTCGCGGCGGCCTCGGCGATTTCCCCGAGCTGCCAGGGAGAGTACGCGGCGACGTCGACACCGGCGGCGAGGGCGTCGGCCCAGCGCTCACCGGGGGCGGCCAGCCAGGACAGGATCCGCGGGCCGGTGAGCCCGGCCGAGCGCAGGGCGACGGCCTCCTCGACGTTCGCGACGCCGAGCCAGGTGGCGCCACCGGCGACGGCGGCCGCTGCCGACGGAACGAGGCCGTGGCCGTAGCCGTCCGCCTTCACCACGGCCATGACCTCGGCGTTGCCGGCCCGCTTCCGCAGGGCGGCGACGTTGCTTCGGATGGCGGCCAGGTCGATGATCGCCTCGGCGCGTGCTGCGGTGTCCATGACCGCCCCATCATCCCAGGTGAGGACGACTTGCGCGGTGGAGGTGGACCTTCCGCCCGTGTCGGGCCAGGTCGGCACCCATGGACCCCCTTCTGCGTGATCTGGCTCTGACTGTCGACTGCCACGCGCTACCGGGCGTTCGCGTCCTGTCTAGGCTCGGTCGCTGTGACCACGAAGCAGAACGCGTACGACGGCGCCGAGTCGAACGACACCGGATCGGGCGAGGGGTCGGGCGACGGGTCGGGCGCCAATCCGTACGGCGCGCTCACCGACGTCGCCGGAATCCTCGTCGGACAGGCGGAGCGGATCGGCGACGGCTGGCTCACCGGCGTGACCGTCGTGGTGCCGCCGCGCGGAACCATCGGGGCCGTCGACGTCCGGGGCGGCGGGCCAGGTACCCACGAGACCGACACGCTCGCGCCGGGGACACTGGTCGACACCGTGGACGCGGTGACGCTGGCCGGTGGCAGTTCGTACGGCCTCGCCGCGGCGACCGGCGTCCAGCGGTGGTGTGAGGAGCAGCGGCGCGGCGTACCGATCACAGCGGAAGCGATCGTGCCGATCGTGCCCGCGGCGATCGTGTTCGACCTCGGCAAGGGTGGCGACCACACCAAGCGTCCGGACGCGGACCTCGGCTACGCGGCAGCCGCGGCGGCGTCCGGCGGGTTCGTACGTACCGGCTGCGTCGGCGCGGGAACGGGCACGACGTTCGGCATTCCGGCGCTCAAGGGCGGGGTCGGGACGGCGAGCATCGACCTCGGTGGCGGCCTGGTCGTCGGTGCGCTGGCGGTGGCCAACGCACACGGGTCGCCGTGCGCGCCGGGTACGGAAGCGCTGCTGGCGGCCCAGCTCGTCGAGGACGACGACCTGCGCCCGCGAGTCCCGGACGCCCCCGAGGTTGCCGCCTACCGGGACCGCCAGCTCTGGGCTCGATCTCCCCAGGCGT
>NZ_JBEFTW010000069.1:0-13319 GCF_040196095.1 Actinopolymorpha sp. B17G11
AGCTTGCACCGCTTCGGACGCGACGCCCGCCCGTAGGCCGCCGCATGCGCGCTCGTCGCCCGATACCGCCCTGTCTGCTCGGCATTGCGAGCCAGCTCCCGGGAGATAGTCGACGGGCTACGACCCAACCGGTAGGCGATCGAACGCATCGATTCACCGGACGCCCTGGCAAGCGCGATCTCCTCCCGCTCAGCAAACGTCAAACACCGACCATCCAGGTCGCGTCCCCGCCGCGGACGCACCCCACCAGCGGCGACCAGCCACCGGCGGCCCTGCACCCGATACGTGCCAGCCGCAACCGCCGCATCCGTGACGAAATCCCCCCGCGCCATCGCCACCCAGAACCGCTCATGAACCTCCGCAACCATCCGCAAAGAGAACCGCACCCACAACACCCCTCACCCATCGGGTGTTGCGATCACCGCTCGAACCCGCGGAACCCTGACCGGACATTCGAGCCCGGTCAGGGGGAACCGCTGCGGACGTACGGACATGCTGATGTCCGGACCTTCTCCTTCAGCGGGCCAACTTCAAGCCCACCACGCAACCAATCAGACCCAGCAGAAGAAGCACCTTGATGGTGGTGACTGCCTCATCGCCGGTGGCCATGGCGAAGCCAACCGTGAGAGCTGCGCCTATGCCGACCCACACCGCGTACGCGGTGCCGATGGCTAGTGTTCGCATGGCGTAGGCCAGCCCGACCATGCTGGCGGTGATTGCGAGCAGGAAGACGATGGACGGCGCTACCCGTGTGAATCCCTCGGTCTTTCCGAGAGCGACCGCCCAGACTGCCTCAAAGACACCTGAGATGACGAGTACGAGCCAAGCCATGACCACTCCTCGAGTGGCCGTCTTGTCGCCTTCCGGGTACGGCTCCCTCGTCCGGTGGCCGCTCGCCGGCCTGAGTCGCCAGCCTATCCAGCGCTCGCACATACCGCGGAGCGTGCGCGGTCTCTCTCGTCCCGATGGACTCCCACCACCTCACCTTGTCGATGTCCGCGAGGGGAACCTCCCACGTACGGATAGGGATTCCCCTCGCGGACAGCGCCGCGCGGGCTGGCCAGCCGTGCCGCCGGCCGTGTACGACCCTCGCATTGCTTGGCGGGCAACCCTAGACCTTCCGGATCACGGGTTGCCCTAGACAGTTCTGCGACGTCCAGTGACCATCTGCTCGTGGAGGCCAGGATGTTCATGCGGCGACGATTCTTGCCCATCGCCAGCGGCTGGGTCATTCTCGGTCCGCTGCACCTGAGTGGCTGCAGCCAGCCAGCACACAGCGTGCATTGAGCTATGGCACTGCGGAATCTCGCCAGCGAAGGTTGATGGCCAGACCTGGGAAGTCCCACATCCACCGCCCTTCGACGGTGCCAGCACGCTGCCGAAGAACTTCACCGGGCACGGACCAGCCACGGTGGAGAACTACAACAAACTGGTGTATGTCGACGACGGCGGCGCATCGTGTTCCGACCAGCAGAAGACGTGCCACCTCCACCACCCTGCGCTTAGCGCTCGTGCGAACCGACTCTGCCTGGCGGAGTGTCCGTAAGACGATCGATCAAACGAACGATGCGGCGCGACAGGCCGATCCTTTCGGTGAGGGTGTGCCTGATGCCTGCGGCCAGCGCCGCACCGTCGAGCCGAAGGGGTGGTGTGCCTAGGCTGGAGGTATGGCCGCCGAGCGGGGGCCGACGCTGATCACCTCGGTGCAGCGTGCACTGCGCCTGATGGACGCGGTGAGCCAGCACGAGGGTGGTGCACCGGCCAAGCAACTGGCTCGGGAGACGGGGCTGCCGCTCCCGACGACCTACCACCTGCTGCGCACCCTTGTCCGGGAGGGGTACGTCGCCAAGCTGGAGACGGGCGCATTCGTGCTCGGTGACGCGGTGGAAGCGCTGTGCGGCCGGGGCCGTGGGCAGGCGCTCCGCCGCCGCGTTCGGCCGGTAATGCAGGAGCTGCGAGACGAATTGTCCGCCGCGTCCTATCTCACCTTTTACGAGGATGGTGAGATTCGGGTGGTCGAGATCGTCGATACGCCACGGACGCCACGGGTGGACATGTGGGTCGATTTCGCCGAGGCAGCGCATGCCACCGCCTTGGGCAAGTCCGTGCTGGCCCAGCTGGACGAGCAGAGCCGGCGTGACTTCCTCAGCCGTCATCCACTCGTCGACCTCACCCCCCGCACCATTACGCACTCCGGTGAGCTGCTGCGCCGGCTCGCCTCCTCGGGTCGGGTAATGCTGGACCAGGAGGAGTACCTGCTCGGCACCGTATGCGCCGCCGTCCCGGTGTCGGATGGCACCCGGGTGGGTTCGCTGGGAATTTCGTTGCGCCCGGGCCGGCTCCGGCGGATTCTCGCGGCGGATAGGCATCTGGTCACCGCCGCCGATCAGGTGACCCGTACGTTCTCGCTCAGCATGTGAAAAGACCGGCCTTGGCAGGCCAGCCCGCCCCTGGTGTCCTGGAGACCGACCTCGGGCGCGCACACAGGTAATCACGGGAGCGGAACGACATCATTCCCCATCAGGGCATCCCCGCCACGGACGGGGCGGGTCCCAGGCAGCGCATACACAGTCTTCGATGGACAAACGGTGATCGGCTCCAGCCCGCCGCGAGGCTGTGCCTCCAGATTCTCGCCCTCGCCGCAGTCTGGTACGTGGCTGCGCGGCTGGGTCTGCTGGCCGGCACGATCAACGGCAACGTCAGCCCGTTCTGGCCGCCGACCGGGGTGAGCCTGGCAGCGCTCGTCATTTTCGGTGGTCGGGTCTGGCCGGGGATCACGCTGGCAGCAATCCCGATCGAGCTGACTCTCCTTCCGGCAGCCCCTGCCTTGATGTCGGCCGCTGGTGACACTCTTGCCCCGGTCTGCGCCTATCTGCTGCTGCGGCGGGCCGGGTTCCGGCTTGAGCTGGACAGGCTCAAAGACGCCCTTGCCTTGGTGTTTCTCGGTGCCTTTGCTGGGATGCTCGTCAGCGCCACCCTGGGCACGGTGATCCGACTTGTGGCCAGCGAGATCCCGGCCGGTGGTTTCTGGTCGGCCTGGCTGGTGTGGTGGACCGGCGACGTCATGGGCGTTCTCGTGGTGGTACCGCTGCTTCTCACGCTCCGAACGCTCCACCTGCCGCGTTCGGTCAGCTGCCGCCGAGGGGCCGAGTACACGGTGCTGCTCACGGCATCGTCCGTCGTCGCTGTCCTAGGAGTCCATTACGACGCCCTATACCTTGCGTTCCCGATCATCGTGTGGGCTGCGCTGAGGTTCCAACTCACCGGTGCGGCTCCGTGCGCGTTGATCGTGTCGGTCGTGACCATCGACGCCGCCATCCGCGGAAGCGGACCGTTCGCTGGCCAGGACCTGCTGATGCGGATGCCCAGCCTGCAGATCTATAACGGTGCCCTGGTGCTCACCGCCCTGCTCATGGCAGTGATCATCCGCGACCGCGACCGGTCCCGCTTCGAAGTCGACCGCACCATCACCCGGCTCACCGAAGTCATCGACCACATCGACGGAGCAGACAGACCAACACTCAAGCAGGTCGCGAAAGACCATGACCTGGACCGCGATTGAGAAGTAACCCCTGAGCTCGTTGGAGCTTGGCGGTCGCGCTTGGCCCGGGTGACGACCCGGGACCGCGAGACGCTTGCGGAGCGGGATGTACAGCTGCATGAACCCCGCACACGCCGCGTCCGTATGGGGACCACAGTTCGGATTGTGGACGGGCCTTGGGCGTCGTGGATCCTCGGCCTCAGCCTGGTGAGCGGTGGTCTCGACCCAGTCGGTGAGCAGGTCGAGGTCGCCTGAAGCTTGCAGGCTGTCGTCCAGCCCGTCGGAGATCGGTCAGCACAAACAGCAACGAGGACGCCGGCCCGCGGACCGTGACGTCCGCGTCGCCGTGACCGTGCTGCCACGTCGTGCCATCGGGACCGCGTTCATGAACCACTTGCCGGCCTCGCCGAGACTCGGCTCGTTGCTGGCGTGCAGGCGCAAGGTCTGCCCGCTGCCGCGCAGCGCCTCGGCGGAGTCCGGCCGCTGGGCTGCCCATCCCGGCGAGGTCATCATCGCCAGGTGATCGGTGATCGCATCGGCGGCGAGCTCGGCGTCGAGCTGGTAGACCACGCCAGCGGTGGCGGCCGCGCCGGCCCGTGAATGATCGTCTCCGCGAGGACCCGGCGCAGCCAAAACCGTGTCCCCGACAGGCCGTCACCCGCCGGGTTCCACACCGGCGCGTCCGCGTCGGCATCGACGCAGGCCGCACCCAGCCGCGATGCGCCCTCGGCCAGCCACGACGCCCATGCGTCCTGGTCGGCAGGCAGCGCCGCGACCGACGTGGGCAGCTGCGACGGGTCCGACACCCGCTTCTCGACGATCGAGGCAACCCAATGCTGTGTCTGACCAACATGCTCGACAAGCTGGCTCAAGGTCCACTCCGGGCACCTCGGCACCGCTGCATCGACCACAGCGCCACGCGCGGCCTCAGCCAACTGCGCGATCTGATCCACCAATCCCTGCCCGTACCGTTCCAGCGTCAGCTCGATCACCGCCCGCAACCTCTCATCGCTCGTGTTCACGCGTGGTCAGTAGGTCAGACTCGTCCGCGACGAAAGTCATCGCGTGAGCGGAGAGAACGTCCACAAGGGTCCCTTCCGCGTACGGATGGGGATCCTCACCGGACGGCGGAATGAATCGCGATCGGGAGGGCTGGGTGGGGGTTGTGTTACTTCCGCGGGCATACTAGCTTAGCAACTAAGCGAGATTGTGAGGGGAACCCGCCATGGCTGAGTCCGCGCCAGGGAGCAGCGAGGGGCTGGTGGAAGAGATCATCGGCCCGCTGGCTCGGCGATACAGCACCGCCACCGTGCTGTTCCACCACGCCATCGCGGAACGGCTCGGGCTTGGCCCAACCGACCACAAGTGCCTAGACCTACTCTACGAGCGCGGATCGATGACCGGCAGCGAGCTGGCGGCTGTCACCGGCTTGACCAGCGGCGCGGTCACCGGCGTGGTCGCGAGGCTGGAACGAGCGGGCCACCTGCACCGCGAGCCCGACCCGCACGACCGGCGCAAACAGATCCTGCGTCCCGCGGCCGACGGGGCGCGAGACATTGCCAACCTGTTCGACCAGATCCAGGCCGACGCGGTCGAGTTGGTGGGCGGATTCGACGACCACCAGCTCGCCGCGATCGCCGAGTTCCTGGCCCGCAGCACCCAATTCGCTTACCAGCGGGCGGCGCTGCTGCGCACCCACGCGCTATCCGGCGGCGACCGTAGCCGCGGCGTCAGGACCACCGAAGGGGCGCCATGACCGACAACGACCAACTCACCGCTCTGTTCAACAGGATGTGCCAGGCATGGACCGACGGCGACGCCGACGCGTACGGAGCCTGCTTCACTGACGACTGCGACTACGTCTCTTTCGACGGCAGCCGTGCCCAAGGACGCAGGCCGATGGTCGACGCGCACAACAAGCTGTTCCGCGGTGTGCTTTTCGGCAGCGGCCTCGTCGGGGAGGTCGAGTCGATCCGTCACCTCAGCGGCGACGTGGCGCTGCTGTACGGCACCGGCTCAGTACTCACGGCGTGGCGTTCACGGCCACCGAGGAGGCGCCTGACCCTCAACACCCTCGTCGCTGTCCGGACCAGCGAAGGTTGGCGATTCACCGCCATCCACAACGGCCGGATACGTCCGCTGCGCATCCCCGAACCGGACTCGTTCCCCGCACGGGCCAACCGGGCGCTGGTACGCGCCTCCCGCATCCTCGGCGTCGGCCGGGCGCAGAAGGCCCAACGGGCCGCGAAGACGGCGCGGTAACTTGCCGCCTCCGCGTCTCAGTACCGGATCCACAAACGGACACGATTGGCCGGCTGCCGGCGGGCCTTGACGTACGCGGGTACTTCGGCGGGAGAGTGTAGTGCCGAACTGTTGACCGGTTGGCGACTCATCGGAGGCGGTCACGCAGGGCCGCCTGGATCTCGTTGATCCGGTCCAGCACCACGAGGGCGGCCTCGTGGCGAGCTCGGCCGTACGCCAGGAGGGATGCGTCGACCACGCGTGGGTTGTCAAGTGGCTCCGTGAGCGTGTAGAGCGAGGCCAGCGTCCATGCGCAGCCAACCGCGACCGCGGACACGAGGTCGTCCAACCGAGCCGCGGGGTGCTCCTCCCGGTAGGCGGCGAGTAGTTCGGGAAGCCCCCTGACCCATTGGTCGCCTGCGAGGATGATCTTGGGATCGCATCCAATCCTGCGTAGCCGGTGCCATATGCCTCGCCCGGGGCACCTCGTCACGAAACCTCGCGCGGATGGGTACGCCGATGGTGTCGGAACAGAGCCACGGACAGACAAGCTGCCGTGCCAACCGTCGAGCGATCATGCTCTTACCGGTGCCGGGGAAGCCGCCGACGACGACAAGTGTCGGTGCCTTCGTGCTCATCCGACGGAGAGTACGGGCCGGTCACGCGGCGAGCCAGCACACCCGTCCCGAGCAGGGACCCGCGTCCTCACTAATGCGGTCAAGGGACACAGTGTCGGCGGCAGGCGCTGTGCAGCCTGCCCGTGTCCGTCATACGACGGACGCAAAGGTTCCTGCCCTGATAGTGCTGTCCTGGCGCTGGCCGACCGAGGGTGACCTATCAGCTGGCGTTCACCGCCTCCGGAGGCTGATCAAAGTGCGGCATGGGCTTCACGGCGGGACTGGTGGCGACCGACACGGGCAAGACGGTGTACTCCGACTCCGCCGGGTCAGTCGCCAAGAAGTGAGCCACCCTCGTCGACAGCAGCTCCGCGCGGCTGCGCTTCACGTCACCGCCCTGCGAGCATGGGCCGGTCGGGGCGCGGTGAGGCTCGCCAACCATGAGGCGACGAGCCGGGCCACGTTGATGGGAGTCACAGCTGCCACGCAGACAGCGACCGGGCCCAAGATCTGGCCGACGCCGCGAGAAGATCCCATTACCCCGCCACCAGTTGAGTGTGGTCGCGAAGCCGGTCAGCGCCGATGCGTCATGGTGCCGCGGCAGGCACGGTCCACGGCGGCCACCGCGCGTCACCCACGGCGGCCGGTATGCCCGGCCGAGGTGGCCTGCGACGCATAGCGCAGCAGGCGGGCCCCGTCGCTGAACCATAGGTTGCCGACGTCGTCCTGGTCGAGGCGGCGGGTGCCGCTCGGCCGGATGACGAGCACCTTGAACGACCGCGGGTCGATCCGGAGCAGCTGGCCGTCACTTGACACGTAGACGTACCCGTCGGGGTTGACGTGGAGCTCGTCCTGCCAGTGGGAGGATCCACCTGGCAGATCCTTGCGCCGGACGACCGTCCGCAGGGCTGGGTCGAAGACGAAGAGCGTCCCGCCGGCAAGTCCCCACAACCGCCTATCCGGGCCTTCGATGAGGGAGTCGATGGCGCCCGCCTCCCTGACCGGCGTGTACTCCGCGGTCTTCTCCCCGGTCGCCAGATCGACGGCGAAGAGCTTCGCCTCGGTCGCCTTCGGCGTCGTTCCGCCACCGCCGGCGATGGAGGATCCGCCCCAGAGTGTGACGCCGACCACCGCCAGGGACACGACCGCCTGATCGGTAACGATGTTGCGCCGCACCGTATAGCTCTCGGTCGCGAAGTCATAGGCGGTGAGGGCCCCGCCCCACTGTCCGTAGTCAGGGGTGCTTCCCACGTAGAGGGTGTCCGGCGTTCCCGTGATCGCCACCGGGCGGTTCTGCCCGTGGTCGTTCTGGAGGCGGAACAGATCCCGGGGATTGGTGCCGAGGGAGTACGGCTGGCTCGGGTCGTACACCCACACTCCGCCGTACGGATAGACGCCCGCGTACAGCAGCCCGTCATGCCAGCCGAAACCGTCGGCCTGGCCGAGCCGGCCCAGCGTGGTGACGGTTTCCGTGGCCGGGTCGAACGACGCCATGTTGCCGTTGATGAAGAGGTTCGAGTAGACCTTGCCGTCTGGTCCGGCCGTAACGTTGGCGATGTCGATCGCCTGCGGCGGGAACGGCAACGTGAAGCTCTCGTGGGTGCCCGCATCAGGGTCGTACCACAGCGCCTGACCGGCGTAGTTGCCGATCGCGGCGTACAGCACGCCGTTGATGAACCCCCAGCCGACACCCGCGCCGGTCGCGATCGGCTGCCCGCTCGCGTCGAGCGCGGGGGCCGGAGCTTCGGTGGTGAGGTCGTATCGCCACAGCTGTCCGGACGAGGTGAAGTAGACCGACTCGCCGTCGGGTGCCAGCGGTGAAGTACCCCGCGACGTCATCGTGAAGCCGTCGGCGATCACGTCGCCGGTGTCCGGGTCGAGGACGAACGCCGTGCCCTTCTGGCTCAGCTTGACGAACAACCGGCCGCTGACGAGGTTGATGTCGTACGGGTAGCTGGGGGCGTCGCGGTACTGCTCGGGCAGGATGTCCCGCTTCTCGCCGGTGGTGAGGTCGAGCCGGACGAGGTGTCCGGCCGATCCGATCGCCGCCCAGAGGATGTTCCGTTCGGGGTCGACCGCGGTGTCGACGGCGTAGAACTGACCCTCGAACATCGGCCCGAAGTCCCGCGCGCCCTCGGCTGGTGAGTACGAGAAGGTGTGGGCGCCGGAATAGGTGCCGCCATAGACACGGCCGTCGATTCCGGGCCGGAGTCCATAGAGGTAGGTCTGTCCCGCGGCCGGCGTGCCGAGGTCGACCACCTCGTCGGTGCTCGGGTTGTACTGGTAGAGGCGGCCTTCGTAATAGGTGCCGGCGTAGACGAGTCCGTCGCTGGCCTGGGTGATGCCCCAACCGCCCGACGACCCGGCGAGCGGGATGGTCCTGAGGAGTTCCCGGCTGATCGGGTCGATCACGGAGATGACTCCCGGCGTTCCCATCTGGATGCCGTAGAACACGGGCTTTCCGTCGCCGTCGCTGCCGAGATGGGCCTCGTGCAGCGTCAGCGCCGTACTCAACACACCGAAGTCGGTGACGATGCCCGGTGGGGTCGGCGCCGCCCACGCCTTCGGCGGCGCCGCTGTGATGGCGCCCAGTCCGACTGCGCTCGCCCCGGCCACACCCACACCTCGGAGGAAGTCCCGCCGTGTCGCTGCCGGCCGGGATCGCGATGGCTCAACCTCGTTCATGGTCTGCCCTTCTCAGCGCCACCACTGGGCGCGGGTCCGCGGCGAATCCTGTCGTCTGACGTCGGCGACAGTATGGCGATCACCCGATTTACGGTCAAGACCACAAGTGTCGGCGATCACGGGGTTGAGGAAGATCGGTACAGCGACTAGCGCTAACGATGATCTTGTGAACGGGGCAGCGGCGGGCGGCTGAATCGTGCGGGCCGTTCACATAGCGATCCTTTTGCGGACAGCCACGACCGTGCGGCAGTTGGCATCCGAGCTAGTGGGACCCTCGGGGAGGGAGCCAACCGCGGTGGACGTCTCAGGTGTGGGTGCGGAGGGGGGACCACCATCCGGTGATGGCGCTGACGGTGACCGCGGTGGCGGAGATCACGAGCGCCAGGCGTACGTCGACGATCTCGGCCAGTCCGCCGGCGGCGAGCGCACCGAGCGGCGTGCCGCCCCAGGCGACCATCCGAGCCGTGGTGTTCACCCGGCCCTGGAGCCGGTCGGGGGTGAGTCGCTGGCGGGCGGTGATGCCGTTGAGGATGACCAGGGTGCTCGCTGTACTCCACAGCAGCAGCGGCACGATCAGCCGGCCGGGCCCTGGTGCGGCCGCCACGGCGAGCACCGCGACAGGGCAGGCGGTCAGCCCGGCCAAGGTGATCGTGCCGATCCGGATCCGGCCGCTCAACCGTGGGAGTGCCAGCGCCGCCAGCAAACCACCGAGGGCGACGGCCGCCAGCAGGATGCCGTACCACCGCCCGTCCGCGGGTAGGTCCAGTGTGTCGACGACGAGTACGACCAGCAGCGCGGTGACCGCCCCGCCGGTCAGGGAGTTTCCGATGCCGAGCAACGTCAGGGACCGGATCAGCGGCTGACCGAACAGGAACCGCAGTCCTTCGGCGATGTCCGCGCACACGGTGCCGGTGCGCGCCGGTGCGGAGTCATCAGCGGTCCGCGCGGGATCCATCGAGCGGCCGATAAGGGCGAGGAGGAGCCCGGCGGCGACGTACGATCCGGCGTCCAGGGCGAGCGCCCGTGGTGCTCCCAGCACCGAAACGAGGAGCCCACCCAGCGCTGGTGCGCCGACACCGAGCAGCGTGGTGACGGTCCAGATCGCGCTGTTGGCCGCCACGATCCGGTCGGTACCGACCAGCGTCGGCAGTGCGCCGAAAGCTGCCGCGTCGAACCAGACAAAGCTGGTCGCTACCACCGCGGCGACCGTCACCATGTGGGCGGTGTGGAGCTCGCCGATCGTCGCTGCGGCCGGCACGCTCGCCAGCGCGACGGCCGCACAGGCTTGGGCCGCGACCATCAGCGTCCGGCGGGGGGCGCGGTCGGCCACGGCTCCGGCGAGCAAGCCGAAGAGCAGGTACGGCATCACCTGTACCGCGGCTACCGTCGAGGTCACCAAGGGCGAACCGGAGAGCCGGAACACCAGCAGTGGTAGCGCAACCGCCGAGATCGCCGACCCGAGTACCGCGACGGATCGGGAGGTGAGGAACAGCAGGAAGTCCCGGTCCGAACGGAGCCGGGGCGCCGCCGGGGGTGTGGCGGTCATCGTCGCGGATGCAGGCCGTCGGCGATGGTGCGTACACCCTCGATCGAGGCGAGCGTGCCCGGGGCGAACACGGTGTTTCGTACGGGGACCAACCTGTTCTCCCGAACCGCCGGAGTCTGCGGGAAGGTGCGTCGCAGGTAGCTGATGGTCTGCCGCTGGTGTGCCTTGTCTTGTACGGCGAACACGAACGCTTCGGGGTCGCGTTCGCTCACAACCTCGGGGTTCACCTCGGCGGCGAAAAAGTCGGAGAATCGCGAATCATTCCGGGTGAAGATGTTCTCGCCGCCGCCGAGGCGCAGCATGTCGGCGTCGACGGCCGCCGCGATGGCGGTCAGCTTGCCGGCGTCGGAGTAGACCAGCGCTGTCCGGACCCGCTTTCCGTTCACCTGGTCGGAGACGTCGTCGAGCTCCGCGCGAGCCTTTTTGGCGAGTTCGGCCGCCTGCTGCTCGACGCCGAAGATCCGGCCGAGGTTCTCCAGGTCGGTGAACATGTCTTCGACGGTTCCGTCCGAGCGGCCGGCGAGACAGCCTGCCTTCGCCACGTACGGTGTGGCGCCCACGGCCTGCAGGTCCTTGGTCCCGGCGAAGCCCATCTCGGTGTTGAATTCGAACTCGGTGCCGGAGTAGATGAAGTCCGGCTCCTCGGCGATCAAGACCTCCTTCGCGGGAGGAGAGTCCGGGTCGAGGGACGGGATCGCGGCCACTTCCTCGGCGAGGTCCGGGTCCGGCTCGGAGACCGCGTCTTGGGCTTGGGCCACGATCCGATCGCCGAGGCCGAGTTCGACGAGGAGCTCGGTCTGGCCCGGATAGAGGCTGACCACTCGCTTCGGCCGGGACTCGACGGTCAGCCGGCGGCCGCAGTTTGTCATCCCGACCGGGTAGCCGTCGGAGCCGCGGGAGCCGGCCCGCTGTGCTTGACCCGATCCGGAGGACTCGGTGTAGTTCACGCTGCCGCAGGCGGTGGCGAGCGCCAGCACAACAAACAGGGCAAGGGTTTGGGGCCGCGTTGTCACAGGGCTACTTCCTTCGTGGGTACGGGTGATTCGCAACGTGGCGGGGAATCGGCCTGGTCGAAGGCCAGCAAGAGCCGGCCGGTACGTGGATGGGTGAGGACGTCGACACTGATCCGGTAGACCTCCGCGAGTCGTTCGGGGGTGAGTACCTGCTCGGGTGTGCCGGCGACCCGAAGGCGGCCGCCTTGGAGCAGCGCCAGTCGGTCGCAGTAGCTGGCCGCTAACGTCAGGTCGTGCAGGGCGACGAGCACCGTGATCGCCAGCGATCGCACCATCGCCATCAGGTCGAGCTGGTGGGCGATGTCGAGGTGGTTGGTCGGCTCGTCGAGCAGCAGCACCTGGGGTTGCTGACACAGCGCCCTGGCTAGCAGTACCCGCTGCCGCTCGCCTCCAGACAGGGTGGGGAACGGGCGCTCGGCCAGGTCGGCGGAGCCGACCCGCTCGAGGCAGGCATGGGCAAGGTCCAGGTCGCAGGCGGGTACGCCCCAACTCGTACGGCGGTGGGGAATCCGACCGAGCAGCACCACATCCAGGACCCGCAGCTCCAGGGCGGTGGTGTGATCCTGCGTCAGTACCGCGGACCGCTGCGCCACCTCCCGCGGCCGGGCCCGCCACACATCGAGTCCGGCCAGCTGGACCCGACCCTCGGCGGTGCTGCGCGCTCACCGGTGGCGGACGGCCGAAAACTCCGCCGGCTACCTGTTGCCCTTGCTTGAACCCGGGATGTCCGTACTCGATGTCGGCTGCGGCCCGGGAACGATAACGGTCGATCTTGCGGCGAGAGTGTCCCCCGGTCGTGTGACCGCACTTGAGGTCACAGACGCTGCCTTGGCGCTGGCACGTTCCGAGGCTCGTGCTCGGGATGTGTCCAACATCGACTTCGTGGTCGCTGATGTTCACAACCTCGACCTGGCAAAGGACGATTTCGATGTCGTCCACGCCCACCAGGTGCTTCAGCACGTCGCGGATCCCGTCCAGGCGTTGAGAGAAATGAGGCGGGTCTGCGTGCCCGGCGGGATCGTCGCGGCACGCGACAGCGACTACGCGGCGTTCAGCTGGTTCCCCGCCCTCTCCGGGCTGGATGACTGGCTGTCGTTGTATCGCACGGCCGCCCGGGCTAACGGGGGTGAACCAGACGCTGGTCGGCGCCTGACAGCCTGGGCGCGTGCCGCAGGGTTTACCAACGTCACGGCCGGCTCCAGCACGTGGTGCTTCGCAACACCCGACGATCGCGCATGGTGGGGTGGAATGTGGGCCGATCGAGTCGTTGCCTCTGACCTCGCTCGTCAACTCGTTCGCGACGGCCTTGCAGACCAGTCCGGACTTGATGCGTTAGCCGACGCTTGGCGGCAGTGGGCCAGCGACGACGATGGCTGGTTCTCGGTGCTGCACGGCGAGATCACCTGCACCGCCTAATTCGCCAGACCGAAGGCGCCAGCGCGGGGCGCGCCCCGGCCGCCGACCTGACGCCCATCCCAAGAAGGGCCATTCGGAAATCCAAGGGAAGCATCCAGTCGTCTCGCAGCTTGTTCGGTTGCGGAACCTCCCGCGTACGGATGGGGATCGGCGGATTCTGGCGGTGGTCGCAACACGGCTGCTTGTTGGGGCGAGCGTAGCGAACGGAAACGGAACGGCCGGGTCGCAGTGGCGTCAAGGAGAAGGCCGTGGCCGCCCGA
>NZ_JBEFTW010000070.1:0-13265 GCF_040196095.1 Actinopolymorpha sp. B17G11
GCACGTTTCGTTCGGCCGCGAATCGATCCCGACCTGCTGGACCGGCGCAGGTTCTGGCGGGCGATGAGCCGGATCACCGAGTCCCATCTCGAGCAGCTCGAGGCGGCGCTGTTTCCCCGCCTCGTGCACGCGCTCTCGGAGGTCGGCCCGCCTCTGAGCAGGCAGGCCTCCGACGACCCGAGGGTGCCGGTGCTGGCGGTCGACGTCCCTGCGTTCGCGACGTACGCACGCACGTCGACCACGGGCGACCGCGGTCGTGGGAACGGCGGCGACTCAGGAGATCGGCTCGCCGGGCTCGGCGTGGTCGTCACCCTCGACGGCGCCGTCCCGCTCGTGTCGGACGTCTACTGGCACCGCGAGGACAGCCGGCGGGACTCGCCTGGCGACACGTTCACCGCCCTGGTCAGGCGGCTCGCGGACCGGCACCGCTCGCTTACCGCCCAGCGCCCGGACGACTGGGGCGACCAGGGCAGCGACGACAGCAGGGACAGGGGCGATGCGCCCACCGGCAAGGACGGCATCACCGTGGTCGTCGACGCCGGTCAAAGCAGCCAGCCCGGCGCCGGCAGCTTCGCCGGGCTGCACGTCGTCGCCTCCCTCCCGCCCGGCGACCACCCCGAGCTGCTCGCCGTCCCCGCCAGCAGACGCCGCGCCGTCGACCCTGCCCGCTTCCCGGGCGTGACGGCCTATGACACCCGCATCCGCGTCGCCGGCGTCGACCGCCGCGCGGTCGCTCTGCACTCCCGCCTCCTGCACGACGCGCAGGCCCGCGGCCTCGCCCAGGACCTTGCCAGCGCGACCCGCCGCCTCGACGAGCTCGCGGCCGCCCTGCGCCAGGGGACCCAACGCCTGCCGCGGGAACGGGTCCTGGCTGAGATCGCGCGCATCACCAGATTCCGGTGGGTCGACCGGGTGCTGTCGACGACCCTCACCGGGACCGAGCCAGCCGACCTGCGGCTGCGCTGGTCTGTCGACGAGTCCGCCAGGGCGCGGCTGGCGCAGGAGGTTTTCGGTCGCCAGCTGCTCGTCACCGACCACGACGACTGGTCCGTCGCCGACGTCCTCACCGCGTACCGCGCCCGCTACCGCATCGAGGGCACCCTGCGGCACTGGGGCGGGCCGGTCATCGGCTCGCCGTCGACCGGCTGGCGATGGGACGATCACCGGATCGCGGTCCATTCCTACGTCCGGATCCTGGCGACGACGGTCACCCACCTGATGCGGCAGTCGGCGCAGCGCGAGGGTCTCGACCTGTCGGTACGGGAGCTGTTCGACCGGCTCTCCGGCATCGAGGAGACCGAGCTGCGCTACCGGTCGACGGGCGGTCGGCCGCGCACCAGAAGGATCCTGGCCGAACGCGACGCCGACCAGGAGCGGCTGTTCGACCTCTTCGGGCTAGCGAGGTACGCGCCCGATCCGTAACGTCGGCGGACATGGGCCACACATCTGAGGCGAGCGACCGGAGCCCGTTCACCGAACGCGGCGCGACCGGTCACCTCGCCTGGGCGCGGACGGCGCCCCTCGTCGACCTTGTGCTCCTCCACGGATTCTCGGACTCGGCGGACTGCTGGGGGCCGCTGGTCGGCGCCCTGCAGGGGCCGTGGGAGGCGCTCGCGATCGACGCCCGCGGGCACGGTTCGTCCGGGCTCCCCGAGGAGACGTTCGGCCGGACCGCCCACGCCCGCGACGTCGCCCAGGTCCTCGACGCTTTGGCGGCGGAGGGAGGCGTACGATCCGGCGGCGCGATCGTCGCCGGCCACTCGATGGGCGCGGTGACGGCCGCCGCGTTCGCGGAGAGCCGGCCGGACCTGGTGGCCGCCGTCATCCTGGAGGACCCGCCGCCGGGTCAACGCCAGCCGTCCGAGGGCACGCCGCCGCGCCGGCTCACACCGGACTGGCTTGTCGCCGCGCGCGACCGCGACCTTCCCGAGAGGATCGCGACGAACCGGGCCGGCAACCCGGACTGGCCCGACGACGAGCACGAGCCATGGGCGCTGTCGAAGGAACGCTTCGACATGCACGTGTTCGACCTGCCGTCCGAGCCGATGGCCTACCTCCCGGGCGTGCTGCCGAAGGTGAGCTGCCCTGTTCTCCTGCTGTACGGCGACACCGATCGTGGGTCGCTCATCTCGGCCGAGGTGGCCGCCGAGTGTGCGAACGCGGCGGCGGGGGAGTTCGCCTCGGTGCACATCGAGGGCGCCGGTCACAACATCCGCAGAGACCGCCGCGAGCCCTACCTCGCCGCGGTCACCGAATTCCTCCGCCGCTACGCGGGGTGACATCGCTCGGCGGCGTACGCCGCGTCATCCGCACAACCTGCGCGGGACACTCCGTGCGTATGTGACTCGCGGTACACCGAACGCTATCGTCGGCCCGTGCGGACAGGACCTATGCGAGCGGGTCGACGGCGGGCTGCTCCCGGGCCGGCGGGCGGGACACCGTCCCGACAGGGCCACGTCGACTGCGCGCAACACGCCAGTGGCAGGGTGCCGGGGTGCTGATCGCCGCACCGCGCCTGTCCCTTGTCCAGATTCGCGCACTCGGGACGATCGGCGCTCTCGCTGTCGCCGCGGGCGGTTCGTTCGCGGGATCGCTCCCGGTCGGTGGACCGCAGCTGGTGGCCCTGCGTACCCGCCTCATCGGCGACCACGTCGATCCCGCCGTCGTCTGCGTCTATCTCGGACTGACGCTGCTGGTCGTGGCCTGGTGGCGGTTGGGGCGACTTCTCACGAACCCCGAGGCCGGAGTGACGAGGCACGCGTTGCTCGTCACGCTGGTGTCCTGGTCGGCGCCGCTGGTCCTCTGCCCGCCACTGTTCAGCCGCGACGTCTACAGCTATCTCGCCCAGGGCGCGATGGTGCGTGCGGGAATCGACATCTACAGCCACGGTCCAGCCACCCTCGGAGGGCCTCTCGCGGCGGAGGTGCCGGCGATCTGGCAGGACACGCCGGCACCGTACGGTCCGGTGTTCGTCCTCTACGCCACCGCGATCGCGCACGTCGTCGGCACCAACACCGTGCTGGGCGTCTTCGCCATGCGCGCGGTCGCGTTGCTCGGCGTCGCCGGACTCGCGGTCTGCCTGCCCTGGTTGGCGCGCCGGTGCGGCGCCTCGCCCAAAAAGGCCCTGTGGCTCGGTGTCCTCAACCCGCTCGTACTCACGCACCTGGTGGCCGGCGCCCACAACGACGCGGTGATGCTCGCCCTGCTCGTCGCCGGGCTCGCGCTCGTGACGACCGGACGCCGGGTCGTCGGCGTCACGCTGATCGCCATGGCGGCCCTGGTGAAGGTGCCGGCGGTGGTGGGGTTGCTCTTCGTCATACCGCTCTGGGCCGCGCACGCGGCGACCCGGGCGACTGCCCACTCGGCGACCCGGGCGACTGCCCACTCGGCCGCCCGCGATGCCTCGCCCTCGGCGGCCCGGGCGACAGTCCGGTGGCGGGAGGTGCACGCCGGCCTGGGCACCGCCGCGGTCGCCGCCGGCGCGACCGTCGTACTGACCGCGGCAGCAGGCACCGGGTTCGGTTGGGTGCACGCGCTCGGCACGCCCGCGTCACCGAGCAACTGGTCGATCACCAGCGCCCTCGCCAGGATCACCGCACGCTTCCTCGACCTGGTCGGCGTCGGCGTGGCCGCCGACGTGCTGGAGCTGTGGCGGTGGGTCGGCCTGTGTGTCGCGGTCGTCGCGGCTGTCGCCTGCTGGTGGCAGCGCGAACGGCTGGGGCCCGTCCGCGCGCTCGGGCTCGCGCTGGGCGCGATCGTGTTGCTCGGTCCGGCGCTGCGGCCGTGGTACCTGCTGTGGGCCGTCGTCCTGCTCGCCGTCACTTCGCTGTCGCCTCGACTGTTGTGGGCCATCGCGGCGAGCTGTGGCGTGCTCGCGATGGTCGTGCTGCCCAACGGCTTCGCACCTGAGTACTCCGACATCGGACACGCGGTGCTCGGTGTCGCGATGGCCATCGGGGCGTTGCTCATCGCCAGTGCCCTCGCCGACCGGGAGGACTGGCCGCTCCACCAGGCCGAGCCGCTTCCGCAGGCGGCGGGGACCGCGGCGTACCGGCCCGCTCAGGCGGTGCGGGCCTACCAGGCGTACCCGCGATGAGAGCCCGGCCGGCGCTCGCGATCGCCATGGTCACGGTGACCGTGGGGTTCCTCGCGGGCGTGCAGTACTGGCGGGGATTCTTCGATCTCAGCATCTACTTCGGCGCGGTGCGCTTCTGGTCCGACGGCGGCGCGTTGTACGACTACCTGTTGCCGGAGACGTCGTACGGCTTCACCTATCCGCCGTTCGCCGCGCTGGCCATGGCGCCCATGGCGGTGGTGAGCTGGCCCGTCGTGATCGCGGGAAGCGTGCTGGCGAACCTAGGCTGCCTTGCCCTGCTGGCGTACTGGTTCGTGACCCCGATCGCCCGCCGACGGCGATGGACGCCCTGGTTCGCCGTCATCGCGGCGGCCTGCCTGCTCGCGCTGCTCGAACCGGTGTACGACACGTTCAGCTTCGGCCAGGTCAACCTCGTCCTCATGGTGCTGGTGTTCGCCGACGCCCGGCTGCTCGCGGGGACGACCCGGTTCCGTCGCTTTGGTCGGTACGCAGGGGTGGGCATCGGTCTCGCCGCCGCACTGAAGCTGACCCCGGCGATCTTCGTCATCTACCTCGTGCTGACCGGCCGCCGGCGTGTTGCGGCGATCGCCACGGGGACGGCCGCCGGCGCGACGTTGCTCGCGGCCGTGATCGCGCCGGGGACGTCGTGGACGTACTGGACGGCGACGTTGTGGCAGACCGAGCGGGTCGGCTCGTTGGCGTATATCTCGAACCAGTCGATCCTGGGGGCGCTCGCGCGGCTGGACCCGTCGAGACCGCCGAGCACGCTGGTCTGGCTGGTGCTGGTGGCCGCGGCGCTGGCGCTGTGGGCGTACCACGTCCGGCGCTCCCTCGACCGGTCCGACGTCCTGACTGGCTTCGCGTTGACCGGTGCGGTGGCATGCCTGGTGAGCCCGATCAGCTGGGTCCACCATCTTGTCTGGCTGATCCCCGGGCTGGTGCTGACCGTGGACGCGGGACTGCGCGAGCCCGTGGTGGCGCGACGCCGCCGGCTGCTGGCCGCGGCCGCGGCGGCGTACCTCGTCCTCTGCAGCAGCCTCGTCTTCCTCTGGCGGTTCGATGCCGGCGGGGTGGACGGGTTCCTCGGTGGGAGCGCTTTCACGTGGGTCGCCCTCGGCCTGCTGATGAGCCTGCCGGTCGTGCGGGGAACGGCGACCGCCGCTCTGCCCTTGGGAACGCATCCGGCAGCCATGGCGGGCGCCGCGTCTGGGCACGTGGGCCCGGGTGCGGCCTATCGTCAGGCAGGCCCGGGAACGGGCCCCGGTCGGGAAGGCGTCGGCCGGCGGTAGCCGCCGTCCGCCCTGGTCCTCCGCCCTGCGGCGCCGGGCCGCGCTGCTGCAAATGACCACGCTGAGCATGCCTGTAGCCCCAGGAACGGGCATCGACGCCTGTCCTGCGCTCACAGGCATGCTCAGCGTGGTCATTCGCAGGGGATCGCCATGCTCGGCGTGGTCATTCGCAGGGGAGGGGACCCTTCCCAGCGTGGTCATTCGCACCGGACGCCGTGCCAGCGGCTACGGACGGCGGTAGGCGCTGGGCGGCATGCCGAAGTGTGCGCGGAACCGCCGCGACAGGTGGAACTCGTCGGTGAACCCCAGCGTCCGCGCGATCTCCCGGAGCGTCATGTCGGTCAAGCGAAGCAGCGTCGCCGCGACCTGGAGCCGCCGGGAGTTGCGGAACGCCAGCGGCGGCTGGCCGACCTCCGCGGTGAACCGCCGGCGGAACGTGTCGTAGGACAGGCCGGTCTCCGCCGCGACCGTGCGCATGTCGACCCGCGCGGTGAGGTCGTCGGCGAGTCGGTCGACCGCCGCGGCGATGGCCGCGCTCGGCCCGGTGGCGCCGACCGGATCGGCGGTGTCGAGGAGCCAGTCGGCCAGGGCGAGCAACTGGTGCTCGGCCGCCCGGTGCGAGCGCGGAGTGGCCCGCAGGACCGTACGCAGGGCAGCCATCGACGGTGCGGGTCGTGGATACCGCGGCCCGGTCGTCGCGAGTGCCCCGGTCTCGGCGAGGGTGTCGAACAGCGGTCCGCTGAAAACGACGAACAGCTCGGTCCAGCGCTCGCCGGGCGCCGTTCCGTACCAGTGGGGATCGCCAGGACCCACCAGGGTGTGCGCGCCCGCGGTGATCGGCTCGTCGCGCCCGTCGGCGTCGCGGTAGCGCCCCTGCCCGGCGAGGATGACCGACAGGACGTACGCCGGCATGACGCGCAGCCCCGCCGGCATCACCGGTTCGTCGTCGACCACCTCGCCGGCGAGCACCAGCTGCCCGAGCCTCGTCTGCGGCGCGTCGGAGACGGCGATCCTGGCGCGGGGGTCCCGGAGATCCACACGCCAGAACGTACATGCCCCGGTCGGGCTCGACCATTCCAGTAGGTCGCCTTCGCGGCTTAGCGTCGTAGCACCGAGACGACCCCGCCATGGAGGAGCCCATGACCGCGACCGACGCCCGACGCACCGGCCTGGTCACCGACGAGATGCGTGAGCAGTACCAGAACGAGGGCTACTTCGTCCTCGAGCGCGCCCTGACCGACGAGCAGCTGGAACTGCTCCGCGGCGGCGCGCAGTACTCCGTCGACAAGCTCGACGCCGCGTTCGACGAGGCAGGTGTCGACCGGATCGGGATCAACGCGCGCGGCAAGCGGTACTTCAGCAACATGATCTACCAGGACCGTCCGGAGCTGCGGCAGTTCCTGTTCAGCGACACGATGGCGCAGATCTGCCAGGCGACGCTGGGGGAGAACGCCTACCTGTTCTGGGAGCAGTACGTCATCAAGGCCGCCGACCCCGACACGTCCTTCGCCTGGCACCAGGACTCGGGCTACGTCCACGAGGACCACGAGCCCTACCTCACCTGCTGGATCGCGCTCGACGACGTGACGGAGGAGAACGGCTCGGTCTACCTGCTGCCGTACTCCCGCTCGGGCATCCGTTCCTACGTCAAGCACATCGAGGACCCCAGGGTGAACGACCGGGTGGGCTACTTCGGCTCCGATCCCGGCCTGCCGATGACCGCGCCGGCCGGGTCCATCGTCGTCTTCTCCAGTGTGGTCCTGCACCGCAGCGGGCCGAACACGACGGACAGGCTGCGCCGGGTCTACCTCGCGCAGTACTCCGGCGAGGTCATCATGAGCAAGGACGGGACCGAGCCGTGGGGGTCGTTCGAGCAGTTCCTCGACGGCGGCAACGTGGTCGCCCAGCTCTGAGGCATAGCACGCGACCCGGCGGGTATGCCACGGAGCGTGATTGCATCAGGTCACAAAGTGACAAGTGCCGGGCGCGCAGCAGCAGCAGCAGCAGCAGCCGCCGCCGCGATCGCGTCGTTCGCCGTGGCCGCCGCGCTCGCCACGGCGGCCGGCTGTGGCGCGCCGGCCGATGAGGAGAAGGCGGCCGCCTCGGTCGCGCGCGCCTTTCACGCCGCGGTCGACCACCGCCAGGGCACTGCGGCCTGTGACCTGCTGGCACCGCAGACGAGGCGAGCGCTCGAACGTGTCAGCCAGCTCCCGTGCGCAAAGGCTGTGCTCGCCGGGAAGCTCGCCGCGGCGGGCGACGTGCGTACGGTCCGTCTCGCCGGCGACCAGGCCCAGGTGGCGCTTGCCCGCGACACCGTCTTCCTCGCGGTGAGCGCGAAGAGCTGGAAGATCGTGGCCGCCGGCTGCCGCCCACGCGGCGGGCAGCAGCCGTACGTCTGCCTGATCGCCGAAAGCTGATCGGACAGGTCAGGAGTCAGGCGCCGGCCGTGTCCAGTGGTGCGAGGCAGAAAGCGACGAGGGCCACCGTGTACTCACTCGGGTGAGGCCACGGTGGCCCTCGCCGGATCACCCTCCCCCGGGCGCGTGCGGTGCCGTGCGGTGCTTCTGGGCGTACGGCAGGTCGAACCGGCGTAGGTCAGAAAGCCTGGTCGGGGGCGCCGAGCAGATCGCGGAGGAAGGACGCCGCGGTGTCGATGTCGTCGGCCGCGCAGGTCCACGGGAGCCACCTGCACCATTCGAAGCGGGCGCGACCGTCGGCGACGACGCAGCGCACGGTGATCCACACGTCGGACGACGGCGGGTACTGGACGCGGACGTGCCAGCCGTCGCGTGACTGGTCGAGGACCTCCGCGCGGTAACCGTCCGTGATGACACGGTCGTAAAGCTTTCGGACGTATTGTTCCTGGATCGATCGTCGCTCCGCGAGACGTCGGTCGGCGATTGCTTCCAGCTCAGCCCAGATCATTCCGAGTCCTCCCCGTCGAGGTCGGGTCACCCTGCCGTTGTTCGGTCGACCCGCAAGGTGCCGAGCAATCGGGGGCAGGGACGCTACAGACTGTTCGCGGGACGAAACCGACCGTAGTACTCAAATCGTGTAGCCGGCAAGCAATTGCGGTAAGAATTCTCACCCAGAGTCAAAAGTTGTCGTGTCCGACGGGCAGGGCACAATAGCTCGCAATCGATTGCAGACCGCGACCGCTCGACCGCGGGGAGGCGTAACACCGCACATGCCACGCCGACGACAGCCCACTCTGCGAGAACGCCGTCTCGCGGCTGAGCTCCGGTTCCTCCGCGAGACCCGGCAGACCACGCTTGCGCAGGTCGCAGAGGCCATCGGATGGAAAACCGCCAAACTCGGTCGGGTCGAGACCGCGGTCAGCGGGGTCAGCCTGAAGGACCTCGGCGTCCTTCTCGACTACTACGGCGTCGCCGCCGAACGCCGCGAGCAGCTCATGGAGCGGGCCTCCACTGCCGGCCGGCGACAGTGGGCGGCCTACGAGCAGTTCGTCGCCGCCGACTACACGGAGTATCTGGAGATGGAGGTACTCGCCGTCGGCGTCCGTGCGTTCGACACCAGCGTGCTGTACGGCCGGTTGCAGACCGAGAGCTACGCCCGGGCGATCATGGAGGGCCACTCGATGGGACTGCTCTCACCCGGCGAGATCGACCGCCGGCTCGAGATCCGGATGGCGCGCCAGGGCGCGTTGACCAGGCAGACGGACCCGCTCCACGTGTGGGTGATCGTCGCCGAGACCGTGCTCGACACCACTGTCGGGGCGCCGGAGGTGATGGTCGACCAGATGAGACACCTGCTCGACCTGGCCGAACTCCCCAACATCGATCTGCAGGTACTCCCCGCGGTGAAGGGCGCTCACCCGGGTCTGACCGGGGCATTCGCCATCCTCGAGTTTCCGGAGAGCTGGGAAGCCGACGTGGTTTACCTAGAAACGATGACCAGAAACACCTATCTTGCTGACCCGCACGAAGTGCACCGGTATAGCCTGGCCTATAGACATTTGAGCGCAATGGCACTGGACCCTGGCGAGACAAAGGCGCTGCTCGCCCGACGTGTCAGAGCGCAGGAGGCGAAGTCGAGGTGAGGTCCGTGAAGTCCACGTCCACTGCGCCCACGTGGCGCACAAGCAGCTACAGCGCATCCAACGGAAATTGTGTCGAGGTCGCTGTTCTCGACAGAGCGGCGATGGGTGTTCGTGACTCAAAAGATCGCAGCGGTCCCGTGCTCGCGTTCACGTCACGCGAGTGGAACGTTTTTGTTTCGAGCATCCGTGCCGGTGACTTCGATCGCTAGCTGATCGGGCTCAGTCGACGCAGGGCAGCGGCACCCCACAGGCATGTGGGGTGCCGCTGTCGTTTGGCGGACCGTTCTCACGGTCCGTACCGATGTTGCGGGACCGGGGCGGGGCCCATCGGCGGCAGGTCGGAGGGCTTCTGCGCCGAGCGCGCTCCGGTTACCCTGACGCGCCATGGCCACCTCGCCCCGACGCGCACCGTTGGCGCTCACCAAGACCGACGCCAGGCGCATCTGGCTGCGTGCCCAGCGGCTCGACGCCCGCGCACCGTTCGGCGGTGGGGCCGGAGCGACGCACTCCGCGGTCGAGCACCTGGGCTACGTGCAGATCGACACCATCAACGTCATCGAGCGCTGCCACCACCACATTCTCTGGACCCGGATCCCGGACTATCGACGCGCGCATCTCCATCAGGCGCAGACCATCGACAAGACCGTCTTCGAGTACTGGACCCACGCCCTCGCGTACGTACCGTCGAAGGATTTCCGGTTCTTCATGCCGGGGATGAAGCGCAACCGTCAGGCACCGAGAATGCCCTGGAACCGCACGGTCACCGACGAGGATCTGCGCAAGGTCCACAACCTGATCCGCAACGACGGCGCCCTCACCATCCGCGATATCACCGATGACGTCCTGGTGGAAAAGGACTGGCTTTGGGCGAGCCGTAAACCGTCGAAGCATGCGCTGGAGGAGCAGTTCCGCCGCGGCGTGGTCACGGTCAGCGAACGCACCGGCATGGTCAAGACGTACGAACTCACCGGCCGGCACTTCGGCTGGGACAAGCCACCCAGGCCGGCGACCGAGCGGCAGATTCTCGCCTACAAACTCGACCGCGCCCTGCGCGCGCAGGGCCTGGTGAGCCTTGACTCTGCCTGCTACCACGAGCCCAGGGCCAAGCCGGCCATGCGTGCCCTGATCGAGTCCCGCGTGCGCCGGAAGGAACTCGTACCGGTGACGTTCGACGGTGCCGGCAAGGTCGAGCACTGGGCCGAGCCGCACGCCCTCGAGTCGACCGTCGCCCCTGCCGAGGAACTCGTGCACGTCCTGTCGCCGTTCGACCCGCTGATCATCCAACGCAAACGGCTCGCGCTCTTCTTCGACTACCGGCACATCTTCGAGGCGTACGTACCGAAGGAGAAGCGGGTCTTCGGCTACTTCGCGCTCCCGGTGCTCGTGGGCGACGAGATCGTCGCGGCCATCGACCTCAAGACCGACCGCGAGAAGGGCACGCTGCTCATCCAGCAGTGGACCTGGGTCGGCAACGGCACGGCCGCCGCCCACAAGGCGCGCATCGAAGCAGAGCTCGACCAGTTCGAGGCGTTCCAGCTGCGCTCCTGAGCGCGCGCCGGTGACGGATGCTGGGCGGTGCGCGGCGGTCAGGGGCTGCGGTCGAACGCCTGTGGACCGTGCCAGGCAAGTGCCGCGCGGAGTTCGCGGACCTCACGTTCCCGCCGACGCCTCCGGCGCTCGTGGGCGACGGGAAAGAGCCGGATTCCACCGTGGTACGTGCGAATGGCGCTGCCGCCCAACGCCCGCGGCGGCATCCACCCAGGGGCCAGCCACACCGCGAGCCACGGACGCGAGCCCTGCTGGACGACCCGGGTCCGGGCGACCGCGTACCACGGCAGCTGCCACCGGTCGCGGCCCTTGGCGACGGTGAGGCCTTCGGTGCTGACCTCCAGGCTGAGCTGCGGGCGCGCGGCGATGTAGAGCAACCGCGCGGCCGTGACGAGGAGCATGACGAACGCGATGAACGCGACGAGCGCGACCACAGGCTTCTGGGCATCGCTGGAATCCCGGGCGATGTCGGCGGCGATCAGCGACAGGAAGGCGCTTGCGCCTCCCCAGGCGAGCGCGGTGCCGCGGGAGCTGCCGAAGCGTACGCCCCCGGTGGCGGCGCCGTTGTAAGCGGGCGCGGCGGCCGGTGGCTGCGGCTGTACGGCGTTCCCGGGCTGGAAGAGCTGGGTGTACGGCCTGGTCCGTGTCGGACCGGCGCCCGTCGGACCGGCGCCCGTCGGACCGGCCCCGGTGCCCGGGACCTCCGAAGCGACGACCAGGGCGCTGGACGGTATCGCCCCGGCCGGTCCGGCATGGTCCCGCAGCTGTGTGGCGTACTTCTCCACCAGGGTCTGGACCGGCGGCGGTAGCCATCCGGGCGCCGTCGCCGGCGGGATCTCGGCCCCACCCAGCTCGCTCAGCAACGCGGCGGGTGACGGCCGCAGCGCCGGGTCGCGTCGCAGGCACGCGGCGATCCGCTGGCGCAGCGCATCGGGTACGCCGTCGATCTGGGGTTCGGCGTGCATCGCGCGGTACATGAGGGCGGAGGTCTGCCCATCGCCGAAGGGCCCGTGTCCCGTCGCGGCGTAGACCAGCACCGCTCCCAGCGCGAAGACGTCGCTCGCCGGCCCCACGGCATCGCCCGCGATCTGCTCGGGGGAGAGGAACCCGGGTGTGCCGAGGAATGTCCCGGTGGCCGTCAGCTTCGCGCACTCGAGCGCCTGGGAGATGCCGAAGTCGATGACGCGTGGCCCGTCGCCGCCCAGCAGGACGTTGGACGGCTTGAGGTCGCGGTGGATGAGGCCGGCCGCGTGGATCGCCGCTAGGGCCTCGGTGAGACCCGCGGCGAGCCGGCGTACGGCGGACTCGGGCAACGCGCCGTGCTCGGAGACGGCCTGGTGCAGGCTGGGCCCGGCGACATATTCCGTGGCGAGCCAGGGCCGCTCGGCGTCGGGATCCGCGTCGACGACGGCGGCGGTCCAGAAGCCACCGACCGAGCGGGCCATCTCGACCTCGCGGCGGAACCGCTCCCGAAAGTCCGGGTCGTCGGCGAGCTCGGCCCTCGCCATCTTGACCGCGACCGGACGCCCGCCGGGGGAGATGCCGAGGTAGACCGTGCCCATCGCGCCCGAGCCGAGCCGGCTCTGCAGTGCGTACACGCCGAGCTGCCGCGGGTCGCCGCTCTGCAATGGCTGCACCGGAAGGATCTCCCACTCCTGACGCCTGCGTCGTCAGGGAGGAGCCTAATCGCCACGGGGTGTCGGTGGGTCGCGCGAGGATGGGCGGGTGCGGCAACCGAGCCTCGGCGGTCAGGTGGTGGACGTCCCGCGGCTCGTCGACGCCCTCATCGCAGCCGGGGTCGGCCCGGGTGAACCGCTGGCGCTCGTCGTGGCGCCGGGGACGGGCGTCGGCGTCGCTGCGACCCCCGACGGTTCCGCCCAGTGGGGCATCGCCGGCGATCCCGCGCGGGTGGTGGGCGAGATCGCCGCGCGGCTGCGGCCGCGGTGGGTGTGGTGGGACGCGCGCACGACCGCCAGGCCGCTGCTCGAGTCCGGCGTACGTCTGACGACATGCTGGGACCTCGCGGCCGTTCACCGGGTGCTCCACGGCGGTCACCGGGGGGACCCGGGCGCCGTGTGGGCGGCCTGTCACGGCCTGCCTGAACCGCCGAGACCGGTCGTACGCCGGGAGGTGACCCTGCTCGACTTCGCCGCGTCCGAGGACGACGAGGCGGTCGCGCCGGCCACCGGCGCCAGCCGGATCAGCCGCGGGATCGATGGCCGGGTCGCCGGCGGGTTGGCGGGCTGGGTGGGCGGCGGGATGGCGGGCGGGG
>NZ_JBEFTW010000071.1:0-12201 GCF_040196095.1 Actinopolymorpha sp. B17G11
GATGCGCAGGGATGATGCGGTCGGTCAGTTCCACGTAAAGTGCGATCAGAAGGGTGTCCAGGTCGGCGATCACGAAGACCTCCAAGTCGGCGTGTGTAGACACGCCGATCCTGGACACCCTTCGCCCCATCACCCCAGGTCAGACCCAGCGTGTCGCACACATGTCCCGACCTGGTCAAAATTTCCGATCAACGATCTAGGTGAGATTTTTCACCGGACCACCTATCTGAGACGGTGCTGGTCGCAGCCGCAGAACTCCCACGCCCCTCCGGCCCGGCGTGGCCGGTTGTCCGTACCCCTACCGGATACCAGCAAACTCGGCCGGAGCGGCCGGGCGATTGTGGAGAGGGAACCAACCAGTCCGTGAGCGCCAGTGGTGGCCGGCTCGCAGGCGGGTGACGTAGGCGCGCTGCAGGGTCGTATCTTGCGGCAAGGTGTCGAGCACCGAAGGCTGGATATCCCGTTCGTCGTGCAGACGGTGGAATACGAAGTCCAGGATCGTCTTGTCGCTGGTATCGCCTGGATTGGGAAGCAGCCGAAAGCGTCGTTGGAACCTGATGAGGTTGGACTCTTCAGGAAGGTACGCGGCGAGCTGGTCGTCCATGAGCCAGGAACTGCACAGGAACGCGACCGGATTGTCGTCGAAATGGCGGGGGAAGAATGTCCGCGCTCGTGCGAACGATTCGTCGCAGTCGGCTGGACTCAGGCGGCCGCCTTCAGGGATGTGGGTGTAGATGGCGGATGCGCCGGGCTGTAGGGGTGGGTCAGTGAACGAGATGGTGGCCCGGTCGAACGCGAGTCGGCCGAGTCGGTAGAAGGCGCCGCGGAAGACCAGTGGTAGCGCCCACTGCCACTGCAGGCCGCTCGCACCATACATCGACCGGGTGCTGGTCATCTCGGCCCCGAGCTCGCCCAGGGTAGTCCAAGAAATAACGTCGGGGATGCCTCGCGCCGCATGGTAGCGACGCACGTGCGGCGTCATGGTCAAGTACAACCAGACGTACAGATGTCGCCCGACCGCGCCGGACCCGTCCGGAACGGCTGGCCAGCCACGGAATCCCCCGACTGGCTGTGGCGCGCCGAGATTGACGAGAACTTCTGCGAAGCAGGTCGTGCTCGCACGGCAGTTCCGGCCCGGTCCCGATCGGATGCTCGACGAGCAGCCAGGTGGCGCCATCGAGGAAGATGAGGAACCCGCTGAAGCGGCGGGCCGGGAGCTGCTCGAAGAGACCGGGTACGCCGGCGAGATCGAGATCGTCGCGGCAACCTGGGCGTCGGGCGGAGCGACCCGACGGCGATGGGCAGCAGTCGCAACGGGTTGCGAGCAGGTCAGCGCTCCATCTCCCGATGACGGCGAGTTCTGCGAGCCGGTCCTCATGTCCGTATCGGACTTCCGCGATCATCTCCGATCCGGACAACTCACTGACGTTGACATTGGCTACCTGGGTCTGGATCACTGCCAACTCCTTTAGCGAGCAGATGCGTCGGTGCGGCCACTCGGCCTAGCCCGAGTTGAGCGGATCCTCAAGCCGTCCGGTAAGGGATCGGCATACGAGACGGGGCGGTAGCCGCTACAGCACGGATTCGATCCGAGCCGGTTCGACAGCGGCGAGATCGAGGCGGCGGTCATGTCGAGGTGGAATCTGCCGTAGGGGTTGATGTTGGACCAGAACAGCCTGCTCACCATGCGCGGTGCCGACGTCTCACGCGTCTGGACCATCCGGACCATAGAGCGTGGCGATGTCTGGTGAGTCGAGCCATCCGCTGAACTTGGGGGACTGTGGCCAGCCTTCGGGCGAGTCCTGCCACTCCTCCCGTCGCCCGTAGGGCAGCAGATCGATCAGCGCGAAGGTGTGGCTGAGCTGCTCGGTGCCGCGGCCGTTGGTGTGCCAGGTGCGGTACACCGTGTCGCCGGAGCGGAGGAACACGTTGACCGCGAAGGTACCTCCGGGTGGAACCCCGACGTCGGCCCCGAACGTGCTGTTCGCCGTGGAGTACCAGGCCATCGTGTTCCCGACCCGCCGCTTGTACGCGAGCGCTTCGTCGATCGGCCCCTGGGTGACGATCACGAACCTCGCGTCGTAGTTGTCCAGGAACTCCAGCCGGGTGAACTGCGAGGTGAAGCCGGTGCAGCCCCCACACTGCCACTCCTGTCCGGGGAACCACATGTGGTGGTAGACGATCAACTGGGACTTGCCGCCGAAGACTTCCGCCAGCCGTACGGGACCTTCCTCGCCGTCGAGGGTGTAGTCGGGCATCTCGACCATCGGCATGCGGCGGCGTTGCGCGGCGATCGCGTCCAGATCACGGGTGGCGGCCTTCTCCCGGACACGCAGGGCGTGCAGCTCGCGCTGCCAGGTGTCGGCGTCGACAATGGGTGGTAGGGCGTTGGCGTTCAAGAGTTCCTCCGAGGTGTGTCCGACCGGGGTCTCCACGAATAGACCATGCCCGCGCGGACGTTGGTTGCGCGTCGCTGGTCTAGGTCTTTTCTGCGAGGTACTTGGCGAGCTTGTCGATCTCTTCGCCCATGCCGGCTCTGGTGTCGTGGAGCCCGGCCTCGTGGGCGCCCCAGGTCCAGCCGACCTGCTTCATACGCATCTCGGTCCTGCCTGCAAGGTCGGTGAAGGTGAGGGTGACGACCGACTCCTCGGGCAGGGGGTTGCTGAATGTCCACACCCAGACCAGCCGCTCTGGTTCGACGACCTCGCGGTACACGCCTTCGCCCGGCATCTCTACACCCGTGATGTCGTTGACCATGACCCAACTGAAAGCTCCGCCGGGCCGAAGGTCCATCTTGATCGTGGACAGCGGGACGCTATGCCCGTCGCAGCCTGCCCAGCATGCGAACTGCTCGGGATCGGTCCATGCCTTCCACACCAGCTCACGTGGCGCGTCGAACACGCGCACGATCGTCAGAGACCGTTCGAAGACATCCGAGACCACTTCAGTTTCAGGCATCGGCACGCCCCTTCTGGATTTCCTTCAGGTGAGTGTCGAGGCGGTCGAAGCTGCCTTCCCAGTACCGCCGGTACCGGGAAACCCAATCGGCCACATCCTCGAGCGGCTTGGCCTCCAGCCGGCACGGCCGCTGCTGCGCCATCCGACCGCGACTGATCAGCCCTGCCTTCTCCAGCACTTTCAGATGCTTGGATACCGCCTGCAGGGTCATCGAGAACGGCTCAGCCAACTCGTTGACCGTCGCCTCTCCATCGGCCAGCCGGGTCAAGATCGCCCGTCGTGTGGGGTCGGCCAGCGCGGCAAGAGTGCTGCTGAGTTGGTCCACAGGCATGTCAACCACCAAAACCATTCAGTTGATAAACCGATTGGTTGACTTTATCGGCTGCAGGGAGCCTGTCAAGCCCCGCACGTTGGCGGGCGTTGGGGCTGCGTCGACTGGCGATCCCGAATCCGGCGACAGGTCTGGTCGCGGAGTGTCCGCGGATCCCTCACCGGGCACAGTCAAGATTCCGCTCACGCTCCCAGATTCGGGTGCAGGTCACGATGTCCCGTCTAGGCGCGAAGACGACCTACCAGACGAGTCCGTCGAGATGGTTATGGCCGGAAAGGAGGCGAGCGATGCGGTCGTGCGCCGCTTCGCGTTCGTCAGGCTGGGGGTGGTGTGCGTATTGCGCGAGCTCCCCGTACATGTCATAGAAGCGCAACCGCTCGCGCAGATGCTCGCGCTCGAACAGCTCCGGATACGCGCCGTGCAGCCATCCCGGGACCTCTGTGAGTGTGGTCTCGTCGAGCCCTCGTTCGCCAGGTACGGGTGGGAACTCTCGCGCCCTGGCGCACCAGTGCAGGAGATTATCGAGCTCGACATCCGCCGGCTGAGCCAACGCCTCCGCGAAGTCGATCAGACCGGTGACGCGTCCTTGGTCGACCATCAGATTGGATCCATGGATATCACCATGGACGAGGACGGGTTCGTCGGCGGCGAACAACGCCAGCCGCTCCTGGATCCAACCGGCGACGTCCGCGAGCAGGCGCGCGTCATGACCGGGAAGTCGCCGGGCATCCTCGACCAGCTGGAGCGCCGCACTCACCACAGGTGGGTGGAACGCAGCCCACGGCTTCTTCCCGGCGATTGCGTCGGCCAGCCAGGGCGGCAGCAGATCGGCCGGGACAGGAATCCGGTGCAGGGCGCGCAACACAGAGCCGAGGCTTTCGATCATTGCTTGGCGTGTGGGCGAGTCCGCCGCCGGCCACGCTTCGTACAGGGTTCGGCCGGGCAGGCGTTCGGAGGCATACCACGGCCCGTCCGGCCCGTCGCCGTGGGCGAGGATCCTGGCGTGTGGGACCTCGCTGCCGGTGAGCAGGTTGACGACCGTCGCCTCGTGGCGATACGCGTCGCGGTGCCTTTGGTCGTTGATCAGCCGCACGACGTATTCGTCGCCGACCCACACGCGGCTAACCCAGCCGGCCTTGGACAGAAAGCGCCCGGTTGCTGGAAGACCAGCGGCCGCCAGCGTCCTCAGCAGCACCGGATCGGTCGCAGGCTCCACGAACGATGTTGATCGGGTGATCACAGTGCTCCTCAGAACGGCCGACAAGAGCATCAACGTATCGACCTCAACCGAACAGAACGATCGATTTTCTGCCCAACCAGAACTCGCGTGGCGTGGCAGCATGCACCCGGAGTACGTGCCACACACACCTTCTCCTGGAGGAAGTGCCGAAGGTTGGACCGGAGCCCCTGAGCCGGAAGCGTCCGTTAGCCGAACCGCCCGCGTACGGATAGGGATCGGCGGATTCTGGCGGTGGTCGCAACACGGCTGCTTGTTGGGGTGAGCGTAGCGAACGGAAACGGAACGGCCCGGGTCGCAGTGGCGTGAAGGAGAAGGTCGTGGCCGCCCGATCGGGGAGGATGAGGGGAAGGTCTCGCCGTCAAGGGCGCCTTGCGGCGTCGCTGGCGCGATGGGGCTGCGCCCCACCCTTGACTGCAAGCCCTTGCCCCTTTTCGATCGGCTGGCTATCGGGCGGCCACTCCCGTGTGGCGCACCACCGCCCCCGCCCGTTACGCCTGCAGCAGCGGGCCGATCAGTTCGTCGGGCTTGGCGTAGCCGTGCCTCTTGCGGGGCCGGTCGTTCAGTTCGGCGGCGACCCAGTCCAGGTCGGCCTGGCTGTGCACGGACAGGTCGGTCCCCTTGGGAAAGTACTGGCGTAGCAGGCCGTTGGTGTTCTCGTTGGTGCCCCGCTGCCACGGCTTGTACGGGTCACAGAAGAAGATCTCGATGTCAGCTGCGACCGCGACCTGTTTCCAATCCCGCATCTCCGCGCCCTGGTCCCAGGTCAGCGAACGACGCAGCAGCGCAGGAACGGTTTGGATCTTCGCGGCCAACGCCGGCGCGACCTGCTCCGGCTTATACCCCTCGGGCAGGTGCAGCAGCAGCACGTACCCGGTGGTCCGCTCGACCAGGGTGCCGATCGCAGTGGCGTTGTTCTTACCAATGATCAAATCACCCTCCCAATGCCCCGGCACCGCACGATCGGCCGCCTCGGCAGGCCGTTCGCAGATATTGACCATGTCTGGGATCCGGTTCTTACGCTGCCCGGCCTTGCGGCCAGGCTCACGCAGTGCCCGCCCAGTGCGCAGGCACTTGGTCAACTCACGGCGTAGCGCCCCGCGAGACTGCACATACAGCGACTGGTAGATCGTCTCAGCAGACACCCACATCTCCGGGTCATCGGGGAAGTCCTGCTTCACCCGGCCGGCGATCTGCTCGGGTGAGAACTTCTTCTCCAAGTCTTGCTCGACCTTGTGCCGCAGCGCCACGTTCGTGGCCAGCTTGCACCGCTTCGGACGCGACGCCCGCTCCCAGGCCGCCGCATGCGCGCTTGTTGCCCGATACTGCTCTGGAGCCTCGCCGTTGCGGGCCAGCTCGCGGGAGATAGTCGACGGGCTACGACCCAACCGGTAGGCGATCGAACGCATCGATTCACCGGCCGCCCTGGCAAGCGCGATCTCCTCCCGCTCAGCGAACGTCAAACACCGACCATCCAGGTCGCGTCCCCGCCGCGGCCGCACCCCACCAGCAGCGATCAACCACCGCCGGCCCTGCACCCGATACGTGCCCGCCGCAACCGCCGCATCGGTGATGAAATCCCCCCGCGCCATCGCCTCCCAGAACCGCTGATGAACCTCCGCAACCATCCGCATAGAGAACCGCACCCACAACACCACTCACCCATCGGGTGTTGCGATCACCGCTCGAACCCGGGGATCCTCAAACGGACGACCACCGGGCCGGGGAATTCGGTCGCCGACCGGATGGCGCCTAGACCAGGCTTAGACACCGTTCTCGGGCTTGAGTGGGTACGCCTGCTCGGTCACCGGGGACAACGTGCGTCTGGGTGATCAAGGGCTGGTCGAATGAGGAGATCCGAAACCAAGGGGGAGGAGGAGTTTGTCCCCAGCTTTCAGTGAATCCTCCTTTGGCTCCGGATCGTCGACCCAATCATGCGGCATCCTCGCCACGTGCCCACGGCCGGCGGCACGACTGGCGGCCGTTGACGGCCAGATGGCTGTCGACGGGTGTCCGGTGAGGGAGATGTCGCGCAATAGGCGACAGCGAGGACCGCGGGACAGCCCAAGGCTCCGCAGGTCCGGAAACGTTGGTCGATGGATGGGGTCGAGGACGATCTCAGCGACCTGGGAGGCCAGGTTCCCGCTGGCGTGGAGGAGTTGCCGTCGGGCTCCTCTACGAAGCCGACTGTGAAGTCTCGCCAGCACTGGAGTTGGCCCCGTGCACAGGGTGGTGCAGGACAGACGACCGGCCATCCGAGTCGGAGCCGCGCATACTAGCTCCCCAGCACGTCGAGCCGCTGGGACACCTGGGTGGTCTGCCCGTACGGATCGGTGCTCTTGATGGTGGCCGTGTGCTTGCCGGGACCAAGCTCCTGCGGGACCGGCAGTGTCCAGATGTGTGAGGACGGTTCCGGGTTGACTGGCCGTTCGGAGCCTTCCAGACTCTCCCGGAGGGCGTGGATGTAGGTGTCCAGGTTGCCGTTCGGGTCTCCGTCCGTCAGACCGAATGACGGCGGGTTATAGTCCATCGGCAGGAAGTCGCCGTTGTCGAAGCGGACTTCGACCCGGTGTCGTTCGCCTCCGTCGAAGACGTTCGCCTCTACTAGAGGTATCTGCGTATCGTTCCAGTCGCTGGGTGCGAACCGCGGTGCTGGGCTGATGCCACTTGCTCCGCTTGGGCCGGACGGAATCCAGACGGGTACTCCGTTGCTGAGCGTGTGATTGCCTTCGCCGCCGCGGAAGGTGATGCGCATCTGGAAGTCGGCGGGGAGGCTGGCGGGCTTGTAGCGCATCCGGTAGTCGTTGCCGTCGACGTCGAGGAAGTAGTAGCCGTTGGGGTTGCCATCCGCCATGTCGGCGGCGGGGACACCACGGGCGTCGGTCGGGCCGGTGTTCCAACCTCCGCCTTGGACCTGGGCGAGGACTTGGTGGTGGAAGGTGCCCTTGCCGGGCCACGCTGCCGGGTTGGTGCCGGGTGGTGTCGGGCCCATCTCGCCTGGCTCCATGTAGGTGTGCCAGCTGTTCGACATGTCGTGGCCGGAGGTGCTGAAGATGTGCTTACGATCCTTGAGCACCTCGAAGAGCTGGTCGAGGTTCACGGTGTTCTGGGCCTGGTGGCCGATGGCCTCGGTCCTGAGCGGGATGTGTGTAGTGATGACGATCAGTTTGTCCTTCGAGACATAGGCAAGATCGTTGGCAAGCCACTCCAGGCGACGCTCGTCGAGATAGCCTCGGTATCCGCGTCCTTGGCCGAGGTAGTCGACGTTGTCCATGTTGACGAAGTGCGCCTGACCGTAGTCGAAGGAGTAGTCGGTCGGGCCGTAGACGCTCTTGTACGTCTCGGTGGAGTAGGTGTCGTCGGGTACGTCGTAGTTGATGTCGTGGTTGCCGGGCAGGTTCCACCACGGGATACCCATCGTCGCGATGATCTCGTTGTGTGGTCCGGAGAGATCAAGTGGGTCATAGACGACATCGCCGGCTGTCACTCCGAAGGACGCGTCGGTGTCGGTGAGTTCGTTTGTCACGTCGGTGCGAAGGTCATCCAGCTCGGCGAGCGTCTTCGTCTGCGGGTCGGCGAAGACGAGCGCCTGGAATGTGTCGGACTCTTTCTCCTTGTACAGGGGGAAGTTGACGGACTCGGGTAGCGGACGGGTTGGTGAGATTCCGGGATAGTCGGTCTCGACTGGTGACCCGTTGGGGTAGTGGATGTAGTAGAACTTCGGCAGCTGCTTGTCGTCGACGGGGACCATGTGGCCCGACGGTTTGGTCACGAAGATGATCGTCTCGTCGGTCACATTGATGCGGTAACGCCCGTTCCTGTCAGTGCGCACGACCTCGCGCCCGTTGGAGACCGACACGTTCCCGACACCTGGCTCTTGAGCGTCCTGCTTTCCGTTCTTGTTGCGATCTTCGAACACCACGCCGGTGGCGACCTGCGGCCCGGTCGCCGCGGCTCGCGCCCTGGATTCCGCCGGCTCGAACGCGGGCTTGCCTATCGCCATCATTGCCAGTGAGAGTGTCCCCGCGAAGAGCGTCCTGTGCATTGCCTTCTTGTTGAACCATCGGGTCTCGGCCATGTTCGGCACCTGTCATCGGTTCCTTTCTCGACTGTCTTCTGTCTATGCGTTCGTGAGCGGAAGCCGGAGTTGGCCGTCGTTGAACCTGCCGTCCATCGGCCGATGGGAAGAGCGCCGTTCAGCTATGCCAGCACGAGCCTCTCGACGAACCACACGACGCCGAGGATCGTGATCACACCGGTCGCGCCGAAATGTACGTACCTCGACCACGTGAACGTGCGTACGAAGAGGAACATCGGGAGGAGCAAGGCCACCATGAGCGCCTGCCCGAGCTCGATGCCGACGTTGAAACTCACCAGCGACGAGACCGCCGACCAGTCAAGATCGCCACTGAACTGGAGCGCTCCGGCGAAGCCCATGCCATGCAGGAGGCCGAAGCCGAAGACCACCGGCAACTGATACCTCGCTCCAGGTCGGCCGAGGGCGTTGGCGGCAGCGACGTAGGCGATGGACAGGGCGATCAGCGGCTCGACGACGGACGACGGCACGGTCAACACGTCGATGGCGGCCAACACCAACGTGGCACTGTGCGCCAGCGTGAACGCAGTGACCACGCCCAGCACCTCACGCAGTCCTCTGGCACCGATCAAGAGCGCTACCACGAAGAGGACGTGATCCAAACCGCCGAGGATGTGATGGAAGCCCAGAGCCGCGAAACGGTACACCTGGCGGACCAAGCTTGCCTCGCCCACGAGCAGTTCCCTGCGCTCGGCGTCGAAAACGAATTCCCCAGTCTCGCCCGCCAGGTGGTAGCTGGCCACATTGCCATGTCCCGGGTCCAGATCCCCCACGAGCACCGAGTACCGGATCTCGTACTCGCCCGTGCCTGGGCAGTCGTAGAGCAGCGAGACCCTTGCATAGGGCTGCTCGAAGCGCCGCTCGACGCCGGTGTCTTCGATCCCGGCGTCGCAGACCACTCCGTCCACGAGCACCTGCAGATGCCGATCGAGGTACTCGGCGGCCTCGTCCTGGCCTCTCTGGAGCTCCCGCTCGGCGTCATCGGGTGAGGTGCCCCCTGGTTCACCTATAGCGGCCACCGTCGCGAACGCGGCGTAGTCGACGACCAGCTCGTAGCGCACGTCGTCGCCGTGTTGGGCGATCTCGGAAAAGCCCTGCGTATCCAGAGTGTGAGCGGCTGCGTAACCGGGGAGCAGAATGACGACCAATAACGACGCGAGGACGACCGTGAGGCAACTCGTCGACGCGATGCGCGCCGATCCCCTCCATGGTCGCGGCCTGTGGTCCAGGCAGCGACCGCGCCCGCAGGCCGTGTCTCCCTGCCTGGACACGCCGGACCCCCACTTACCCTTGCCTGCCCGCAGGCCGGCTGGCTTGCTTGACAAGGCCCCGCGTGGATGTATACCCGTTTCCACTGGTGGAACAACACGCGAGTTCGCTGGGCGCCCCTCCAGCTCGTCGTATGACACTCTCCAGTGAAAGATCGACCAAGCTATGGGACCGGCCTTAAGCGTGGCCCGTTTGCCAGTTTGGCGCAGTTCCGGGTTGCCAGTCAGGCCGCCATCCCGCGCAGCCTGCGCCTGCACTGCGCTGCGGTATCCGGTGTTGGACCACCAGTCATCCGGTGACTCGCGCAGGGCCGGGATCATGCCGGCGACCAAGACCAAGGCATCGGCGGCGAGCCGGTCGGCGACCAGGGGGCGGTGAAGGCTCCGTACGACTGGCCCGCGTCGACGGAGGTCCTTTCGGCTGCCGACGGCTCAACGGCCGTCGTGCTCGCCTCATCACTATTCACATCCGGTAGAAGGATGTTTGGTCTCGGCGGTTCGGCTCAGCAAAGCTTTGACCACGCGACACGTCTCGGGGCTGTCCGCAAGGGGAACCACAACCGTCCGTGCCTAGGGCCTCCACGACGAAAACAACGCGGGTGTACGCAGGGGATCGGCTTGCGTACACCCCGCATTGTCGTCGTGGTCGGCCTTGGCATCGGCGGTTGACGTTCGCCTAACGGACACACGCGACGATGATGCCGGCGCTCTGGATCTTCTGTGCTGCCGGAGGTGCTTAGCCTCCAAGTTGTGCCCTCACAAGTCGAGTCGAGCCAACCATCCGCCGCACAGGCCCGTGGCACGTCCGGGCAGACCGCTGCCTCAGGGTCTCGGATTCGCCGCCGGCTCCGCTGAGTGAACCCCACGGCCGGCTGCTACGTTCGACAGCTTCGCCAGAGGGCCATGCCAGGAGGCACGATGGATACGCCGACGACCTATGTGGTTACCGACATCGAAGCAGACGGACTGACCCTGGGCGTCAACTCGATGATCAGTTTTGCTTCTGTGGCGGTCGGGGAAGACGGCGCCGACCACGGACGCCTCACCATCAACCTGAAGCCGTTCGAGGGCTCCCGACCCGACCCCGGCGCCATCGCATGGTGGCAGACCAACCCCGAGGCATGGGCTGAAGCCACTCGGGACCCGGTGGAACCCACTAAGGCGATGACCGAGTTCGCCGACTGGGTGCGTTCACTGCCGGGTCGCGCGGTCTTCGCCGCCCACCCGCTCATCTTTGACGGAACATGGATGGCCTGGTACGTCGAACGCTTCGCTGGACTGCCGTTGTTCGACCGCCACCGCCAGCCGGGACTGATGGCCGGAGGTATCGACCTGGCCACGCTTGTGATGGGCGTCCACGGCTGGTCATTCGAAGCCTGCCGCCTGGACAACTACCCTGAGGAATGGTTCGGTGGCCACATACGTACCCACGCGGCCCTCGACGACGCCCTGGGCTACGCACATCTGCTGAAGGAACTCCTTTCAAGCCGCAAGATCAAGTAGGTCGTGCCGACGTGTGTGGCCCAGTCCGCGGGCACCAGCCGCCGGCCGGACCAGCCCCGCAGCATGCTCCGGACATGACCTGCCGAGTTGCGGACGTTAGCGCTCGAGCTCATCGCAGCGGATCGTCCGTACGGGGATCCGCTTACGAGACGGGTGTTTCGAGTTCGCCGCCGCCGTTGAACACTGTCTAGTCGTTCGGTCGAGGTTCCCTACCGGACACCCCAGCAGCCGTTGTCGAAGTGCCCCCTCCATACGGGATCAAGGCGCGCTAATGCGGCGCACCGGCCGGCCATCGCCCCAGGGGGGCGCCCGTGATCGTTCCTTCTGCCCGTGACCTTGCCGTGCCGTTGTAGGGCGAGGACCACGAGCGCGGTGATCTCGCTCCCTGACCTCGGCGGTGGACCACCTAGTGCCACCTGTCCCTCTCGTCTGCTGAGGTCGTGCCGATCGGTATGGGCGGGCGGCAGTTGTTGAGGCGAGCGCTGCTAGAAGTCGATGCGCATGAGGATGCGCCTGGTGGTGGGTCTGCTCACCTCGACGAACCCGGCGGCGGCGAAGACGGCGGGGGTACCGACGTGTCCGACCTCGGTGCTGTGGGGATAGCCCTCCAGGGCGCGGGCGCCGCGTTGTCGGGCGAAGTCGACGGCGGCGCGGGCCAGTGCCCGGCTGATGCCGCGGCGCCGGAAGCCGGCCCGGGTGACAAAGCACGTCACCGCCCACACGCTGTCATCGGTCTTGTCTTCGGTTCGACCGGCCCAGGGGACGGGGCAGTGGCTCAGCAGGCGCGGGTTGGACGGTCGCGGGTCGA
>NZ_JBEFTW010000072.1:0-11579 GCF_040196095.1 Actinopolymorpha sp. B17G11
GACGCGACCACCGCGTCAACGTCTGGCACTCCTCATCGCTCAACACAAGCTCAGCCTTCGGCCGCCCAGTCCTCGCCATCCACCAAACCTACACTTACCCGACGAATTTCAGGCGGAGGACACTAGCCGGCCAGCCCCGACACATGCACCACGCTGACCCCAGCGAGACGCCAACGACCTGCAACGCCGGGCGACGACGAGCACCCGGTCGACGAGCGCCGGAGTGTAAACCCGCAGCTCGCGATCAAGCTGCCTGCCTCTACGGATAGAAGGTCAGGCCCCGCCGGCGACCGCCCAACTAGCTCGAAGACCTTGCGTGATATCTCGAACCAAGCCGGACTCTTCGTCGACGTCCAAGGGCGTTGCGCGGGTCGTGGACATCAGTGAAGGGCGTTGACGCCGGGATTCTCAAGTCCTAGATTCACGGCAGCCTTGGACCTCACCGGGGCGTTGGCGCATGGGCGGAAACGTCGTGTCGTGGATTCGATGGGCGCGAGTCACGGCTGTGATGTCCGCCGTCGCTGTGATGGCTGGTTGCGGTACCGAGCCCCGATCGCACTCTCGAACGACGTTGCTCTGGATGTGCTCGTCGAGTCGGCGGAGATCAGTGGAGATGACGGCATCACGGTCGAAGCATTGCCGCCCGGCACCCTACGCAAGGGCGGCGTGCTGTGGACTGTGGTCCGCCTGGACGCCGACAAGGCGACGCCGATCCCGGGCCTGGTGCAGTTCGAGGGCAAGGCAGAGCGTGAGGGGGGCGGCGCAGAGTTGGGTGTGACTGGCACCTGTGGCCTCGGATGGACGGCTGAGGGGAAACAGAAGAGGGGCGATCCGTGCGCCGCGGCGTTGCGGCCGATGCAGATCCCCGATCCCGACGGCGTTCCATTCGCCCTGCTGCTGTATCCGACGACCGACTCCGGGTCGGTCACCAGCGGCACCTACCGCCTGTCCATCCCACTGGACAAGTCGGAGGGTCCACACCTGGATCTGACCTATCGTCTCATCGAGCACGGAGGTGCCGATCTTCCTCCGTGGCCAGACGAAACCGTGCCATGGACGCTTACCTTCGAGCCCTACCCCGAGAACCGCTGGCGGGCGCTCCGCATCCGGGTTGAGGACGTGTACGGACGCGTCATCGGCGAGCGCGACATGGCGGATTTCCATGGCGCAAATCCGGACCTGGAAAATGACGGCGTGTTCACCGTCGACGTGCCGCGCGGCTATCCGGTATCCGCGGTCCTACTCGAGCGCGAGGGAGACGCCTGGATCCGCTGTGGCGGTAGCATCGACGTCGTGATGGAGAAGAAGAAATGGCCGACCGCGCTTCTGACCGAAGGCTGCGTCAAGTAGCCGATCCGAGGTGCGTGGCGCGCTACGAGCGCGATCTCCCGTTTGCGTGGTGGCAAGATCGTACTGGCTGAAGGTCGATCTGAAGCCATTACGAAGGGCATTCGCAAGGTGTAACTCTCTCACGTTCGCCTCAACGTCAGTGGGGTTCGACGAGCGGAATCTCGTGTCGTCTGGTGGGCTGGCGCCAACGCTGGCACTGGCCGAGTCCGTGGGTCTGCATGACCTAGCCGATGCGCATCTGAGTGTGCGGGTGACAAGGGGGACGAACGCGGGCTCAACGGTCGCCTCGCTGGTGGCGGGGATGGTGGCTCGTGCGGACTCAATCGATGACATGGACCTGCTGCGGCACGCCAGCACGCGATCATCGAGCAAGTGCAGGCCGACTTGAAGAACTCCGCGCTGGCGCACCTGCCGTCAGGCAAGTTCGCCGCGAACGCCGCATCTCTGGTGCTGGCGGTGATGGCGTTCAACCTCACCCGCGGCGCGGGCACCCTCGCCGCGGGCTCGCCAAGGCGACCACCGCAACCATCCGACGCAAGCTCATCAACGCGCACGCACGGATAGCATCCTCGGCGCGACGACTGCGAATGCATCTACCCGACCCATGGCCCACCGGCGCCCCCGTTGGGTCGAGGCGTGGGTTCGGCGGACTCCAGATCGCACTGCTCATGACAACGACTCGGTGACGGCACTGCCGACCGACCACGCCGCACCGAATTGTGTCCGACGATCAACGCCCCGGCCGGTTCGATAGATCCATCCCCGTGGATGCGGCAAGTGACACCTCCGCCGTATTGCGGCCGTCGCTCTTCACTGCTGGTGGTGACTCGGCACGACGCTGCTCGTGCCGAGCCCGCCAACTGTTTTCCCGCGTGGTCACTTCACCAAGACCGTGACGCCATCGGAGAGCATCGAGTCGTGCAACTCCAGGCTCGCCGGAACCGCATCCTTCGGAATGTCGAACACGACAATCCCCGACAGCGTGTTGCCCGGGTTGATCTCTTCGAACAGCGACTTCGACTCTTCGAGATAGATCGCGGCCTCGCCGTCGGCGCTCGCCTTCCGACCCTTCGTGTCGATCAGGTACTGGTTGTCCCCGAAGAACGTCCCTGCCTCGGTGCCGTGGTTCGCGATCTTCAGGTGAACGAAGACGAACTTGCCCTGCGCCTCCGTGCCGAGGAACTCACTGCCGATCCGCGCGGGACCGTTCTCCACCTTCGTCACCGTGAACGTGAAGTCACCGTCCTTCACGGCCTGGCCGATCCCCGCTCCCTTCGGCGCCTCCACCTTCGGCTTCTCGACCTTCGGCTTCTCCACTTTCCCGGCCGCCGGCTTCGCCGCAGGCGCATCCGCCGGTACCGTCACCGTCACCGTCGGCGCCGGCTCTGCACCAGCCTCAACCGTCGTCGTGGCGTCGCCACCTGCGCTGGCCGAGCCGAGCATGATGCCAAGCAGGCCGGCATAGATGCCGATAGCCACCCGACCGAGCCCCTTCGGGTACTTCGGCTCGGAGGCTTCGGCGCCTCCGGCAGTGGAGCCCCCCATACCTGCGTCGTCGCCGGCTGCGGACCCTGAGTTCCAGGAATGTTCTCGCTCATGTTGCTACCCCCGGGTAGTCCACTCGGTGTTGCTGTACCCACCCCTTGGGCACCGTGGGACGGGCGGGAATCGAACCCGCCAACAAAGCAACCATTCGCCCCTGCTGATTCAGGACACCTTCGAAAGCAGGTGGACCAGCCTGTCGAAGTTAGTCGGCCACGGCAGGTCGAACACGATCCCGACCACCGTCGCCAACCCGAGCCCCACCCCGCCGATCACGACCGCCGACAACCACATAGGCATCCCCTGTAGAACGGGCAGGAATTAACCGGCCAGCACCGCTCCGTCCGTTCCCCTGCTCACGCCAATTCGACCGGCCTCACGGCGGTGATCACCGACCGCTCGGGCCATCTCCCCCCGGCGCCGCGATGCGCGCGCGGCACAAGTGTTGCGTATGCGCAACACTTGTGCAAGGGCTCAAGGCGGGGCGGAAGGTAACAGTTCGGCAATCGGCTGGAGGGCCAGAGTTGGCCGGCGGAGGAAGGGGTCCCACAGCGCGCGGACGAGCCGGGCTGTCCGCTCCTTGCTAATCCGGGGCCTGGACGGGCCTGGACTCGGACAGACGTCCTCCGCTTCACGCGTCAAGGGCGACTATCGGCGTCCGCGTCGCGATCTTCGTGCCGTGACCCGCTTTGGCTCCGGCCTACGAGCAGGCACTTGCGAGGGGCGACGGGTCCGGGGGGCGGCAGGTGGGCGGCACCTCGTCAGCAGACCGGCGATCAAACGCTGGCAGTCATGCCTGCGTAGGCTTCGACGAGGCCGTCCTGGTTGAAGGTCGGCGAGCCTGATCCTCGTTCGATGTCCCGGTTGATCCGGTCGGCGAAGTAGATCGCGTTGGCCAGCCAGCGCGCCCTGACCAGGAAGTCCAGGTAGGCAAGTTGGGGACGGATGTCCGGCATCTGAGCGGCGTAACCTTCGGTGAACCAGCGCGCGACCTGTGGACCTGCTCGTTTGGTCATGACCGCGACGCAGGCCAGGTCGTACAGCAGCGGGCCGCGCATCGTTGTCACCCAGTCGATAATTCCGTCCCGGGTGTTCTCGTCAGCGTGGCTGGGGTCGCCGGTGTCGTCGGCGAGCAGGAAGCCCCCACTGACGTCGGGGTCGCCATGGATGACGGAGATCGACAAGTCGTGGTCCTCGACAGTCCGGACGATCTCCGGCCAGATGCGCCGCGCCACAGCGTCCACGTGTTCGGGCATGGCAATGCCCGCGCGCCGCGAGAAACTCTGCGATCCGCAGGCCCCTGACCAGTCCAGGGGCGTCGAGATCGTCGACCAGCTTGGCCACGTACGGGCCGTGCGCGGTGGCGACCAGCCAGGTGGTGGAGTTCATCCCCTGACCGGCCAGCGGCGTGACCGACTCGGCGGGATACGGCCAGGCGCGCACCGCCGCTTCGACGTACGAGGCCGGAATCACTGCGACATGATAGCCGTGACCACACGACGCACTACCAGATCGAGAGACGCGCACTCATTGAGAGTCTGCGGTCTGACTTCGGTGCTGACTTGAGCTCGTTCAGTCCCCGGTCAAGGTCAGGGGACCGCGTTCGAGGACCTCGGCGAGACGCTGTGCGGTAGCGGCGAGAGCTGCCTGGTTTCCGGTCCACACGTTCCACCCCAGATGGGTGAAGCCGATGTGCAGCTCATAGCAGTGGTGGCGGGCGGCGGCGTCGACGAGGGCGCCGCGCTCGGCCTGCACACTCGGCTCCCGTAGCAGTCCGGGCAGCGGGTCGGCAGCGGCGATCCCCGGGTGGAACGACGCCCAGAAGCTGCACCAGGCGGCATCGAAGAGGAAGTCACCGCGCACCGAACACTTCCACGACAGCACCGCTTCGACCCGGTGGGCGTCCGGACTCACCAGCACGTTGCCGTGCAACAGATCGCCGTGTACCAGGTCCCGGCGTTCCGGGCAGGCGTCCACGAGGGCTGACACCCGCTCGGTGACCGCCGCGGACAGCGCGGCCAGCTTCCGGTCGCGCGCCAGGGCGGCACTCCATCCGTGCACCAGTTTCTCCGGATCGTCGACCAGGCCGGCGAGGAGGAACTCCCGCCAGCTGCCGGCGGATGCGTCCGGCTGGTGCCAGACCACCGGAGAACCGGGACGCGCCGCCGCTTGGTAGAGAGCGACGAGCAGGCGGGTGAGGGTGGGGCCGGTCGCGTCGGCCAGCTCTACCGGGGTGTCCTCGAGGAACCGCCCGTGGTGACGCACCGAGATGGCGTACGCCCGGCCGGACGGGGTAGTGCCCACCTCCCTGACTTCCGGCACGGGCAGATCCGGGCCGTCGAAGGCCATCGCCATCCGGTCGGCCTCGTACCAGGCCACCTCCTGACCGAAGCGGACCACCAGCTCTTCGCCGCCTGCCCGGTAGGCCCACGCCGATGACCACGCCCCGCCCGAAAGCGGCTCCAGGTCCTCCGCAGTACCCGGCCGTCCGGCCAGGAACGCCTCGACCTCCTGCTGCCTCAGCTCCTCGACGCCCACCACGCCATTATCTGCCGAGTCAGGCGCGGTTCAGGAAGGTACGGATGTGCTGTGACCAGATATCGGGTTTCTCGAAGTGGCACATGTGGGCGGCGTTCTCGATGGTCGCCAGGTCGCTGTCGGGCACCGCGGCGTGCAAGCGCTGGGCCAGCTGCACTGGGAAGCCCATGTCCTTCTCGCCGTGCAGGATGAGGATCGGCTTCCCCGATGTTCGCAGGATCTCCTCGGGGTTACCTGTGAACCATGGATGCATTCGCCCGTCGAGGGCGCGTTCGTAGCTCCAGTCCCCCTCGTCGAGGCCGTCCAGCAGCTTGAGATACGCAGGTGCCAGATCCAGATCCCAGACGAAGATCGTCGAGTTACGCAGCGCCCAATTCTGGGCTTCCTCCGCACGGCGCCGCCGCTGGTACTCCTCCCAGTTCTCGAGGTACGGCTCGTTGTCGGCTGAGCTGTACACCGAGGTGGAGGCCATTACCAAACGGCGTACGTGGTTCGGATGCTTGTCCACGAACTGGACGGCGGCGCGCCCACCGGTCGAGAAGCCGAGTAGATCCACTTGCCCAAGCCCCAGCTTGTCGATCAGCCGGCGGGCATCCTCGATGACGTACTCCGGCTGCAGCGCTTCAGCAGGCAGGTTGCGGCTGCTCCGTCCGAGGCCGCGAAAGTCGAAGAGCACCACGTGATGGTCACCAGCCAGGGGTTCGAACCCGGGCAACAGGTAGCTGTGACCGACGTCTGGTCCACCGTGCAGCACCACCAAGGAGGGCTTGTCTCGCCGACGCTCACCGAGCTGGCGCACGAACAGCGTCACATCTCCTAGATCGACCAGCTCACCGTCATCCATGGGACCAGCATGTCAGGCGGTGTGGCTCACGATGAGTTTCGGTCGTCCGGCAGGTCGTACCTTCCGGGAGCCGGCGATGCGTCGGGCCAGACAAGTGAAAGGTGAACCGATGAACGCAAACAGTACGAACGCGATGCCCGAGATCGTCGACCGGGCAACCTGGCAGGCCGAGGTCGACCGGGTGCTGGTGCGGGAGAAGGCGCACACCCGTGAGGGCGACGCGATCGCGGCCGCCCGGCGGCGGCTGCCGATGGTCGAGGTGGACGCGCAGGTCCCGCTGGTCGGTGCGCAGGGCCCGGTGCCCCTTGTCGAGGTGTTCGAGGGGCGGCGGCAGCTGATCACGTACCTCCACATGTGGCACGACGGCAAGCCTGCGGCGGACCAGTGTGAGGGCTGCACGTTCTTCACCGGGCACGCGTTGGAGCTGTCCTATCTGCACAGCCGCGACGTCACGTACGCGACGTTCTGTCAGGGGCCGTACGCCGAGAGTGCGCGCTACCGGGACTTCATGGGCTGGGAGATGCCGTGGTACTCGGCGCGCGACTCAGGGGACGCGTTGCTCGCCGGGCGTCACTTCGGCGGCTACATCTGCTACCTGCGTGACGGCGACCGGGTGTTCGAGACGTACTGGTCGACCGGACGCGGCACCGAGGCCGGCGCCACCAGCTATCACCTGCTCGATCTCACCGTGTACGGCCGGCAGGAGACCTGGGAGGACTCGCCGGCCGGCTGGCCGCGCCTTAGCGGCACCGCCGGTGGGCAGTTCCGGACCGACGGACGGCCTACGGCACAGTGGTCCCGACTCGCCGCGGGCCGTTCTGACGACCTTTGATCCACTTGAAGGGTTGGCCCAGCAACAGGGGTGCCGGCGACGGGTAGTGGAATCCTGTGGCGGTTGCTGGCGCAAGCGTGACAAGGTGCCGCGTATGCCCGAAGTCGTGCTGCCACTGACGGTGAGAGATCTGACTGCCGAGGACCTGTATCCGGGTTTCTCCGGGTGGACAGAGACCTATCTTGAGGGCACATTCAACGCGCTCGACCGGGCGAAGCGCGGCGAGGTCGACTTCCTCGCTGTCTGTCCACCGTCTGGTATTCCGGTGGCGACCGGCGGGGTCGACTACGCCAAGCCCTCGGGTATCCCAGTGCTGTGGCAGCTTTCGGTCGACGCGTCGCTGCATTCCTGCGGCATCGGCACGGTCCTCATCCAGGCATTGGAGCAGCGGATCCGCGGACGTGGCCTCACCTTGGCCGAACTTGGCTTCGACGAGAACAAGCCACGGCCACGCACACTCTATGAACGCCTCGGCTACGTCGTCACCGGCCGCGAACCTGGAGCCTGGGACGAGGAGGCGCCGGACGGCACGGTCACCCGCTACGAAACGATGATCACGGTCATGCGTAAGAAGCTCGCCTAGTTGCTGGTGGGGAGGTCATCGGAGTCGAGGACCGCGGCGACGGCTTCGATCTCGACGAGCTGGTCGCGGTATCCGAGGACGGTGACACCCATCAGCGTGCTGGGTGCGCCGTGCTCACCGAACGCGTTCCTGACCACCTGCCACGCCGTGACCAGATCCCGTCGTTCGGTGGAGGCGACCAGGACGGTGGTCTTCACGACGTCCTCCAGCGTCGCCCCGGCGGCTGCGAGCGCCGTGCGGAGATTGTCCATCGCCTTGGCCGATTGTCCGGCGTAATCACCGACGGCCGCGGTCGACCCGTCCTCGTTCAACGGGCACGCGCCCGCCAGGAAGATCAGTCGCGACCTCGCCGGTGCGGTTGCCGCGTACGCGTACTCCGCGACGTCCGACGGCCGTTCGGACCGGATGAGTGTGACGGCACCTGGCATGGTTCTCCTCGTGCTGTTGGTCTGCTCGCCTCTGGCTGGGCCGTGCCAGCGTACGACTGGCCAGGCGGCACGACGGCCACGACGGCCACGACGGCATTGGAGGGACGCGCAGACAGTGGCAGCGGATCCGGACGAAGGACTCGACGAGACCGGCTACATCACGACAGGCGTGGACCTCGCCAAGGTTCGCGCACCCTTCGATGCTGTGCTCGCGGAGGTATCGACAAGGATCAGGGCAGCCCTGCAACAAGAGCTACACGGCCTCTACCTCTACGGGAGCGTGGCTACTGGCCAGGCCGTACCACCTGGCTCAGACGTGGATTTGCTGGCCGTGGTCACCACTGAACGCGCGATCGACATGTGCCACCACCTCAGCGAGGACCTCACCAATCAGTATCGCTCCACTGTGAGGGACGTCGCGATCGGAGCCGGCTCGCTGGAGAGCTTCCTTGCCCCCACACAGGCAGCGAAGGCGAACCGTTGCTTCCTCAAGCACTACTGCGTCAGCATCGCCGGAGTCGATCTCCGGACAGACCTTCCAAGGTGCCAGCCAGACAAGGACCTCGCACGCGAGTTCGTCGGCGATCTGGAAGGCATGATCGCCGACTTTCGGCAACGCCTGCAGGGCACAACGTCGCCAAGCGACGTCGAGGAGGTCGCCGCATTGGTGGGTCGCAGGCTCCTCATGGCTGCGGCAGTGCTGTACTCCATCACCGACCGAACGTGGACGACAGCACGCACGGCGGGCGCCAGAATGCTCACCCAGCATCATCCCGACTATGCCGAGTACGCCAGCCAGGCACTTGCGTGGATCGGCGCACCGTACCGTCCCGCTCGCGTAGCCCCGGCCATTCCTGGTCCCAGCCGCAGGGATGTCGAGACAGTTCTCAACGAACTCGGTGCGTTGGTTATGCGCGATATCAGGACCCATCTTGCCGGTGAGTGAGGGTAGTTCGGCGGCTACATGCGTGTTCGATCCGACCGAGCCGCGTATGGCTACGACGGTCTCGCCGGCGTTGTTTGCGGACGCGCCCCAAGCGGGCACCAGGAGTTGGCGGACGTCGACACCACGGTGGACAGGCCGGCTGGTCGAGATTGTTGCCAAAGCCGAAGGTCGACCCGTATGAATACGATCGCCCAACTCCAGGTCAATCTATTCTGCGAGAACGTCGAGAGTTGCCTGTCCTTCTACGGCCAACTGGGCCTTCCCGAAGTGTTCCGCTTTCCGACCACCGGTCCGATCGAGCATGCCGAAGTTGACGTTGCCGGAAGCCGGATTGGACTCACGTCGGCGGCCGCGGCGAACAGGCTCGCCGACCTGGGAGTCACCTCGGGCAGCAGCGCGACGACCGAGGTCGTGCTCTGGTCCGGCAACACCGACGGTCTCTTCGACTGCGCTGTCTCAGCCGGTGCGACCGTCATCACCGGACCGATGAACTCGCCCGACGGGCGGCTCCGGTACGCCTGGGTCCGAGACCCCGACGGTCACCAAGTGAAGATCGTCCAGTCCCGCTAACGGGTGCGTCTGACTGCGCGAAAGAGAGCGGGCATCAACCGCAATCCGTCGTAGCCGCCTGGTGGCCAGAGTGCCCCGAGATGCGGCCGGGTCATGGTGGCGGGGGAGAGCGTGGTCGAACCGCTGGCCTTCCGCCGTCCAGGCTGAGCTACGCCGGATCGACGCGGCGGCGCACCACGGTGTACCGCTCGCGTTTCTCCACGAACTCGAACTTGTGCACGTCGAACAGCGATCTTGGGCCGCGCCAGTTGTCCTCGTCGACGTTCTCCTGGTCGTTGAACGGATAGGCCTCGACCCAGGCCATCCCCCTCGCCGGGGCGTCGGCGAGGACCCGTTGGAGCAGGCTGCCTACGAGCCCATGGCCCCGGTATGGCGGTGCGATCCCGAAGCACGAGAGGGAAATCACGTCGAAGTCGGGAGGGTTGGCGCCTTCGCCGACCCTGTACATCGAGCACTCCACTCGCGTCGAGGCATTTACCCAGCCGGCCGGCCTGCCGTCGGCGTAGGCGAGATAGCCGAATACTCGTCCGCTCTCGAGGAGGCTGATCATCAGCTCGCGATTCTGCCTCCATGGTCGTAGTTCGCCCCCACGTTCCTGGCCGCGTTCGAACACGTGTGGCCCGCTGCAGTAGCACACAGCGTCGACAGGGTTTCCGGCGAATGCGTCATGGTCGAAGAAGGCGAGCCAGTCCGGGATCCGCGAGGCTGCGACCGGTTGGATGGTCACGGTGCCGATGGTGTCGAGGCGCTCCGTCGGTCCGGTGAGGCGTTGCGTCGCTTCGGCGAAGTTGCGGATGGCCATCTCGGGGAACGGCCAGTCCGGGTGTTGGGAGCGGGCGTGCGCAACGTAGGCATCGCTGAACGCTTCGAGGTCGGACCCCTCCACGAGGGCCGAACACCCGTCGCACCGAAAGCTGTGGTTCGCCGGCAAGCTCAGCACCTCCGTCGTTGGCGTGTGACCCAACCTAGACGGCATCGGCGCCAGGATCTGTCCTGTATTCCGAGGCGTGACCGCGTGGGGCAGGCGCTGGTTCGGCGGCCGCCGGTGCGAGCCAGTGAACTAACGTGAGTGCGTGAGCATCGAGGTCAAGCCTGCGACCGCGGCGCGGTTCGACGACGTAGCGATCATGCTCGGTCCCAAGAATCCCGATTCTTCGGTGTGTTGGTGTCTCAGTCACCGGCTTGACTCGAAGACCAACCGAGAGCTGGTCGGGCGCGCACGGGGCGATCACGTCAGGAAGCTGTGCTCCCGCAAGGTCGCACCGGGCGTCCTGGGCTACGAGGACGGCGAAGTCGTCGGGTGGGCCGCTGTCGCACCTCGAGCGGAGCTTCCATTCGCGCGCTCGAGGAAGATCCCGCACGTCGACGAGTTGCCCGTCTGGTCGGTGTGGTGCATCCGCGTGCGTCCCGGCCACCGCGGCAAGGGCATCTCCCACGCCCTGCTCGACGGCGCTGTGGCGTATGCGCGGTCATGTCGTGCGCCCGCGATCGAGGGATATCCGGTCGACAACAAGGGAGAGAAGGTTGATCCCACGATGGCCTACGTCGGCACCCGCGCGCTGTTTGAGAGGGCCGGCTTCATCAAGGCCGCCGACACCGAGTCCATCTCCGGTGGGTTTCCCCGGGTGCTCATGCGGTTGGATCTGCGCTGACTCGGGCGCGACCCGGCGCATGGCGCAGTGAGAGGGATCAGGCAGGCACGGCGGCGAGCGCTTCTGACGGCAACGAACGTGACCGGGTATAGTGACTGAGCGGCGAACGCTTCCGACCGATTGAGCCAAGCGCTCTCGATCTTTGCCGTTCCTCTCAGGTCACAGACCACCTAGTACCCCGTGGTTGAGATCTTTTGACGGTTCGTTTTGGTGAGGATCTGGTCGGCGGTCTTGGTCCAGACGAAGGGGTGGCAGCGGTCGTTCCAGCCGGTGATGAATTGGCGGATCTTGGTG
>NZ_JBEFTW010000073.1:0-11266 GCF_040196095.1 Actinopolymorpha sp. B17G11
GCACCCACGAACCAAGAACGTCCCGATCACCGTCATGCAACACCAACGCCGCAGCAGGAGGATGAGCCATACCAGCATCCTCCCAGGAACAACCGTCCAATCATTAACGCCACGCCGTACTAGGGGCAGTGTTTGTGGCTGGCATCGGCGGTGTTTTCAAGTGAGACTGACACCAGGCTCTGGTATCGGCCTGAGGAGTGCTTGAGTCCGTCGCTGGCAGCAAGCCTGCGTCCTTGTTGCAGGTTCTACCTGGGAACTTGGGCCAGGCCGAGCCTTCCCGAAGCCCTGTGGATGCGGCTTCGTCTATCTGCACCCGGCTGTGGACAGCTACGCCAGGCCCGCCAGGAGTGAACCCCCGTCTGTGACGAGAGCGCAGCCACGCCTCCTGGAACGCCAGCCCGCGAACTGGGCTCTGACCCAGCCAGCAGATGGCGTCCGACCGTACACCGCTGACGGACGCCCTGGTCAGGTCCCGCCGTTGGACATCTCTAACTTGACATCATCTTGAACATGGCTACCTTCAATGTTGAGTGGATCCTGTCAGCGGAGATGGTTCCGACGCCGCAAGAATGCTATGGCGGCCGCCCGGCTAGTACTGCAACGGCACTACTAGCCATCTGGTCAGGATTCCTGTTCAGACATGTGGCGGGTCGTTGGAGGATCCATTCTGTGGTCTTTGTCCAGACGTAGGGGTGTGGGATCGCTATCCCAGGTGGCGATCTTAGTTCAGCTGTCGGCTTCCATGGCTGGGACGATTCGGCGGACGCTGTATCTGATTGTTGGTGAGTTCGACAAGCCGACGCTCCGGCAGGCTGTCCCAGGACGCTACGGTGCGCATGAAGTGCGCAGATGGAATCTGGGATGAGCCAGCGAGCCGTTGTTGATTTCGGGTCCGCATCAAGGCGAGGAACTCAACTCGCCAGGGATAGGTCTGGTCTTGGACCGACCTACACCTCAGGTCGTACGCGGAGTAGCACATGAGGCTGTACGCGGACACCATTATCGCGCTGCATCATCGATTCGCCGTTCCGTCGAGTCCCCGCCGAAGGAAGGCAATATCAATACCTCGGTGAGTCGAACTCCTTGCTATTGGGATCCGGATGCGCTCTCATGTGGTCATGGCCACTGTCACCGGTGTGGTATTGGACTTCAACGGGGTCGCACGTTCGGGTCTGCGTGTGGTCGCGTTCGATCGGGATTTCGATGGTCTGACATTCCTCGCGTCATCCGTGTCCGGCGTCGACGGAAGGTACCTTCTCGAGTACAGCCCCGCGGGAGAGGACGATCGCAAACCCGTCGATCTCGAGCTTCAGGTCTTCGACGACCGCGCGGGCGACGCTCCCGTCGCCACGACGGCTACGCGCTTCGACGCGCCAGAGGAACTCGCGATCAATATCGGCGTTGACGCGTCCAAGCTCTCGCGCGTGCCCGAACTGAGCAGACTGTCCGAGGCCGTCCGGCCCGTGCTGCGGGATCGCGCTCTGAGCGACCTCGACGCCGAGGCGGTCGTCTATCTCGGGAAGCGGGTCGGGTGGGATCCCCGCCTGGTCGCTATGGCCGCTCAGGCCGACGCCGTCGAGCGCGAGACCGACCTTCCGGCCTCGGCGACCTATGCCATGCTGCGCGCAGGCCTTCCCTCCGAATCTGATCAGCTCGCGCGGGTCGCCGACGATGTCGTCGTCCGCGCCTTCGAGATCGCGCGGGCCGCTGGAGTCCTCGACCTCGATGACGCGACAATCGCGCGGGCGCTGAAGATCCACCGCAGGCGCGCCGAGAGACAGCTGGCGACGGTCCCCGCGCGGGGCGCGGAATCCAGTCTCGGCGACATGCTCGCGATCCGACTCGACGCCGAGCAGCAGCGACGCTTCATCCGGGCGTACCGCGCGCACCAGGGCAGTGAAGACGCCGATTCCCTATGGGAGGCGCTCCGGGAGGACGGGTTTGATGAGCGCGTGATCGACGACCTCAAGACGGACGCCACCCTGGGACGCATCACGGGGCAGAACGCACCCGTCGTGTGGCGGGTGCTGCAGCAGGGAGTCGAGCGCGCATCCGACCTCGCGACCCTCGGTTTCATCGATCCCGCCGCGTGGGACGAACTCGTCGGCGACGATGTTCCGGCAGCCATCGCGCGCGAGACCTATGTCGCAGCCCTCGCCGCTCAGGTGGAGCTGCGGTTCCCGACCCACGTCGCTGCTTCGCTCGCGACGCGAGACGAACTCGGCCTCGGCCAGGCGGGTGCAGAGGCCGCGGAGTTCCTCGCTGCATCGGCCGAGATCCACACGATCGGGCGTGAGCCGGTCAAACACTGGGAGGGCTTCGCCGACCTCGGGGACGAGGCTCGTGACGGCGTCCTGCGACTGGAGCGGATCTACCAGATCACGCCGTCTCACACCGCGACTCTCGCGCTGTCGAAGGCGGGGCTCGGCTCGGCCCGCGACGTCGTGGCGCTCACGCGCGAAGGCTTCATCGCGACCCACGGCGCAGACCTCGGCGGCGCTGAAGCGGCCGAGCGCGTCTACCGTCGGGCGGCCGATGTGCACGGTGCCGCGCTCAACATCGCCGTCGGCTATCTCGCCCACCGCACCACGCCGCCGATCTACGCGATCAGCGGCAAGACCCGGAGCAATGCAGTGGCACTGGGCGCCGGCGGCGGCCCGGGAATGACCTCGACCGAGCTCGGACCCACCGATGTGCCTGACGACACGCCAGCCGCGACGCTCGAGGCGCTCTTCGGATCGTTCGAGTACTGCGACTGCTCGCATTGTCGCTCGATCTTCTCTCCCGCCGCCTACTTCGTCGAGCTGCTCGAGCTGCTGGATGCCTCGGACAGCCCGCACACTGGCGCGAAGCCGATCTCTGTGCTGTTCGCGCGACGGCCGGATCTTCAGCATCTGCTGCTGAGCTGCGAGAACACGAACGTCGTGCTGCCCTATATCGACATCGTCAACGAGATCCTTGAGCACGCCGTGATCGAAGGCGACCTCGCGACCTATACCGGGTTCGACACACCGCCCGACGCGGTGAGCGCCGATCTGCTGGCCGACCCGCAATTCGTCGCGGCTGCCGCCTACACGACCACGGCAGGCGCGGTGTTCCCGTACGTGTTGCCCTTCGACCTTCCGCTCGCTACGCTCCGCCAGCTGCTTCAGGCCTGGGACACAACGCTGCCCGACGCGCTCGCCGTGATGGGCGACGTCGCGGGTTCGCGGCGCGAGCGGCTCGGGCTCAACTCGGGCGAGCTCGCCGCGCTCACCGACGTGCAGGACCACACGCTCGCGGAGCACGTGGGCGAGCCTGCGACATCCGATGTCCACGCGATCAATGCTGCCATCGGGTCGGCGCGTGCCTTCACGCGGCGTCTCGGCCTCGACTATGAGGAGCTCACCGCACTTCTTCGCACGCAGACGATCAATCCAGCGGTGACGGTGCTGCCCGCGTTCGAGTCGACGGGGCTCGGCTTCGACGACCTGCGCTCCTTCCTGAACGGCACGATGAGCGCCGCGGATATCACGGCTGCACTCCCCGCCGGATTCGATCCGACCCCTTTCGGCTGCGATGTGCCGGCGTGGCTCCTCGTCAACGGCCCGAGCCTTCTGCGTCTTGTCGTGCTGAGCGGTCCCGATGAAGCGGCGTTCGGGGATCTGCGCCTGCGCCACACCGACCCGGCGTTATCGAGCGGCGTCGACGAGCTCACGTGGCACCAGCTTCACCGGTTCGTGAGGCTTCGCACGCGACGGGATGCCGACATCGCCGAGCTCGACCGGCTGCTGACGACGCACTTCGGCGTGCCGCCGGGAAGGATCACCCTGGCGAATCTGGATGACGCGTGGACGCGCGCGCTTCGCGCGATCGCCGCGCTCGACGAGCTCATCGCGCGCGAAGACGTCTCGTCGCGGGCGAGGAAGGACTGGCTCGCGCTGTGGGCGGAACGCACGTCGGGAACGCCGCCGAAGGAAGATCCCGCCGCGATCCCCACCGACCTCCGGCGCGAGCGACTCGCACGCCTCCTCCGAGCGGGGACGGTCGACCTCGCGACGCTCATCGACCTCAGCGGCATCGATCCGTTCACCGACGACCTGGATATCGACGCGCCGTCGCTGCACCGATTTGTCGCACTCTGGCAGCTCTTCAAAGCTGCGCGGCTCAAGCAGGTCGACCTCGATTACCTGTTGCGCCACCACGACCAGACAGGAAGCCTCGCCCCGACCGAGGCGACGGCCCGTGCCGACGTGAAGGCGGTCCGGGATGCCCTCACCGCCGTCGACGCCGACCTCGCGGTCGCGGTCGCCGGGACAGACTCGGCGTCGGCTGTCGCGCGGGTCGCCCAGGTGTACGACCAGGAGACCGCCGACCGCTTCTTCGCGCTTCTCGGCGGCGCCGTGCGTTACGAGACGCCCTTCGTCTCGCCGGTGGACCTGCTGCCGTCGAAGCTGCTCGTCCCGGCGCCGGATCTCGCGATCGACTCCTTCGACAACACGCTCGTTCATACGGGGATCCTTTCGTCGTCTGCGGCGATGGCCGTGAAGACTGCGGCGGCCGGGCTCACGGTCGCCGACATCGACGACGCGGAGGCGGTTCCGGATGCCGCAGCTCTCGCGACATTCGTCACGGGACTGGGGACGGCGGTCGACGCACTCGCCGCGGATGGGCAAGCCGATCTCGACGCCCTGGCAGCCGACGCTCCCGAGCTCGCGGCCGCGCTGCCGGCGGCGGCCGAGCCGGCGGACCGGCCGGCGGTGGTCATCGGGGCGATCCTTCCCGTCCTGCGCGCCGTGCTGCGCGCCGCCGCGATTCGCGCGACGCTCGCACGCATCGCCCCCGCGACGCCCGAGGTGATCGACGCCCTCACGGGCGACGCCGCCGTGCTGCCGTCGAGCGCGGATGCGACGGCCCCCGTGCTCGACGATCTGCTCGCGCTCGACGAAGCCCTTCTCATCGACGCGGACGGTACGCACGAGCTGCTCCTCGATCCACCGGTGGGCCCGCCGCTGCAGCTGTGGGTGGTGGCGCCGCCGGGCGCCACCGTCGCGCTCGCGATCGGGCCGGAAGCGGACTCCGCGGACCCGCCGACGCAGGTGATCGCCGCGACGGCGGTGGGAGCCGCCGGCGAGGTCAAGGCGCCCGCCGCGATCGCATTGACCCCGGGGCGCCTCGTGCCGGCGAGCCTCACGGTGTCGGGACTGCCCGCGGACGGGACGGTCTGGCTCGCGTGGCGGACGCGGCAGTCGGCTCGAGAGGCCGTGCCTCGCGCCCGCGTCACGACGGTGGCCGCCTACGACAGGGCGCGCCCCGCGATGCTGCGGATCGCGAAGGCCGCGGCTCTCGCGAGACTCCTGAGTCTCACACCGGCCGAGATCGCAAGACTCGGTGGCGTCGATCCGAGCACGACGGGTGTGTTCGCGCAGCTCGCGACCGACACGGCGGTCGCGGCATCCGTTGTGCACGACCAGCTCGCCCGCGTGCGCGCTCTCGCGTGGTTCGCTGGAGTTCGGGCGGCGAACGAGCCCGACCCGGATGTGCTGGTGGGCCTCCTCGCCGACCCGGATCGCACGACGCCGCAGGGGACGCCCGCGCTCGCCGCGCTCTTCGGCTGGACCGCGGCCGACCTTTCGGCGGCTCTCAACGCGGGGGGACTGACGCAGGCTGATCTCGGCGAGCTAGCCGCACTCGAACGCGCGACCGCGCTGCTCGAGCTCGTCGCGACGACGCTGCAGCCAGGCGACGACCTGTTCGGATGGATCACGGCATCGCCCACCGCCGCGCTCGTCGCCTTGGTGCGCGAGACGCTACGCGCACGCCTGGATGTGTTCTCGTGGCGCGAGACGCTGTCGTCGGTCAACGCCGCTCTGCGCGAGCAGCGTCGCGACGCGCTCGTCGCCTATCTCCTGCACCACGACCCGCCGACGCCTGACGTGCAGACACCGGATCAGCTTTACGAGCACCTGCTCGTCGACGTCCAAATGGGCGAGTGCATGGAGACCTCGCGGATCCGGCTCGCGCTCTCGAGCGTTCAGCTGTTCATCACGCGATGCCTGCTCGACCTTGAGATCGGCGTGGAAGCGGCATCCGTCGATGCCGCTCAGTGGGCATGGATGCAGCGTTACCGCGTGTGGGAGGCCAATCGCAAGGTCTTCGTGTACCCGGAGAATTGGCTCGAGCCCGAACTGCGACCTGACAAGTCGCCGTTCTTCCGCGAGCTCGAGGGCGACCTGCTGAAGGCCGACATCACGGACGAGCTCGCCGAGGATGCGTACCTGTCGTATCTCAAGAAGCTCGACGACGTCGCGCGTCTCGAGATCGCAGGCGCCTGGCTCGACGCGAAGGCGCCGGGTGACCCCGGCGACGACGTGCTCTATGTCGTGGGTCACACGAACGGCGTCACGCGTCAGTACTATCTGCGGCGACGCGAGGGTACGTACTGGACGCCGTGGGAGAAGATCTCGCTCCCCATCTCGGGCGACATCGTCTTCCCCGTGGTGTGGAAGAAGCAGCTGTACGTGTTCTGGGTGCAGGCGCAGCCCAAGCCCGACTCCGCGAACGAGTCGGCCAGGGACACCACACCCAGCGACCTGGGCAATGCGGGCTGGGGCGAGAGCGCGACGGTCGGTGCGGAGATCAGCTTCGGCTGGGGCGAGTACTACCGCGGCAAGTGGACGTCGCCGAAGTCGTCCGAGCTCTCCAACCCCATCCGGCTCACGGGTCTCAGCGAGTTCGATGCCCGCAAGCTCGTGGTCAACCCCCGGACGCACAAGCCGGCCGGGGTCTCGGAGCGCCTGATCCTCGAGGTGATCTACACCGAGAACGAGCAGAACTTCCGCCTGACGCTGACGAGTAAGCACCGTCCTCCGACCGTCGAAGAAGTGGTCGGACCCGACTTCATGGACAACCCGCTCAACCACTTCAAGCCGATCAACATCACCGGGGGCTCGACGGACCGCTACGTCGACAACGCCTTCTGGCGACCGGACGCGCGAACACTCGAGACGGTCGTCGATCAGCCGCCCGCGTCCGACGTGCCTCTGCGCAGCCAGACGGTGTTCACGAAGGGTGGATCGACACTGCCGGGGTTCACGGTGCGCCCACTCATGCACCCTGTCGCTGACGGGTACGAAGTGCCGTTCTTCTACGGCGACGAGCACGCGACCTTCTGGGTGGATGTCGACGCCAAGGCGGTCCGCGAGACCCGCTACTACGTGGATCCGGGCGACTTGAGGTTCGAGGTCTCGATCCTGTGGGCCGAGAAAGTGCCGGACTGGGGTGGGCCGGTCATCGACATCGGGAACACGGTCCTTCCGGAAGTTAACCCGGTGTTTGACCCTGTTCCCTTCAAGGACCTCCAGCACTTCGCGATCGATCACGGACCGAAGCGCATCGCGCTGCGCACACCCGCGCAGCAGACGTTCTCGTACCGCGGAGTCGAAGTCGGCGCCGACGGCATCGTGGCATCCGTGCAGAGGGGATGAAATGAAGTACCAATACGAGGGCGGCTACCACCTGGCCGAGACGGTGGCAAAGCTCTCGAACGACCTCACGGTCGGCGCGATCGTCTTCGAGTTGCCCAACAAACGCACGGAGCGCTACACCGTGCGGACGCACTACCATCCCTACACCGACGAGCTGATTCAGGTGCTCACGACCGACGGGCTGCCGGCGATGCTCGCGCCCGCTTATCTCGAGGGCCTGCACGCCGACCTCGCCCCCGCGCGATACAGCCCGTCATCCTGGGTCTCCGGAGCATTCCCGGTCGAGGAGATTGACGTCTCGGACGACGGACCGTACGCGGTCTACAACTGGGAGCTGTTCTTCCACGCCCCGCTCGCCGTCGCCGTGCACTTGAGCAAGAACCAGCGATTCGCCGAGTCGCGCCGATGGTTCCACTTCATCTTCGATCCGACCGAGCAGGACACGTCGCTCCCGGTGCCGCAGCGATTCTGGAAGTTCCTGCGCTTCCGGCAGGAGACGACGCCCGAGTTCATCGTCGAACTTCTCGACAAGCTCGCGGCACCCGAGGACTCGCCCGTCAAGGAGCGGATGGAGCTGGCCATCACGGAGTGGCGGAACAAACCGTTCCAGCCCCACGTCGTCGCGCGTGGGCGCTACCTCGCGTATCAGCTGAACGTCGTGATGAAGTACCTGGACAACCTCATCGCGTGGGGCGACAGCCTCTTCCGGCAGGACACGATCGAGACGATCAACGAGGCGACGCAGCTCTACGTGCTCGCGGCCAACCTGCTCGGTCCGCGTCCCCAGCGAACTCCCGCGCGGGGAACGGTCAAGCCGAAGACCTACGCGCAGCTGAAAGCCGCCGGGATCGATGCGTTCGGCAACACGCTCGTCGAGATCGAGAACGAGTTCCCGTTCGACTCGGCTCTCGACCCCGGATCGGGCTCGGCCGAGGCCGAGTCGATGTTCGGCATCGGGCGCACGCTGTATTTCTGTGTGCCTCGCAACGAGAACCTTCTCGCCTATTGGGACACCGTTGCGGATCGCCTCTTCAAGATCCGCCATTGCATGAACATCGAGGGCGTGGTCCGCCAGCTCGCGCTGTTCGACCCGCCCATCGACCCCGGCGTGCTCGTCAAGGCCGCCGCGGCGGGCATCGACATCTCCGCGGTCGTCGCGGGGCTCAATCAGCCGGTCTCGACGGTGCGCGGTCCGATGCTTCTGCAGAAGGCGCTTGAGCTCGCGGCGGAGGTGAAATCGCTCGGCCAGGCGATGCTCGCGGCGATCGAGCGCGGGGAGGCCGAGCATATCGCACTGCTGCGCCACCAGCACGAGGGCGCGATCGCTGCGCTCACGCAGGATGTGCGATTCCTGCAATGGAAGGAGGCGGAGGCCGGGACCGAAGCGCTGCTCGTGGCCCGGGCGATCGCCTTCGAGCGATACTCGCACTACAAGCGCGTACTCGGCGCGAGCCAGAGCGACATCGATGCGCAGAAGGTCGTCGCACTCGTGCGCTCCGAACTGACGGAGGAGACCTTCGATTCGGCGTACGGTGCGCTCGTCGACGCCTACGTCAAGGCACTCCCGAGGGAGGCGTATCGCAAGGAGACGTCGGTTGGCGGCCTGATGGAGTTCGCCGGCGAGACCGTCACGGGCATCTTCGGTGGCAAGCTCGGAGAGACGCTGCCGCTCAACAAGAACGAGAACGCCGAGCTGAACATCTTCCTGCCGGCGGCCGACACCTTCGGCACGATCTCCACGATCGCGAAGGCCGCGAGTGCCGTGATGGCGTTCATCCCGCAGTTCGACGGCCACCTCACGCCTCTCGGCGTCGGCGTCGCGACGGGCTTTGGCGGCGTGCAGCTGTCGAAGGGAACGTCGTACATCTCGGACGGCGCCTCGATGGTGCAGGCCGCGTTCCGCGACAGCGCCGAGCGCGCGTCGAGGCTCGCGGGGTACTACCGGCGCGCCGAGGACTATGTGCACCAAGCGAACGTCGCGACCGCCGAGATCGAGGGCTACGGCCGCCAGATCCTCAGTTCGCTGCTGCGGGAGCAGATCGCCAAGCACGAGTACGACCTGCAGGCAACCCGCATCGAGCAGCACGCGGAGCTCACGACCTTCTTCGAGGAGCGGTTCGCGTCCGAGGAGCTGTACTCCTGGATGCACGGAGAGCTCTCGGCTCTGTTCCACAACGCGTACTCGTTCGCGGTCGACGTCGCGCGCAAGGCGGAGCAGACGCTCAAGCACGAGGCGATGCGGCCCGAGCTCGACTCTCAGCGGTTCGTCTCGTTCAATCACTGGGATGCCGGTCGCCGCGGCCTGCTGTCCGGAGAGCGGCTCAGTCTCGAGCTCAGGCGGCTCGAACTGGCCTACCTCGAGCAGAACCGGCGCGAGTACGAGATCACGAAGCACGTGTCGCTCACGCGACTCCACCCGCTCGCGCTGCTCCGGCTCAAGGCGACCGGGGCGTGCGAGTTCGAGGTGCCCGAGTGGTTCTTCGATCTGGACTCTCCCGGCCAGTACCTGCGGCGGATCCGATCGGTCGCGGTCACGATGCCCGCCGTCGTCGGACCCTTCTCGGGCATCCATGCCAAGCTCTCGCTTCTGCGCTCGCGGGTGCGGACGTCATCTCTACTCGGCGAGGGGTATCCCGCAACCGACGACGACCAGCGCTTCCGCGACTACGCCGGCGCCATCCAGTCGATCGTCACGAGCTCGGGCCAATCCGACGCCGGCGTGTTCGAGCTCAATCTCCGCGACGACCGTCGTCTGCCCTTCGAAGGAGCTGGCGCGATCAGCACGTGGCGGCTTGAACTGCCTGGCGGCATCCCCCAGTTCGACGTGTCTTCGCTGTCGGACATCATCCTCACGATCCGGTACACGGCTCGGGAAGCGGGTCACCTCGCCGCGCCCGCTACGGCCTCGCTGCGCGAGGATGTGCTCGAGCAGTCCGGGCTGCTGACCCACCTGCTCGAGCTGCCGACGACGTTCGCGTCCGCGTGGACGGCGTTCGGGGCCGCGGCGACCGATGCGATCCGATCGCTCGACATCCGGCTGGTCGCCGACCAATTCCCGTACTGGGCAGCCAATGCCGGACTCGGTGACGATCTCTCGGCGACTTTCGCGGTCGTCGACCTCGAGAAGCACAAGCTCGTCGTCGCACCGCAGGCGCTCGCACTCCCGATCGACGATGAGGGCGGCTGGCCGCTGCAGGTCGACCAGAACTCGGGCGCGCTCTTCGCGTTCCTCAAGAAGCACCGGGCTGCACCCGTGCAGCTGCTGCTCGGCTACACGGTGCCGGGATGACCGAGTTCGACCCGGAGCGGGCGCTCACACCACCGGGAGCGCGGGCGCCGTCGGCGGACCGCGAGCGCTCCGCCGAGGGCAAGCCGACCCCCGCCCGCTCGCGGGGGTCCGATGCCATCGTGGGTGCGCCGAATCCAACCCTGCCGAAGGGGGCGGCGCTATCCGGGTCAGCGGCGCGACCTTCACGACCAACACCGCGAACGGCTCCGGCACCATGACGGTCCCGACGCGACGACCCCCGGCCGCGGCGGCTTCGATCTCGAACTGTCGCTCTCGTACGACTCGGGGAACGGCAACGGGCCGTTCGGCTTCGGATGGGGGATGCCGGATGCCTCTTCCCACTGTGACGCGCAAGACGGACAAGCAACTGCCGCGCTCCCTCGACCCCTAGATCGTTGATCGGAAATTTTGATCAGGTCAGCGATCAGTGGTCGTAGGCGATTAGGGAGCGTTTTACGGGTGCGCCGATGATCCAGTTGTGCCAGATGGCGGTGTTGAGCGCGAGTAGGCG
>NZ_JBEFTW010000074.1:0-10867 GCF_040196095.1 Actinopolymorpha sp. B17G11
AGAACTCCCCATCTGCCAGGACCTCAACATCGTGCTCGACGGCTCGACGCACGCTCGATGCCAGTTGATCCGCTTCATCCCTGCTCAGGCCTGAGTCCACCACTCAGAGTCGCACAAGCACGCACTCCCATGCCGCTGAGCGCGCCGTCGCGCCGAGTCGAGTCGATCTCTGTCATTCCTGTAAAGGATCAGCCGAGACACAACTGTCAAGCATCACCCGAGACACGACACGGGCGTTCGGCTCATGCCGTGTGCCACCTGATGCTTGACGGATCTGTGCCAGGTGATGCTTGACACTTGGCCTAGGTAAGTGAGGGGTCCGTCCGCGGTCAGTGGTGTTGGATGCTACGCGTCTGGATCGGGGGCGGGTTGGACCTCGGCGAGGATGGAGAGCAGGGTGTCGATCCGTGCGCGGAGGATGTCGTCCATCTCGCCGCGGACGAGCACGCTGACTGGATCGGCGCCGGGGTCACGAGCGAGCAGGACCGTGAGGATCGGGGAGCCGACGATCGGGTAGTCGTACTGGGGGCGCCCGGGAGGGTCGCCGCTTGTTTTGAGGAACCCGTGGTTGATGGCGTCCCAGTCGGTGTCGTCGAAGTCGTAGCCAATCCACATCGACAGGTACTGCATGGTTGTGCGGAGGTTCGCCGGCCAGACCCAGCCGGCGACTTCGGAGACTGCCACGCAGGTCAGTATGCACGCTGTGACGTGCGTGTTCGCTCGGATTTGAGGTTGCGGACGGGCAGGGTGGTGGTGCAGCGGATGACGCGGATCTCGCCGTCGTCGAGTTCGATGGCCAGGGTGGTTTCGGAGACGGCGATGGTGAGGGTGCGGTGTTTGTGGGCGCGTCCGAGGGCCACCTTCTGCCGGCAGACGGTGATCATGCCGGTGTTGGAGGCTCGCCGTTGCACCCGGATCGGTTCGGTAGATGGCCGGGGAGGTGGGCCGGCTGGGCGGGAGCCACGGAGCCGGCGGATCTCGGCGGTGGTGAGTGGGTTGGGTCGGGTGCGGAGCAGCTCGCGGGTTTCCAGGTCGTAGAACATCAACGTGGCCGCCTCGACGCGGATGCCGACCCGGCGGCCGGCGAGGATTTCGGCGGCGAGGATCTGTCGGCAGCCGAGTGAGACGATGCCGACTCGGGAGACGATCCGTTCGATCTCGACCGCGCCGCCAGTGCGTTCGGCTGGTGGCAGTGGGGAGGGTCCGGCGTTGACCGCTCCTTCGGCGGCTAGCCGGGCCAGGTCGTTGATGGTGAGGTGGGAGCGGACGGTCTTCACTCTGGCCCCGGCAATGAGCAGGTGGATCAGGTCGACGTCGGCCCAGAACTGGACGACCATGCCGGCCCGGACCGGGCCAAGCCAGAACTGTTTGCCGGCCACCTGCAGGTTGCCACTGGGTGGCACCACCCGGTCGAACTCGATCGGACCACCCGCCCACGGTGCCGGCGTCAACACCGGTTCAGGCACGGGACCAGCCGGTTCGTGGGCAGCGGCCGGTGGGGCCGGGGCGAGTGTCGGCGGTGTCCACAGCTCGAGCAGGCCGCGTTGGCCGTCGGGGACCGCGGCGAACCGTTCAGCCGGAGCGACTGGCGCGTGCTCATCAAGTGCTTGGTGTGGCCGGTCGGTGTTGTACTCCACCACGAAGGCGTCGATCGCGGCCTGGGCGGCCTCCACCGACTCAAACGGACCGCAGTCGTCGAGCAACTCCCGACGGAACGTCAGATGGAACCGTTCGATCTTGCCGGTGGTGGTCGGGGAGGCCGGCTGGGTCAGCCGGTGGGTGATGGCGTTCTTGCGGCAGATCTTGTCGAACATCACCTCCCCGCCCTTACCGAACCGGTCGGTGAACTGTTTGCCGTTATCGGTGAGGACTTCTTCGGGCACGCCGAATCGCTGCAGGGCTTGGGCAAACGCCAAGCACACCGCCCGGCTGGTGGCCCGTTCCACCACCGCCGCCATCACACAGAACCGGGAATGGTCATCCACACCGGTGACCACCTTGGCTTCCCGCAGCTCCCCGGTTTCCGGGTTGACCAGCATCACCCCGCCCACGATGTCGATCTGCCACAGCTGCATCGGACCGGGCCGCTCCCACCGCCGATACGAATCACGCGGACGCTTCCGCCGCCGAGGCACCACCAGCCCCTGCCGGGTCAGGATCCGGTTGATCGTCCTCGTCGATGGCAACACCAGACCCTCCGGCGGCTTCTTCAACAACTCCAACCGGATCCGCTTCGCGCCCCACCGCGGATGCTTCCGCCGCATCTCCGCGACCAGCACCTCCACCGCCGCAGGAGCCTGATGCGGGCACGAACCCGGCCGATGCGAACGATCCGCCAAACCCGCCACACCATCGGTCAGATACCGAGCCATCCACGCATGCAGCTGACGCGACACACCAGCCGCCGCAGCTACCTCCGTCACCGATGAACCCGAAAGAACCGCCGGCACCGCATCCAGACGTTGCTCCACCACCGACAACGCAACCAGCGCCAATCCCGGCCTCCCCTCATCAGCGACGCCCCGCGGAACGCCGCCGAAACAGGTTGGCCGAACACGACCAGTGTCAAGCATCAGGTGGCACACGACTGTCAAGCATCAGGTGGCACAGGGCACGGGCGTTCGGCTCAGCGTTGCTGAGTTGACCTCTATGAGATCAAGGCGCCGCTGACGCGGCGCACCGCCCGGCTACCGCCCTTGCGGGCGGCGCCGGGGCGCCGTCCTCGGGCTCGCCGGGCGGAGCATGTCGTCGTGCTGGCTGAACATCGCTGTCAGGTGACCGCCCCGTCCTCCTCGCATGCCAGTCTCCGGCCTCCACTCCGGCCCTCAATGGCGCCTGCGGCGTCACTTCGTGATCGGCTCCGCCGACCATTGACCGCCTCCGCTCCGACCTTCAATCTGGCTGGTTGCGAGGACGACGGGGACCCATGGTCGACGTCGGCTGGTCAGCCACGAGCTGGTGGAATCGGGGCCCGGGGTTTACTGTCTGAAGCTGCTGGCGGCGGTTGATTCGCGCGGGGAGATTGCTCAGAGGCCCCATCCGATCATGCGCAGACTTCTGACCACATTTGTCGGGGCGATACTGCTGTGGCCGCTGTCGGCCTGCACGCCCCCTCACGAGCCGATTGTGGCGTTGGCGGTGCGTGGTGACCGGCCGATCGGCGTGCTCGTAACCTGCGCCGGATCATTCTCCTCCCTCAGCGTGTACGAGGACCGGCCGGCATCCTCAGACGCCAGCCTGGTGGCATGGACCGTCGATGGGGACGGCACCGGTGAGGTCCTCGAGGTGGAACTGTTCGGCCCGCCGCCGCTGGGATGGCAGGTAAGGGAGGACGCGTTGACCGAGCTGCGGGCCGGTGTCCAATACAGCCTCTGGGGCGCGAGTCGGCGTTACGCCATCAGCGTCGACTTCACCACGGCCGACCTCGCCCGGATCGGTCCGGACCAGGTGCTCGTGGCGGAGCACTATCACGAAGCAGCGCAGGTCAAATCGCAAGACTCCTTCGTGGACAAGGCACGCGATGCCTGTTGAGCTCGCGTTCATGGCATGGGGCTCGGGATCGGCACCTGATGCCCAAGCGGCAGGAGAGGGCACTAGGACGTCGAACATTGACCGCGCGGTCAGCTGACCCCGGAGCCCGACCCCAACGACCTGCAACACCGGGCGACGATGAGCACCTGGTCGACGACCTCCGGAGCGCGGACGAGGAGGTCGAGTTGCCTGCCTCTACGGATAAGAAGGTCGGGGTTCGCGATCCTTGGGCGCCGGGACGTCGCGCGTCGTCATGGGCCGATCTCGCTTCGGGCTTGATCGAGGGAGACTGTCCGGCGTGGCCAGTCCACCAGCTGCTGGACGACGATGCCGGGACCGTACGCCGCTTCGTCATCTGCGGGGATTCCGAGATGATGCAGATATTCGATCAAGAGCGGTCGATCGAACCGGTCACGGATTCGGCGCGAGCGATAGCGCGACACGTCTTCGAAGGGGAACGGCTGTCCCGATGTGTGCCACTCCCATCGGCCGTCGGTAGCCACCGCTTCGATGGTCCGCTCATACATCAATGGCGGTTCGCCCTCGGGACCCGATACCCATAGCTGGGTTCCCTCGTGGCCGGGGCCGTATCGAGGCGCATGTTGGACTACCACGCAGCGAACGCCGAGCCGGCGGGAAACAGCGGGCCCGATCGCTGTCGGGTCGCCGCCGTTGATGTCGTTGTTGAGGTACGCGGACCAGTTTCCACATGGCATCACAAGCTCTCGCGTCCACGGCGACTCGAATGGAGGAAGGTGGTCGAGCACACTCGGATACGGCTGAGCCGGACAGATGCTCACGCGATGGTCGGAGCGCACCTGTCGCACGGCGTCGAGCACAACATCTGTGGATGCATCAAGATACTGAACCGACCAGCCGATCGGACTCGCGGAACCTCCCAGAAGCCGCATGAACCGACCGTAGCTGCAGCGCATGGTGAAGTCGTCGGTGGGCTGTCCCTCTGATGTGGCCCCCGAGCGGTCCTTGCCAGCCGCCTGTTGCCGCTTCCGCCGGTCGAGCACCCGGCGTGCCACATACGTGCCATACGTGGCGGCTACGTCTCGGCGCTCATCGGTCAACAGCGGTCATCTCGCCTGCTTCGTGAGCGCGACTCAGCCACGCTGGGGGTGAGCGCACATCTTCCAAGCTGGCCGTGCTCGGGGGAGCTTGCTAACGGCGTTGCTAACACCGGGTCTGGACGGACCTGGACTTGCGCGGACGTCCCGGTCTCTCCGCCGCCGCGTGACAGACGTCTGTGGACGCTGGCAGAAGGTCCGGATGGAATTTTGGATCTGAGGTCAGCGTGCGCTCGGCGCCCTCCACTCCGGCCGCTGCTCTGAGGCACTGCCCACATGGAGGTACGGCCGGTCGATCCGCGCGACGAGGCCTGGGGTCTGGCCGATCCCCCAGCGTTTCGGGTCTACTTCTGGCGACAGCCACCCGCTCCGCCGGGCATCCGGCAGGAAGAGGTGATGTGGCACGCCTACGAGTACGAGATCACCGGCGCAGACGTTGCACAGGTCCTCGCATGGGCGGAAGCGGAGCGACGGGACCGAACGTTCACGCTGTACGTCTGCATCCCGGATGGTCGCCGAGGGCTGGGCCTCATCCAGCTCTGTGGCGTCGACCCCACCCAGCACGACACCGACTGAGGCCCAGCCTGACCGACGACTTGCACCGCCAGGGATGGTGGACCCGACCAGGCCCGAGACGGCCTGTCGCACGCCTGAAACCTGGGCGCCGACAGTTCGCATCGAGAGGGTCAGGCGGGCCATTAACGGGCCATTAGCCGAGGACAACCAGGGGGCCTCCAGGCCGCTCCAGCCATTCGCTCGCGCCAGGAAGACGGCTCCCAGCACCGGATATGTACGATTCCCAAGCTGCCAGTCGCTAGCTTCTCTACGCTCAGTGACATGGCTGCCTACGAGCCGCTCTGGGTTCGGTTGTGTTCCGCGCTGGTAGAAGACGGTGAGATCGCACCGCTGCGCGTGGGGAACACCTTTGTCGCTGGCATGGCCATCGTTGCGGACCACCGAGCCGAGGCCGAGGACGTGGACGGCCTTCGACCCACGGGTACCGGGCGCGGCCTGTACAAGGCGACCGGCAGTGCCCGATCCTCTGGCAATACCTGGGTTCTGGACACCAGCGACCTGTTGCTCGTCACCTACCAGGATCCACCCGGGCCAAGAGTCGGTCACCCTACACGCTCCACGGCACTCTCGCCGTCGCTTGGGCCTACGAGTGGGATCTCGCGACCGAACCCGAGATGGGCGGCGCGGACTACGACGGTCGTCGGCTGTGGTCCGTCCAGGAGATCCTGGCGGACACGGCACGACCACCGAACGGTGGCGAACCTCCGCTGCGACCTGACGGCGGCAGGGTGGTCCGGCAGGTGCCACGCTGGGGCGAGGTGGATCACTGGCTTCGGGTCGCACCGGCAGACGGGCAGTCTCGTGACATGTGACCGCTCCAACCTGGTGAGGCCCCCGACGTTGATCAAGCGGAAACGGCGCCACCTGGTGGCGAAGAGTCGATCCGCTTCCGCACGAACGCGGCCAGCGTCAGACGTGGGGGCGATGGTGTCCGGGGACGTCGAAGGTCGGCACGCCAGCCCGATGCGGTCCCAGAAAACGGGTTGTGATCTGGCCGATGCGCTCTCACTGTAGTGGTCATGATCTCGCTTCGCACCGCTACGAGGGATGACATCCCCGTCCTCGCTGACGTGCTGGCGAATGTCGAAGCACAAGTCGATCCGTCGATCGATGTCGAGGAATGTCGGAAGGCCTTTGCCGAGGGAATCGACGGGTACTTCGGCGCGGACGAGCCGGAGAGCATCCTCTCGATCATCGAGCTCGACGGCGCCCCAGCGGGCAGGTTCCGGGTCGTCCGCTTCCCGGACCGGATCTTACTTGGGGGAATTCAGATCCACCCGGCTTTCCAGGGCAACGGAATCGGCACCCATCTCATCAGGGCACTGATCGAGGAGAGCCGATCCACCGCGAAACCTCTGCATCTCGACGTCGACAGGAACAACGTGAGCGCGCGCAGGCTCTATGAGCGCTTGGGCTTCGAGCAGCACGCCGAGTCCGAGAGGGACTTTCACATGGCGTTCCACCCGGATCGCGGCGTACGGCATGAACAAGCCGGCGAGGACCTCATCCGCTGACCGACCGGTGTTCGCCCTTCCTGGCGTGTGTAGGGCACGCATCGGGGCTCTTGTGTCATTGGAGGTGAGGTCGGCGTGCCCTCCGCGTGCCCCAGCCAGGGCCGATCATGGTCGGCAACGGTCAACCACGGTCAGGACGGTAAGCCTCGGACGCGACTATGGTCCACGCTCAGCGCAGCCAGAAACCCGAAGGTCCTTTGCAGTTGCCGTACATGTGCTGTGCCGCGTCCCCCGAATGCTCCCCGAAATGCTTTGTCACGGAGACGTCCTTGCAGGTCAGAAGCGGTCTGACCGTAGGCCTGTAAAACCGCCACTGCAAGCTACGTTGGTTCGAATCCAACACCTGCCACGATGCAAAAGCCCAGGTCAAACCCGGTTTGGCTGGGAACCATCCCGTCGGAGTGGGCAACGGCCCGCGGACCGTCGCCTTCGGGCTGTTTTCCGCTGTTTGCCCTGGTCAGAGAAGTGCCGCGTAGTGCGTCAGTGGTGCGGTGGGATCGGTGTGGCGTATACGCGGCGAAGTTCGGAGTGCCTTGGGCATGAGGCGGGTTCGTGCTCGGCCTCCAGTTCAAGATCTGGGACGCCGTGTGTCACTGGACGCCGCCTCGTGCGCCGGGCTTCGGCGGGACACCGCCTCTTCACCAAGACACGGTCGACAACCTTGGCGGTCGCAGGTCGCCGCCGCGGGCGCTCTCGAGGACGTCGAACAGCACAAGGTGACCCGGATGGGTCACGGCGAACTCGGCAGCGCGTCGACGTTGGGTGTATTGCCGCTGTAGGCCGGCGAAGTCCAGCCGCCGGTCCTGCCATCTCACGATCTCCCCGCTTATCTTGGAGTGATCGCGGATTGGCCCTGTGACTTGGACTTCTACGTGGTGGGACATGTCTATGACTGGTCTGCTGCGGGGCTGCGGGTGTCAGCGGCTGATTGAAACTCCCCGCTGCGGATCGCGAACCGGCGCAGTTCTCATCGATGTCATGACTCGAACTTGTCTCGCATGGCAAGCATCTCTTCGGTCGACCAGGTGAGCTTGCCGGAGCCGAGGTCGGCGAGGACGTTGCGGAGCCAGGTGAGTTCGGCCCTGGTCACGGCGACCATGTGCTCGTGTTCGAGCATGAGGATCCTTGGAAGCTCGAGTTTTCGTGCCATCTGCTGCTCCCGCCTGGCCTGTGCCAGTGTGGACTGCAGTGCCTCGGCCCGGCGTTCGAGCTGGGGGCGTACCGCGTCGGGGCTCATGATGGCGAGCACCGCCAGCACGGCGCGGAATTCGGGGAACTCCCGAGCCGGCGTCGACAGCATGGTGTCGGTCCACTGGCGCAGTGTCTTCTGGCCGTTCGTGGTGATCGCGTAGACGATCCGGCCCGGCCCGACGCCGCCTGCGAGTTTCTCGTGTACTTCGATCAGCCCGTCACGGAGCAGGCGGTCAATCGTCTGGTAGACGCTGTTGCTCCGCGCGACGTTGACCACATCGTCCTTGCGTCGGATCTTGATCAGCTGCTGCATGCGGTAGGCGTGCATTGGCTCCTCGGCCAGAAGTGCCAGCAGCACCATAGCCAGCGGGGACCGTGGTCGGGGCGGTTCGATCACGTGCTCACCCTAGTTCAGAATCCTACTAGCCATAGTATGGCTAACCAGGTTATGGTGTCAGGCATGCGAAAGGCGATCATTATCGGAGCGGGCATCACCGGACCCGTGACCGCGATGGCCCTGCGACAAGCGGGCCTCGACGCGACCATCTACGAGGCGTACGACCGCTCGGCAGACGGGGTCGGAGCGTTCCTCACAGTCGCCGTCAACGGACTGGCCGCGCTTCGGCTGATCGCCGTCGACGCCCGCGACTTCGGCGGGTTCGACACGCCAGTCCTCGCGATGCAGAACAGCGCGGGCCGCCCTCTCGGCACGTTCGCGATCGGCAGGCCCGACAACGGTCTGGTCAGCCAGAGCATCAGGCGCTCCGACCTCTACATTGGACTCCGCGACGAGGCGGTCCGCCGCGGGATCGCGATCGAGTATGGCAAGAAACTCCTCGACGCGACGACAGGAGCCGACGGCCGGGTGGTCGCAACCTTCGCCGACGGTACTCGAGCCAAGGGAGATCTGCTGATCGGTGGCGACGGCCTGAACTCGCGCACCCGTGCGTTGCTGAACCCCGACGGCCGACCCCCTCGTTACACCGGCCTGCTCAACACCGGCGGCTTTGCCCACGGAATCGACGTAGCGACCCAGCCCGGCGTGTTCACGATGACCTTCGGCAGACGGGCGTTCTTCGCCTACGTCAAGCGCGGTCCAGGCGACGTGTGGTGGTTCGCCAACGTGCCGCGCGCTGCCGAGGCGAGCCGGGATGCGCTCGCGGAGCTGGCGTCGCGATGGCGTACCGAACTCCAGCGGCTATTCGCCGACGACCACACTCCAGCACTCCAGCTCATCGCACACACCGACGACATCCTGACGCCATGGAACACCTGCGATCTGCCCACAGTCGCCAGGTGGCACTCTGCCTCGATAGTGCTGCTGGGCGACGCTGCCCACGCAATCTCACCGACCTCGGGCCAAGGCGCCTCCCTCGCGATCGAAGACGGCGTGGTGCTGGCGAAGTGCCTGCGCGACCAGCCCGACACAGGCGCTGCCCTCGCCGCCTTCGAGGCGCTACGCCGCAGACGCGTGGAGAAACTCATCACCCGGGCCAAGCGGACCAGCGACCAGAAGATCCCGGGCAGGGTGAGTGGGCTGATCAGAGATCGGATCGTCATTCCGTTGGTCGCGCGGCAGGCGGCACGGAGCACCTCGGACTGGGTACACGACTACCGCATCAACTGGGAAGCGCCCGTGACCACCTGACCCATCCGACGACCCCGGAGGTGTTCGGGGCTTGCCGCCAAAACACCAAGGCACAGCGATGCTTGGCACCCCGACAGGTTCGGCTGCGTCAGCAGCCAATGGGGCAACCTAGATCCGTATCCGGTCGACCCTGCAGTTACTTCGCTACCCTGGCGATCTTCTGCATCCTCGCGGCAGGTCTGTGCTGAGGATCGGGGTGGACAGCCGATCGCTGGTGGGGAACGTAGCTAGACATCTTCGCTTGCGAAATCGCTCGAAGCCGTTTCCGGTGCGCATGCCTTGTTGTTGCGGCGAGCGCGATAAGGAGCAGCACCAGGCCGGCGTAGATGACGGCGAGGATTGCCCAGAAGATTGCGGTAGTCACTGCGAGACCCCCATGCCCCAGCCCCATAAACACTGCGGCCGCGTGCTGGCTGCACCCGGCAGACCTGACCCGCGCCGCTTATACCTGCAGCTAGAGGACGCCCCAGCCACCGGGCCGGTTGCACAGGAATCTCAGGACCGTCTAGGCAACCGGGCCTGCCGAGCCATAGGCCGTCTCGCCCGGGTGCGATGGATCTGATGGATGGGACTCCGGTGGGTCTCGTTGAGGCGTGCTGACCGCTTAGCCGGTGCTCGGTGTGATCCGCCCGGTCGACGCATGTACGGCCCCGTCGCCGGCGAAGGACACCGAAGCGCCGCGCCAGTTCACGGTCGGCACCCCAACGCACCCATCCAGGCCGGTAACGAGGTCGGTCGACAACTCGTCTTTGACCAAGCGCACAGTCTTACCGGGGAAGCCGAGTCCGTTGGCCGCGTTGACCAGGCACACCTTGGCACCTGCGACGTGCTCGCGGCGGGTAAGCCGCCTCGAGCCGACGGGTTCACCGGCGGCGGCCACGATCAGGGCGGGCTGGTTGGTTTGGGCTCCGTCGGCGCCGATCGAGCTGGCAAGCTGGAACTGGGCCACTTCCTGGTCGGGGCCGGCGTCGTAGGCGTGTGGCATGACGATCGCGCACGCGTCGTGGGCGGCGGCGATCGACTCGGGCGAGTACTCGTCCAGCCGCGAGCCGAACACTCTGAAAACCTGCCCGATCTCGTAGATCAAAAACGCCGGCTCCCAGTCGTCGCGGTTTGTAGATGAGCCGTGCGCCTGGCTCGGCGGCAAGGATTCGCGGGTCGCCAGCGTTGAAGATCGACTCTTCGATGAGGCCGTAGTCACCCACTAGTGTCCTCCGCCTGAAATTCGTGCGATATATCGGGCGAGGGAGTCGAGGATCTCCTCGGCGGTCTTCTTCCAGACGAACGGTCTTGGGTTCTTGTTCCAGTTGTTGATCCACTCGCGGACGTCT
>NZ_JBEFTW010000075.1:0-10723 GCF_040196095.1 Actinopolymorpha sp. B17G11
AAATCCCCCCGCGCCATCGCCTCCCAGAACCGCTCATGAACCTCCGCAACCATCCGCAAAGAGAACCGCACCCACAACACCCCTCACCCATCGGGTGTTGCGATCACCGCTCGAACCCGCGGATCCCTCAGCGGACGGCTTGAGGATCACTCCCCGCAGTGGTCGCCGACCGATGATCGCCGGGGCGCGACCCTCCCTGATCTCGAGGATCCGCATCTTCATCGCGAGCAGTGCCAGTACCGATTCCACGTTCCCTGGATCGACGGTGTACACCGGTCCTCGCGCGTCATCTCGCTGTGACTGTGTTCGCGGCCAAGGGAACCGCTTCGCCGAAGGCAGCCGACGGTTTCGGCCCTTCCGGACCCGCGAACCGACGTCCCCGGGCGACGTCCGCGCCCAGTGGTACGCCGCCCCAGGCTCGATCAAGCTGACTGACCGGGCGTGCGCGGGGGACGACGACCGATCACAATCCGGAACTGGTTGTCGTCGACGAACGTGTCCGTGTCGGCCAGGTCTGCGAGGCGGTTCCGGATCGCGTTGTCGAAGTCGTCCAGCCGGTCCCCTGAAAAGGTGCGGCGCGGGAGTGATGGCGAGCGTACGCAAGGTGACCTCTCACGTGTCGATGCCAGCCGCGATATGGTTCCGCGCTCAAGGTATGACCAGAGCCACGCGCCAAGGTAATCGCCGAGAATACCCGCCCTGCGATCGCTCCACCGCCCGATGAAACACTCAACGGGCGACGTGTATCGCCGCGACTGTCCGGGGGACCCCCCAACGGACGAGCTCGCGTGGGCCTTCAGTTGTTGCGTGCGAAGGTCTCTCGCGGCGAGACCGCTCTGCGGTTAGGTTCTGGTGATGCTCCGCTACCTGGACGCCGCCACGGCTGGATCCGCGTGATGACCCCGGCGCAGGCCGGTGCGTTGTGGGCCGACCTGGGGCGTGCCGCCCATACTGTCGTGCCGATCCTTGGCGGCTGGGCGTCCTGGACCTTTGAGCTCGACGGAACGTGGATCCTCCAGGTGGCCCGCAATGTCGAGGTCGCTGCCGGCCACCGGCGCCAGGCCAAACTGCTGCCAGAACTGGCTCAAGCCATGTCTATCGCTGTGCCAGAACCGGTGGAGTTCGGCACCTGGCGCGGAAGCACCTACCAGGCCTACCGAAAGATCCCCGGCCGTCCGCTCACACCACAGGACGACTGGCGTGGCCTCGCCAAAGCTCTGCAAGAACTGCACGACTTTCCCCCGGACCGCGCCGCCACAACGCTCGGCGTACCCGCCACAGGCCAGGCATGGCGGTCCAAGTACGCAGACCTGTGGACCGACGTCAGCGCCCGGGTGTTGCCAGCGTTGGACCAGGACCTATGCGCAGCGGTCGATGCCCGATTCACCGAGTTCCTGGACTCCGCATGGGACTTTCCGCCAACTCTTGTCCACACCGACCTTGGGGCTGAACACGTGTTGGTGGATCAGACGGGCAGCATCTCGGGACTGATCGACTTCGAGACCGCCACCATCGGCGATCCCGCCGTCGACTTCGCCGCGCTGCTGCCCACGTTGGGAGAATGGCGGGTCGACGCGCTGGTCGAGGCGTACGGGTCGACCCGTCGACCCACACCGGGTGCGCTGCTACCACTGGCTCGGCTCGCTGTTCGCGGTGCAGTACGGCATGGACACAGAGGATCCCGAGACCATACGGGACGGGGTAGCCGGGCTGCGTGCCCGCCTTCAGGTCAACTGACCGACCCTCGGCGCCTCGGGCGACATGCCCGCCCGGTCTGCCCCTCGAGGCCGTGTTCGTGGGGGATCCTCTGTGGACACCCGCGTTGCTTTCGTCGTAGAGGTCCTAGGCACGGACGGTTGTGGTCCCTCCAACGGACATGTCCGCGACCATGACCATGGCTCTCAGTCGCAGCTCTGCCGTTGGACTGGCCGGCCACCCGAACGGGCGCCCGCTGCCAGCTACTGGTGATGGTGAAAGGCTGTCGCCAACGCCCCAGGCAGGTGTCATGCTCCAGGGCGTGGATGACATCGTTTCTGCTACTGAAGTACGCCGGTTGGCGCCGGAACCTCTCCCTGATCTTTCGAGGATCGGAGCGGGCGCGGACAGCACGGCGTACCGAGCGGGAGAGCTCGTCATCCGCGCTTCGCGTCGAAGCGAGGTGGCGGACCACATGCGGTTCGAGATGAAGCTCCTCGAACGACTTCGCGGGCGGCTGCCGCTGCGAGTTCCATCCCCGGTGTGGCTCGAGGTGAGAGATGGCATCGCGCTCATGGCGCACCATTTTGAGCCGGGGGCCCCCTTCGATCGTTCCACGTTCGACAGTCTTTCCGGTCCGGCCCAAGACCTCGCGCTTCAGACAGTCCGCGACTTCTGGGACGAGTTGCACTCCTACACCGGCGAAGCGCGGGACATGGGAGCGGAACGGGCAGTGCCCTTCGATAGCGCCGAGGTCGTCGAGGTGCACGTGTTCCCACACCTGACGAGCCGCGAGCGTCAGCTGTGCCTCGAGGCACTGCGAATCGGTGACAGCGGCGACGTCGCGCTCGTGCACCATGACCTCGCCCCAGACCACCTCCTGCACGCCGATGGCACCTTGGTTGCGCTCATTGATTTCGGCGACGCATGCCTCAGTGATCCAATCGCGGAGATCGGCGGACGGTTGCTTAACGCCTACGGAGAGGACTTCGCCTTGCGAATCCTCAAGGGAAACAGGGACGCGCTGTCAGCGGCAGGCGCCTACGAGCTTTGGGATCGCCTCGGTGGTGCGGCCAACCGCGTCATGGAGACCGGTCCCCAGGGCGCGGAGCTCGATTGGGTACGCCGCCGGCTCGCCTCGAGGTAGGTTCTTCTGGCCATGTGCGCGCCACCTGAGGGTTCACGAGTGCCGAGATCATCTCATTCGGCCACTCTGCCCGCCATCTTGTCCGTTGAAGGTGCGGGTAACGCGATGCTGGGCGGGTACGCGATGCTGATCGAATGTTCCGGGCCGATTGGCACCTGCTCGAGATCTCCAGATACGCCCAGCTCTTCTCCGGTCCACACGGCCAGACAGCCGACGTCCATGCGCGCTGGATGACACTTGATGCCTACGTTCCTGTCACCCAGAACTGGCTGGAGCTGGTGTCGGCCTAGGGGATGGGTCGGCCAAGCGCTGTCAGCGGTCCCCGGTGCGCTAAAGGACAACGCGGCGGCGGTCGTGGCGTTTGTCAAAGTGCGGCTGCGCTGACCAGCTGGTCGTAGCGCGGCGTAACCCATTCGATGGCCTGCAGATTGAGTTGGTAGCCGGCGGGATCGGGCACCGGGCCGTGTAGGTACCAGCCGGCGCCGCCGACCAGAGCCGTGAGGAGCAACGGTACGACGGCAGCCAGTTCGCGTGTGGTCAACGGGTGGATGGTGTGGTAGCCGGCGACGTAGTGGCGCAGTACTGCTGCCATGGCATTTTGGTCGCCGTGGATGATGTGGGTCCACGAGGCGGCTGTGGAGGTAATAGCTGAGGTCGCGGACCCGTGGGCTGTGCGGCAGGTGGTCCAGGTCGATGTACCCGGTGACCTCGCCGTTGTGGACGAGGACGTTGCCGACGTTGCAGTCGCCGTGGGTGAGCTGGGTGGGTAGGTCGGCCAGCGCGGCCCAGAGTTGGTCTCGCAACGGATCGACCAGGGTACGCAGCTCCACCGGAAGCTTGGCGTAACCATCGCCGAGAATGTCCGGTGCGGGGTCGTCGCTGAATGACGTCACGTGCCATGGGCACTCGGCGAGCATCTGGTCGAGCCGGCCGATGCCGGCGCCGATCGTGTGCGCGAGCGCCGGCGACTCGTGCAGCTCAGGGTCGTTGCGGAGCAGGGGAATAAGCGCGTACGCGTCGGCGCCAGTAGGTTGCGTCTGGTTCGGGTCGGTACCAAGGTGGTCGGCGTTGTGCACGATCAGCCCGTCATCGGTGACGACTGGCACTGCCACGGGCAGTCCGCCGGCCTGCAGGTAGCACAGCACCCGGTACTCCTCGACCGGGCCGACTCCGGGTGACATTTGCGGTAGATGCTTGAGCACCCACTGTCGGCCATCCTCGCCGGTGACCTTCCAGATCGGGTTGTGAACCTCGTCCATCGGCTCGACTCGGGCCGCGCCGACGACACTCTTCCAGGCCTCCAGGGCCGCGTATTCATCCACGGCGGGCATGCTAGCCGTAGTCCGTGCTCGCACGACCACTTCGCCCGCCGCCGTACCGATCCCCTGCGCCGTGGTCGTCGGTCGACAAGGTCCGGCCGGGTGGTTGCCGCGTCAGCCGGCGACCCGGCCTTGATCAATCGGCCAAGTTCGCTGGTGTCCGTTTGCCAATCCCTTGCGTACACCCCGGCATGGTCGCCGTGTCGTCGCCCAAGGTGCCGGCGGTTGACGTTCCCCAACGAACACCGTCATCTCGTACTCGTTGCAGTCTCGCGTGCCCGGTGCCCCCAGCCGCCGTGCGGGCGACGGCGACACCCAAGCTGGCGCAGGACGGCCTGCGAGCCGTGCTCAACACAGCCGCGCTGGCATTGGCAGCGGGCACCAGCCGGTGCGGCTATGCCAGTGCCCGCCGCGGTGTAGGTGAGTGACAATTGCGCGCTGCAGGGTGGTGTCCTGGGGCAACTCGTCAAGCAGCTCACCTGGTACGTGCGGACCGTCGTAACGGCGAGCGAAGACGAGGGCGAGGATCTCATGGTCTGCCGGTTCGTTGTCATTGAAGAAGGCGAATCTTCGTTGGAACCGGATGATGTTGGATGTGGCAGGCAGGTAGTGGCCAAGCTGGTCATCCATCAGCCAGGAATGGCAGTCGAAGGCGACGGGGTTGTCCTGGAAGTGACGGGGGAAGAAGTTCTGGGCGCGGGCGAACGAGTCGTCGCAGGCGCCAGGGTCCAGGCGCCCGCCGACGCGGGGAACGTGCACTGCGACGCCGCTTTGTCCGGGACCGAGCACCGCGTGTGTCGTGCTCTCGGGCTGTGGTCGGCCGCGTTCAAAGACCAGCCGGCCGAGGCGGTAGGAAAGGCCGCGGTAGGTCCGGGAGAGCAGCCACTCGGCATCCACGCCGGCGACGCCAGTGGCCATTCGGTGCCTGCTCATCGCCTGTCCGAGGTCAGCGAGATTGGCCCACGACACGTCGTCAGAGATGCCGGATTCGGTGTGGAAGCGGCGCACGTGGGGCAGTACCGCCAGGCACACCCACACATGCAGATGCCGGCCGACGGGCCGGTGTGTGTTGGCAGAGCGCGCCCGATCGCTGGATCGGGCGTACTCTCGGGCGGCACCCCCATATTGGCGACGAGGAAGTGGTAAGCGCGGTCAAGCACCCACCACAGAGCCGAGTGCCTCGTCGAACTGGGACGCGCGGCGATGACCGCTCCTCGATCTGCCGCCTCGACATCGAGGTGTTCGAGGAGAGTGTTGGCCTCGGTATCGCTGGGCAGAGTCGGTCCACATGACCCAACCGGAAGGTCTACGCCGCCTAGAATCGTGATCACAGGCTCGGACAGCTGAAGCTCACGCTGAACCATGGCGGCGTCGAGCTGGGATGCGGCGTGCTCTGAGCTGTTGGTTGGTCCCATTAGACGTTCCCCTCCCGTCATCGCGGAGCCTGCGGAGTCGGGCTCCTCTGCGGGGGAAGGGCAAACCATCCGTCTAAGAGGGCCTCCCATCGCGAGACTCTAACGCCGCCGTCAACCCCCACGAGTCCACTGGCGCGCCAACCGCTCGGTCGGGCGTCGGTGTCACCAGGCGCCGACCGTCAGGCTCTCAAGGCCGAAGGCGGTAGGCCACAGGCGCGATGCAGCGCCAGGTTTTCTGGATCCCAACCGGGGGTGTGCGTTGAGGGGTCCCCTGTGCGATGCCGAGTCCGCGCTCAGCCATTGCCCGGTGAAGTTGCCCGATGGCCTGCCCGCCGACGGACCGCATCGGGCGACCGCTGGCGGTGTCGGTCGGCGGACCGCTATGGGTCACCCTCACCGGATGGCTGACGAATAGTCTCTGATGGTGCGATACGACCCGACGATCTACCAGGGCGCGGCTGCCCACTACCGCTACGGCAGGCCCGCCTATTCGTCGGCGCTTGAGGTTGTTCTCGGTAAGGAACTTGGCCTGGATGGCCGCGGAAGGCTCCTGGATGTTGGATGCGGCCCCGGTGTTCTTACTGTGCGCTTGGCCCACCTGTTCGAGGAAGCCGTCGGGCTCGACCCCGACCCGGACATGATCGCCGAGGCTCGCAGGGCCGCAGAAGAGCAGCGCATCGCGAACATCACGTGCGTGGAGGCTCTGGCCGAGGACCTACCCGACGCGGCGCCAGGGACGTATCGACTGGTCACCTTCGGCTCATCCTTCTGGTGGACAGACGCGGTTCGTGTAGCCGAGACGGTGTACGACATGCTGGAGCCGGGCGGCGCCCTGGTGCTGGTCATGCACAAGGCCGGCGGGCCGTCTGTCCCGCCAAGCCCAGGGCCGCCCCCGATCCCTCACGCAGAGATCGAAGCCTTGGTGGAGAAGTATCTCGGATCAGCCAGGAGAGCTGGCCAAGGTGCTCCGCCGGCCCGCCGTGCCGACGAAGACGTGATCGCCAGCACCCGATTCGGCGTGCCACAGGTGATCTTCGCGCCCGGCATCCCCGACCTGGTTCGAGATACCGAGAGCGTGTTGGCTGGCTACTTCTCATTCTCCTTCTCAGCGCCGCACCTGTTCGGCGATCGGGTCGAAGCATTCGCCACCGATGTGCGGAATCTGCTGCGGGCACGGTCACCCGAGGGCGTCTTCTGGGATTGGCCAGGCGACACCAAAGTGATCCTTGCCCGGAGGTAGCGCTACGGCCACCGCTCAGCCGGGCGTTCGCCTCAGACTCCGCAGTCGCCCGGTCGAGGATCGTCCTGCGGACAGTCCATGGGAAGCGCGAGGGAAGCCTGTCAGCCTGCGCTTCGCTGAAGGTGCCACGCTGCCTCGAGTGCATCCTCGATGGCACCAGCGTCGCCTCTGGCGAGATCGGCGACGACCATCATGTGCTTGATGTACCGGGGCGGCACGCTGAAGGTTCCGGGGAACTGCCGGAGCACCGAGGCGCGGTAGTCGAAGTCGGCTCGGATCACCACATGGGTGTCGTCAAGCTGGCGGGCGACGAGCCTGCCGTGGTACCGCCACTGGGCAAGACCGTCCGCCGTTGTGCGGCGCACACCTTCCAGCGCATCGGCCAGCCGGTCTACCTCGCCTATCTGCAGCACATCGTCAACGATAGGCAGCGGCAACGTGGCTGCGTAGGTCGGCGTTCGGTTGGGGATCCCTTGCGGACATCCGCATCGTCGCCGTCGTGCTCGCGCAGGGATCGATGGTTGGCGTTCCCTAGCGGTCGCTTTTCGGATTCTGCTAGTCGATCCGGGTTTCGACGAAGTCGAGCCAGCGTTCGGTGAGCGGGTCGGGGAAATGTCGGATCGACCAGTCCACCAGCCGCAGCGACAGCACGGCCCAGTAGGGCCGCAGTTCGTCCGATGTGAGCTGCTCATCGAGGGCTTGGTCGATATGGCGTGCGACATCGTCCTGCAACCGGTCTGGCGGGCCGGCGACGCGCCTGGCCACGATCGCGAACCGTGCGTCTCCGCGTGCAGCGCCGATCCAGTCCACTATCCCGGTCAGCGTGCCATCCTCGCCGACCAGCACGTTGCCGGGGTGGTAGTCGACGTGGGCTGGGAAGTCTGCCCACGGCAGCATCACCAACTTCCAGCCCTCCCCCACCTTCAGCGGAGGTGGCTAGACGCCCCGACAACGTTGCGGCCACGTCGTGCATCGTGAGGCCCCACATGTGCGGCGGCATCTTGGCCGGCCAGGAAGGCGCCTGCATCTGGGCATCTCCCCACGCGCTCAGTCGAAGTAGCTGAGCCGGGTGAGGGCGGCTTGTGCCGTCGGCAGGGCCGCGGCTGGGTCGTAGGTGGCCAACGTGCCGTAACGGTTGACGCTGATGACCGCGATCGCGCGCCCGTGCTGAACGACTGCTGCCGTCATGTCCTCGAGGAACTCGGGGTCGCTCGTGGCGAAGTCGGCGTTCCACACCGTGCCCCGGCCGCCGGTAGGGTCGGCGACGTCGCCCACGTACGTGACGGGGAGGTCGGCGCCTGTCTCAGCAAGCCGCTCTTGACAGGTCGTCAACTCGGTGGCGAGCTGATCGTAGGCGCTGGCGGCCGTCGCCGCGTCAGGGAACAGCAGGACGTCTTCTTCGACGGAGGCGTCATAGCTGGTGGCTGTATCCGATACGAGAATGCGGTTGCGGAAGGCTTCACCGCCGAGCTGGGCGTACGTCGCTTCCCGGCAGGGGTGACTGACCTCGTCCCAGGGATCTCCAACGACCTGGATGCGGTCAGGACGCGGGATCCGCCATGGAATGGTGCCGGCATAGGGTGCGTCGTCGGTGACGAGCATCGCCGCGCGAGCACGTCGTAGTTCGGTGAGAGCGTCCGTAGGTGCGGCGACAGCTGGCGCACCGACCCCACTGATGGTGGAGCTGCGGGTCAGGGCTGGTTCGGCAGCGGCAGCTGGTCCAGCAGTTGTCGCGCCGACGACAGCGGTGGTCATGGCCACAACGGTAGAGGTCGCCAATGCTGTGGTCATGGCTTGAAAGCGCACACCCACGAAATTCTCCCCTCGTTGGTGGGTCCGGGATGGTGGCGAGGACCCCTTGTTTTGAGGATGCACTGAACGTCCCCTGGGTTGCCTTGGCCGCTCCTATTCTTCAGCTGGGCGAGAACGTGGCGAGAGTTTTCTCAGCGGAGCAACTTCACCACAGCTGTGGGCATCTCTTCCATAAACCTTTCGATCCTGGCGAGTGAGAGTCCCTAGCGGAGGTGCTTCATGAAGACAGGCAGACTGATCAGAGGAACCGCGGCGATCGCGGTCGCGGTGCTCGCATTAGCGACTGCCGCAGCCGGCAGCCGCACGGCGATGGCCGGCAGCACGACACCGTCGGTCCCACCCGCGGAAGCATCGACGTGGGAGATGGTCCCGATTCCGTCGGTGCGCGGGCAGGCGGATCTCACCGAGGTGACGGCCTTCAGCCCATCGGACGCATGGGCCGTCGGATACGTTCGTGACCGGACGGGGGTTCGCACCCTCACGCTGCACTGGGACGGCTCCCTGTGGACGCGTATCCCGAGCCCCAACCGAAGTCGCGCGCAAAACTGGCTATTCGCAGTCGCCGGATCCTCGTCCTCAGACGTATGGGCGGCCGGCTACGACGTCGACGCCGACGGAACACACCGCACCTTGCTCATGCACTGGAACGGCATGCGCTGGCAGGTGGTGCCGAGCCCGAGCGACAACACCCCCGACAGCATGCTGGTCGGCGTCACGGCATTGTCGCCGACGGATGCATGGGCGGTTGGATCCGTGACTGCCTGGCCGTTCACCGGGCAGACGCTGGTCCAGCACTGGGACGGCGATCGCTGGTCCGTGGTCGAGAGTCCCAACCCCGGTACGACCGGGCTCGGCAGCAATCTGCTGGACGTCGCGGCATCGTCGGCCGCCGATCTATGGGCGGTCGGTGACTATGACGAGGGCGACATGGTGATGCGTACGCTGACCGAACACTGGGATGGCACGTCGTGGACCGTCGTACCGAGCCCGACCAGACGTGACGGCGCCCTGCTCGGCAGCGTGGCGGCCGATTCGGCCACCGAGGCGTGGGCCGTCGGCTACGCGTATGGACCTACACACCTGGAGCCGCTCGCCCAGCGCTGGGATGGCTCCTCTTGGCAGGTCTCCACGACACCCACCTTCGACGGCATGGATGCGACCTTCGCCGACGTGGCCCTTCGCGGACCGGACGACGTATGGGCCGTCGGTGGGCAGGGCACCGACACACTCATCGCGCACTGGGACGGCCTTACATGGACCGTCGTTCCTGGCGTCGACCCGGGAACCGTCGGAAGCAGCCTGACAGCCGTCACCGCGGTCCCAGCCAGCACCTGCCTGTGGGCGGTGGGCCAGTTCACCGACGGCGAACGCGCCGAACCCTTCATCGAACGCTCGTGCACTCCGTAGGATGCCGCGCCCCGGCGATAGGGCAACCGGCGTTGACCACGCCACAAGCGGAGTGCCCCTGGTTTGCGTCTGACTTCGCGATAGAGATCGGTCTGCCCATCAGACAACATCTGGTGGACAGACCGATCTCTATCGCGAAGTCAGACGCAAACCAGGGCGGACCGCGGCCACGATCACCCCATCATCCTCGTCAAACTCGACATGCTCGATCACCGTCTTATCGACCCCAAGCAGCCGAGCCCATACCCTAGCGCTACGCACGCCACCATCACCCCACCCACACAAGGGGCAGGAGAGCCGCAAATGACCAGAGCCTCCACGAGACCCAGTACGGTTCATAAGTTCGGTCTAGCGACGTTCGGGGTTTGAAGGTCGGTTGCGACGCGTCGAGGTGATCACACCCTGATCGCGTAGATTCGATCGACGCACACGTGGTTAACCGCACGGTTCCCCGGCGGCGCGACATACGCGTATGTGGTGGAGTCCGGGGCCGCCTGGTATGTGCCGGGGAAGGCGATCTCGTGGTACTCGCCGTCGGCCACGTCGCCGACAGGTACGCTCGTCCCTCGACCTACTACGAGTGGATCGACAAGAAGTCCACGCGACGCGAACTGCGCGACGAGGAGATCACCCAGCTGATCCTCCAGATGCGGGCGCGCAACAAGCTCAACGCACGGCTGGGGTCGCG
>NZ_JBEFTW010000076.1:0-10204 GCF_040196095.1 Actinopolymorpha sp. B17G11
CAGACCGCGATCGCTGGCTATATCCGCTGGCGCAACCAGCGCTGCCACCCCAAACGCCACTTCGCCATCAACTCCAAGATCCGACGCCCCGATTACCTACCCAACGTTGCTTGACGCGGCACTAGCTGCCGACGCCAACCGCGAGTGAGCGAGGCGCCCTTCCTAGGCTCACCTTTGTCTCAAGACACCGCGGCGAGGGCCGGTTTAGGGTTACTGATGGTTGTGGGTCCGGGAACTGGCTTGTCCGAAGAGCTGATGCCCGGGGTCAGATCAGTCACGCAGGATTCCAGAGTCGTCGCCGAGTGCCCTCCCGGGCCGCGCAAAAACTGTTCCGTTGACCTTGGTGAGTGGCTGAGCCGCTGACCTTGCGTTCCGATACAGGGCCAGCGTCCGGATGAGGATCCCCGGGTTCGACACCCGCGAATTCGGCCGATTGCCGTGGCGCGATGGCAAGCGATGGGCCATGGGCGAACGACCACCTTTGACTACGGTGCGTTCGGCTAGACGTAAGGAGAGGCTGTGTTGCCGAGCGAGGCCTACTGCACCGAGCCCGCCGCCTGGGCACTCTCGCGAATGTGATCGAGCGAGCGGGCGGAGGTGGCGGTGGGGGTGTATTCCAGGCCGATCCGTCCGGTGTAGCCGAGCTTTTGCAGGATCGTGAGCTGTCGGGGCCAGTCCACCGAACCGGTGCCGGGTTCGTGACGTCCGGGGACGTCGGCGATCTGGACATGGGCGAGCCATTGCGTACGCCCGGCGAGCACGGCTTCCGGGTCTTCGTCCATGACGAGGGAGTGGTAGAGGTCGTAGAGGAGTTTGACCCGTGGTGAGGCGACCTCGTCGAGGATGTCGAGGCATTCGGTGGTCGAGTCCAGGAATGTGCCCAGGTGGTCGACCCTGGAGTTGAGATTCTCCAGGAGCAGCGTCGCATCATAGGGTTCGAGAACCCGTGCCGCCTGGCGAAGCGCGTCCACGATGGCCTGGTGTTGGGTCGATCGAGGTACACCCGGCCGGTCCTGGCCGGCAGTGACCACGAGATAGGGGCAGCCGAGCTTGTCGGCTGCCGCCGCGGATGCGGCCACGGCTGTGAGAAACGTGTCGTGTGTCGATGGGTCGACGAGGTGGCCCATCGGTTCGACGCACATCACCTGGAGCGCCGTGCCGGTGGCGTGCAGTGTCTCGGCGAGTTCGTCGAGGTTCTTGGTTCGCCAGAGCCAGATCTCCACCGAAGGTACGCCGAGCTCGGCGGCGGCCCGCACACGGTCAGCGGCGCTGTCGCCCGCTTCGCCACCTCGCCCGCCGTGCTCGGTGAAAAGGAGCTCGAGGTTGGCCGAGAGTTCGTACATCGGGATCGCAACCTTTCTCAGTGCACTGGAGGACACACAGTGTGCCGTCTACCGGCTCCATATTCAGCCGCCGTTGACACCCGGGGCGGCCGGCCCATCAGCCATGACGCCGACCTCTCTATAAGGAGAAAAACACCGTCGAACGGCTGATCAACAAGCTGAAGGCTTGGCGAGGCATCGCCACCAGGTACGACAAGACCCCGGAGAGTTACCTCGCGAGCCTACACCGTCGAGCCTCGATGATCTGGATCAAAGATCTCACCCGAACGACCCATTGATCACGACTCAATCTGCATCGACAGGTTCGGGACGGTCGGGGACGGCCTGCCGTATTCTGCAAGCCATGACGCGCTACGTGGTCGACGCCAGGACCTTGCTGCACATCGTGTCGACCGGTGTGCAGATCAGTCCCGATCACCAGCTTGTCGCACCAAATCCGGTGCGGTCGCAGGCACTGTCGCTGCTGTTCGAACGGGTCAGATGCGGTGAGCTCGACGAGGTCGAGGCGTTGCGAATGCACGAGCGCCTGACCGAGGTGAAGATGCGGCTGCTGGGCGACCGGGTCTCCCGTCGCACAGCCTGGCGGATCGCCCGGGAGCAGGGGTGGGACACTATGGGGGATGCCGAGTACCTCGCCGTGACGCGGCTTCAGGCCGATGCGCTGGTCACGATCGATGAGGCATTGGCTCGTCGGGCGGACGGCATCGTTCCCGTGGCGCCGCTGGACGCTCTGAGTTCCTCCTAAGGCGCTCGCAAGCGAGCATTCCGGCGAATCGCCGGCCCGTCACGACCACCATGTCCACGTCGGACAACCGTCGCCCACGCCCCTGCGCCAGCGAGCCATACAGAACCTGCCCTGCGACCTCATCAGCGTTCTGACCCCAGGCCACCGCGCGCCCGATCATCTCCTCGTGGAACACAGTCACATCCGCAGAGCCTAGACAGTCCCGCCCGACCGGCGGTGAAGCTACGGAACCTGACGCCCCTCGGGCTGGCGCTGTCCGCATGAACGCGCATCGGCTCAGCGCCGCGGACACCTCGCCAACGGTCTTGATGCAGCCGAGTGTCCGGCAAAGGACGGTCTACCGGGCACCGTCTGGTGCTTCCAGTTCGAGCGCGTGGGCCAGCTTCACGGCGTCGAGCAGTGGGCCGTCATCGAACACCGACAGGAACTCAATCGCCTCATCGATCGGGAGTACCTGAACCGCAGTCACTTGCTCGCCGTCATCGGGATTCGTCGGCTCGGCGACCAGCTCGATATCTGCAGCCGTGTACGCCCAGTAAGAGATCGGAAACGGCAAGTGCGGCCGGTACGGTCCGGCCACGCTGTGATCGACCCGGAAGGCACCGATCCATTCCAGCGGACCCTTGAGCCGACCCCCCACTTCCTCGTACAGCTCTCGATCGGCTGCCTCGAGCAGGTGCCGGACTACGAACTCGACGACGTGCGCATCGTCACGTCCACCCAGGAGCTCAAGGCGATGTTCGACTCCTTCCGCGGCACCCTGCTCGAACTACTGCTCGAGAGGGCGGCCTCGGTGCAAGAACTAGCCTCCGCCGTAAAGCGCCCAAAGAGCACGGTCGCCTATCACGTCGATCTGCTGGCCGAGGCCGGGATGCTCAAGGTTGTACGAACGCGCATGATCCGGGGCGGGAGGAACGCTTCTACGGGAGAACTGCCCGAGTCTTCTACGTCGGCCAGATCACGCCTGAACAGACCGAGCTGATCCCTAACCGAATGGCCGAGTGGGCAGCCGAGGCCGCTCCCGCTCACATCGACGACAATCTCCGCGCGATCAAGCGCTACGCCTGGATCGACGACGCCGACGCCGACGCCGAGGAGTTCTACCGCCGCGTCCTGGACCTGGTCAACGAGTTCGCGCAGCAGCAACTCGGCGGTGCCGCGGTCACCGCGCAGACAAGCCGCGACAAACGGTTCCTGCGGACGACTCGAGCGGTACAGATCTCGCAGGACACCGACCTCTGCGCCGTGGTGGATCCGTTCGTCGAGGCAGTGAACCACAAAGCCCGCCTTGGTGTCTTCGGCGTACGGTCCCGCGATCGGTCCGAGTCGTTCGGCGAGCCTGTCCGGGTCCAGAGCCGCGAGATTGCCGTGCCAGTACTCGTGGCGTCGTTCGAGTTCGACGATCGCGTCCGCCGCCGTCCCGGGCACCGCACAACGAGTCTCCAGAATCGGATGGGAAGCCGAGCCAGCTGTCGCGGTTGTCCTCGGGAGGATCACCCATCAGATGGCAAAAGCCGCCAGGCAATCGTGGTGAACGGCGGCGGATCAAGGGTGGATTCCTGCCGTCGCAGTAGAACAGCCCGTCCTCGCCCCGGCGTACCCACCAGCAGCCCGGTACCGGCTCCCACAAGTACTCCACATCAGTGAGACCATCGATGCGGTCACGGAAGCGCTGCCAGTCCCAAGCAGACAACTCCAGCAACTCAGCTTTCAGCAGCGATGTCGTCATGGCCCGAACGTAGCCACCAACTAGGACACCTACGGTCCTATTTCGTGGCGAGCACCGGGCGATGCCCCTGCCCTTCGGTCGGGGTCGCCGTACGGCGGGTAGGACAGCCTGGCCATCATCGGGGCCAGCAACTCCTGTAGTCGCGCGGCGCGCTCAGCGCTCAGGTAGTCGCTCCAGTCCTTTGTTTTGGTGACGATCTGCCCGTACACATGTGGTGTCTCCTTGAGCCGCGTGAGGTCTGGCTCGCGTTCCATGATGATCTCTGGATCGAATTCCTCGCCGACGAAATGGCAGACCCGCTTCATCGTCGTCTGGGCGTCACCGGTGAAGTCGGCGTAGGGCAGGAGCAGGAAGGCGTCGGGCAGGCGATCCGCGGCCTCGATCGCCAGCGTCGTCCGCTGTTCCCACCGCTTCGCAAACGCCTTCAGCGACATTCTGGTCCAGCTGCGCGACTTCGGATCGATCTGAGACCTGCGAACGTAGGAGCTGTAGACGTCTACTGGGTGCCTGTGAATGTAGATCAGTCGTGCCCTCGGATAGCAGCGCAGCAGCCGGTTGACGTGGTGGATGTGCGAGGGCGTCTTTTCCACGACTCTCCTCGCGCCACGGACGAGCCGAGCATGGTGGAAGTACGAGCGCACGAGAAGGACATGGCCGGTGGCCGCCCAGATCAGGTCCTTTGCACGCTGGGATGGGATTCTCTTTTGAAGGACGATACCGGTGCGCATCAGATGCCGAATCGGCGCGAGCGAGGCGAGGAAGTCCTCATATCGCTGTGAATCTCCCATATAGCCGTGAAGGCTGCTTGGGAGGCGCGGTCCGTACGTCGCGTTCTGGTTGGCATGAGCCATGACGGCGCTCTCCCTGAGGTTCACTTCGCGTGGGCGGAAGGCCTCATGTTTTTCCAGGATGCGGCTGAGGATGGTGGTACCACTGCGTGCTTCGCCGACGATGAACACAGGCGCGGCCTCCCGTTCCGCCCGGGAGATCTCGAGAAGGTTCATGGCCGTAGAAGATAGTCATGTACGCCGTCCTCGGGCGTCCGAAACGCTTTCCGAGACCGACCGCGCTCACCCAGCGTGACGCTCGCTCAGTCGGCGTCGGACCGACGGACGCAAAGGCCACGACGCCTCGGCGCAGAGCGTCGACGCTGGCGCGGGCAGTGCGACGGAGTGGACCCTCGCCTGCCGCGTCGGCAATCTGATCGGCCAGGTCGATGATCTGTTTCACCCACCGTACGAAGTCGCCAGCAGCAAGGCCTGACTCGTCCAAGACCACGGTGAGGGACATTCCGGAAGCCAAGCGGTAGGCCGCCCACGCAAAGCCGAGGTCGGGCTCGCGGAGAAAGTCGTGCCGGAAATCGGATTCGAGCGCATCGAGATCGCCCCGAATCCGTACGACATTGCCTAGCGCCTCGCGTGCCGCACCACCGGGTAGGTGGGCGGACCCACGTCTTCAGGCGTACGAGACTCATAGACAAGGGCAGAAAGGCACGCCGCCAGCTCGGCTGGGTTCAGCGCGTCCCACGTGCCTTGGCGCAGGCACTCTGCCGCCACGAGATCGAGCTCGCTGTAGATCCGGGCCAGCCGGTCGCCGTCGAGATGGCCGGCCCTCGGCGGAACAGTGACCGCGCTAGCAAGCTGGGAGTGGATCTTCTGGCTGAACGTCCCGATCGGCTTGATGGTCCTGCCTTTGCTCTTCCGGAAGGTTCCAGAAACCCACGGCGCGAGGGCGCCGCTCGACCTGCCTGGACTGATCCTGGTCACCTGCGCGGCCCTCGGGTTGATCTGGGCACTGGTACGCGCGGCCGGGGTTGGCTGGACCGCGACAGAGGTCGTGGGAGGGCTCGCAGTCGGTGCACTGCTGCTTATCGTCTTCCTCGGATGGGAACGTCACACCCCGCACCCGATGGTGCCGGTCGCCTTCTTCCAAAGCCGCGGATTCGCCACCGGCAACATCGCCGCGCTACTACACTCCGCCGTCATCCTCGACGTGGTGTTCTGGATGGCGCAGTTCCTCCAGACCGGTCTCGGCTACAACCCGATCGAGGCAGGACTGCGGCTGCTCCCATGGACCGGGACGATGCCACTCATCGCCCCACTGGCCGGCGCACTCGCCGACCGCTACGGAAACCGGATCGTCCGCGTATCCGGCCTACTGCTCCAAGCCGCAGGCATGCTCTGGCTCGCACTGATCGCCGCCCCTGGCACCGGCTACACCCAGATCGTTGGGCCACTGATCCTCAGTGGCATCGGCGCCTCGGCCGTCTTCCCCGCAGTACAAAACACAGTCCTCAGCGCGGTGCGAAACAACGCACTCGGACAGGCAGCCGGAGTACACAGCAAGGTGCGCGAGTTCGGCGGCATGCTCGGCATCGCCATCCTCGGCGCGGCATTCGCCAACGCCGGTGGATACGCCAACCCCGACGTGTTCACCAACGGCTTCACCGCGGCACTCACCGTCGCAACGGTCTCACCATCGGCGCACTCATCGCCATCACCGGCCCGAGCCGCCACACCCGACCATGACACCCACCCACAACCCACGCAGCAACCACCCCTCCGGAAGAACCAGCCGCCGGAGGGGGTGGCAACGATCATCAAGCGTCGTCCGCAAGGGCACTTTCGCCACCGAGTATGCGTTCGGGACGCCGGACGAATGCCGGCTTCTGCATTCCGGTCTCAACGACACCTACGCCGTCCACCTCGGTGACCGCAGGGTCGTGATCGCTATACGCTCGGCGAGCAGACTCTGCTGGACCGGTGGCTGGAGCAGTTACGGACCTCTTTGCGTACGGACCCGCCGGCCGACGTCACCTTCATCATGGAGCAGATTGCCGACATTCGACGCCGCATCCGGGCGTTCGATCCGGGACCTGGCGGCTGGGGCATCGTGCACGGCAACGTCCAGGGACTCAACCACAACTTCACCGCCGACGGAGAGATCACGTGGTTCGACTTCGACCTGTGCGGATACAGCTGGCGCGCCTATGACATCGCCGTCTACTACACGCGGATTCCCGAGCTAGTGAGAGCGCCCGTCATCGACGGCTACGAGTCCGTGCGTCCACTCAGCGACGCCGAGCACGACATGCTCCCCACGCTGGGGAGGCTGGCCTGGATCCGGGAAGGCTTGCGCTCCAAGGACCTCGTGAAGCGCCTGCACGAGCCATACATGTCGTACGCATGAAATATCAGCTACGGGGCCGCCGATCATTGGGACGGGCCGAGGCGTGTCCGATCCCCAAACAAACACGGGCTCGACGAGGGCTCCTGACTCGCTGCTGGTCGGCACCCGTCTACGACCAGCCCGGCGTCGATGTTGAGCTGACGCCGGGCACGACGGACAGCACCTCGGCCCACGCTGTGCCGGCCGCCACACCGGCTCGAGGCTGAACGCCGTGCGGTAATTCGGTTGGCGGTCTGGACCGGGAGGGGCAGGATCGGCGGACGTGACTAGCAGTGCGCTCTGGGACGAGGAGACCGCGCGGCGGTACGACGACCTGTCCGACGAGATGTTCTCGCCTGAGGTGCTCGGGCCGACCGTGGACTTCCTGGCCGACCTCGCCGGCGACGGCAGGGCGCTGGAGTTCGCGATCGGAACCGGCCGGGTCGGCGTGCCTCTGCGGGAGCGCGGGGTGCCCGTGGTCGGCATCGAGCTGTCGCAGCCGATGGTCGACCAGCTTCGGACCAAGGTCGACGTGGAGACGTTGCCGGTGACGGTCGGCGACATGGCGACGACGCACGTGCCCGGCGAGTTCGCGTTGGTCTATCTGGTCTTCAACACGATCTCCAACCTGCTCACTCAGGACGAGCAGGTGGAGTGCTTCTGCAACGCCGCCCGACATCTGGCCCCCGGTGGCCGGTTCCTGATCGAGCTCTGGGTGCCGCCGCTGCGTCGCCTGCCACCCGGCCAGCTCGCGGCGCCGTTCGACGTCAGCGAGCATCACCTCGGGTTCGACACCCATGACCTGGTGCACCAGATGTGCACCTCCCACCACTTCACCAAGGAGCCCGACGGGACCTGGCGCCGCGGCGCGGGGCGATTCCGGTACGCCTGGCCAGCCGAGCTGGACCTGATGGCCAGAATCGCCGGCCTCGAGCTCGAGCGTCGCGTCGCAGACTGGGACGGCCACCCGTTCACCGATGAGAGCCCCAAGCACGTCTCCGTATGGCGCAAGCCCGCCTGAGCTGAGGACGCGCCATCACCGGTCGACGTCCGTCCGTCAGGGATCGGTCATCGGGCAGACAGGTCGTGCTTGCCTCGCGCGGAAATCTCTGGCCACGTCCGTCGGTGACTGCAAGGGTGGATCCTCGTGATCATGCTCGAAGAGGCCCTCCGGCAGATCGTGGGCGATCTTCACGACCTCGGTTCGCACTGGGCGCTGGTCGGCGGCCTCGCCGTTTGCGCGCGGGCGGAGCCGCGACCCACCGCGGATGTCGACATCGCCGTCGCAGCGCCCGATGATGCGGCGGCGAAGGCACGTGTCCGTGACCTGCTCGCGGCCGGCTACCGGTCGAGGGAGTCAATCCTGCACGACCAGACCGGTCGACTCGCGACCGTACGGCTGCTCTCACCTGTCGCCGGCGAGGACGTGGGCGTCGACCTGTTCTTCGCGAGTTCCGGCGTCGAGCCCGAGGTCGTGGGGGCGGCGGAGTCGTTGGAGGTCCCGCCGGGCCTGACGATCCCGGTCGCCCGCATCGGGGACCTGATCGCGGTCAAGCTCTGCTGGCGGCGTAGCGAGAAACGCGACCGCGACCTGCGTACGTTGATCGAGCGGGCGGACGCCGAGGATCTCGAGGACGCCCGTCACCTGATCGCTTTGATTACCGAGCGCGGCTATCATCGCGGCCGGGATCTCGAGGCAGCACTAGACAGTTGGCTGGGCGCTCCGTGAACGAACCGCTGAACATGCGCCCGCAGGAACGACAACGGTCGATGCCTGGGGCGAACCGACGGCGACCATGCGGGATGCCCGCAAGGATCCCTCACCAGACGGCTTGAGGGTACGGACTTCCTTCGTGGCTGGTTACCGTTCTGAACGCTCTCTGTCAGCCAACCAAGAAGCTGCACCCCCCGTGCTGGAGGCGGTGCGACACATCAACTCCTGCTTCGGCATGATCTCAACGGCGCAACGGGGCCTCTATGGGCTGGCGCTGGAGGTCCACAGTCCCTACCGACTCTCAGAAGTCAGAAACTTGCTCCCGCTGCTCTGACCCAACATCGGTGCCGTTCAATCCTGCTCTCCCAACCGCCAAACCCATTGCGGCAACAACAGGCTCGAGGCCCCGTGCTCCTCTCCCGGAGACCTCCCACAGGGGTTAACGTCAAGCTGCAAAGCGAGTGTCTGGTGTCCGTTCGGGGGCAGGCCGTCACTTGCCCTCGATCATCCGGCGCAAGGATCGATACGAACCCTCGATGTCGCCGTACGACGTGCAGAGCACCTTGGCCTGTGGCCGTTGTTTGGCAAGCGAGCTGAGCCGCTCGTACGACACGCTGATCGCTTCGATTTCGTCAGCTACTGCCTGCCGGGGATGCGGGATTCCCGAGGCAGCAAGGGCGTTCTGCGTTTGTTGAAAGCGGACTATCGCGTCTTCGAGCGTGGGGGCTAGCAGCACGACTTCGGTGAACGGTACTTGCGCTTCGGCCGCCGCCCCAGCTAGCTCGTCGATGAACTCTGTACGCAGGAGAAGCTGCGGTACAACCACCCGGTAGCCGTTCGCTAGTACGGCGTGGCGTTAATGATTGGACGGTTGTTCCTGGGAGGATGCTGGTATGGCTCATCCTCCTGCTGCGGCGTTGGTGTTGCATGACGGTGATCGGGACGTTCTTGGTTCGTGGGTGCGATCGCATTCGGTGCCGGCGGGGTTGGCTCGGCGGGCTCGGATTGTGCTGCTGGCTGCGGACGGGGTGTCGAATACCGAGATCGCTGAGCTGGTTGGGGTGAGCAGGCAGACGGTGATCTCGCGGCGGGCTGCCTACGCCGAGTGTGGCTTGGAAGGACTCAAAGACGCTTCGCGTCCGGGCAGGCCACGCAAGGTCGACCACGCGGCAATCATCGCTGAGACGTTGAAGCCGCCACCAAAGAAGCTGGGGGTCACGCATTGGTCGTCTCGGCTGTTGTGACACCTCCCGGCGTGTCCGGAGACTCCCTTCGTTGGGAGGATCTGGAACATGGCAAAACCGAGCAGGTACCCCGAGGAGCTTCGGGATCGCGCGGTGCGAATGGTCGCGGAGATTGCTCCGCAGTACGGGTCGCAGTGGGCTGCGATCACCGCGGTGGCCGACAAGCTCGGCGTCGGTGCGCCTGAGACCGTGCGGACGTGGGTTCGCCGCGCTGAGGTCGACGCTGGCAAGCGGGCGGGTGTGACCACCGAAGAGGCCGAG
>NZ_JBEFTW010000077.1:0-8640 GCF_040196095.1 Actinopolymorpha sp. B17G11
GCCCGCTGGCTGATCATCGCCGACGACATTGAGATGTCGTGGCAACCTGATGGGGGCGATGTCGAGATCATCACGCCGGTCGGCGGGTCCGGCCGGCCTTGATCGCCGCCCGCACATCGGCATGACCGCCCGGATCGCCGCAGAAGCGGTCTGTTCGATTCGCGTGGTGCCGTCAAGCCTGATGCCAGACTGGAACGCATGGGGCTGACTCCGCGCGAAACGACGTTGGTGGTGCCGTTCTACCTGAAGCTGATGGGGTTGAACGCCACGTGGGTTGGGGGCGAGGTGTGGGATGATCTGGTCCAGGTCGGCCGCACCGCCGAGCTTGATGACGTCGTTTGGCTGCTGAGGGTCGGCGCGTGGCGACCGGTCGTGATGGGCGCGTGGTTCAGTCTTCGCTTCGACCTCGGCCAGGTCGGAACCGACGTCCTCGCCGCCCTGAGTGCTTCAGAGGGCTCACTTACAGCACCGCCGCTCGCTGCGGCAGCAGTCGCGCTCACCGGGCTATCGGCGGCTCCAGCACTTCGAGGCTCCCGAGCGCGGACGGACGGGGCCTCTTACGTCGTCCTGGATGCCGCACTTGAGAGCCTGGGCGAAGAACCGAGACGCGAAGTCACGCCCAGGGACCTCGTGGCATTCGCCCAGTTGCTTGCGTTCGCCAGGCGACTCCGAGATGCACTGATTGCCGCCTGAGCGGCGGCGAAGCGTCAGCAGGTGCTGGCACAGCTCTGTCAAGCACCTACTGCGTTAAGACTAGGGGTCGACTCGCCTGTCCTCAGTCGGTTGATACGCGACGGTCGTACGCCGGATGATGTGGGGTAGAGCGAGAGCGCGGATCGCGGCAGATGAGGACGCTCCCATGCTCAGTTGTCCGTCTCAGCCCTCACAGGGCTCAGGATCTGCCGACCGACCTGCTGATGGTGTCCCGGTCGTTCGGTGTAGTAGGCGTACTCCAGGTCGCTCGCTGCGGCTCTAAGCAGCTGTGGTCGTGGTGCGCTGGCGTTGTCGAGAGCATCGGACGCCTGCTCGGCGAGCCGCAGGTCGAGCAAGCTCGCGGCATCGTTCTCAAACTCGGCCCACCCCCGCATGAGGGGCACGCAGACTCGCTTCGCCTGGTCATCCATGCTCGAAGGTTAGGAGCGCACGCTCGCACATGACCGCTGACCCCTGTCTGCGGAATGTGCGCCCACCCGCCTCCGATCGCGTTGGCCCTAGGCTGCCGTCATGAAGCTGCCGAGCAGTTGCGTGAACCAGGCGCTGTCGACGCAGGACGTGCCGGTCTGGCTCATCGAGACAGTCGAGTGCTGCGCCGGATCCGCTTTCCAGTTGGTGTTCGAGTCGGCGGAACCACGATGGCATCAAGGCGTCTGGCTCGGCGTCGAAGGCCAACTAGAGGTCGCCGGACAGACTTCACCGCAAGCCGTTCTGTGGCGCGACACGGCTCCACCCTCCGTAGAAATCGTGGTTCGGTCGTCAGAGGACGGGCTGCTGCGCCTGTACAACGTCTGGGACTCGGGTCGCGGCTATGGCCGGGAATCGCAGGCCGCGACCAGCGGCATGCTTCGCGAGACCACTACGGATGGTCTCCGCTACAGGTGCAGCGATATCCGCCCTTCTCCGACATTCGAGGCGCTCGTCTTTCGTCTGGATCGGCTTGAGCAGACGCCCAAGTGATCCGCCGTCAATTCGGCATGACGGCGCACCAGTCCCCGGTGGCATCCGCGTCACTTTCCGGACTACCACAAGGTCTCCGACCGGACCTTCCTCATGCACCTCGGCGGCAACGCCGCATCGTCGTCGACTTGCCCGCGCCGTTGGGGCCGAGGAAGCCGGTGACGACACCGGGCTCGACCGTGAAGGAGAGTCCGTCGACGCTGCTCGACCACCACCGCAGGCACGGCGACGGTTGTCATGACCCACATTGCTTTCTCGATGCCAAGCTCGTGTTGAGCGGGCCGGACAAGTAGGACCGATTCCGGTCCGGTCGCGGTTGGGCCACCGATTGGAAACGCGAGGCGGTTTTCGCCCGAGTCGATTGCTACATACTCCCCGTCGACGACTGTCAGGTCATCCACGGTGTGGCCGATCAGGGACACGATCGATGCGGGCCCCACTCCTTGGCATCCGATCAGTCCGAAGGGCTGGGTCATGCCGGTGAGGATCACATTCCCCATGTGTACCTCGATGAAGTTGTGGAGGAAGAACACGCCGGTGATCTTCAAGCCAACGACATCGGCCCGAGCCTCATCCGCCCGGTCGTTGCTTCCGCTGCTCGTCATGGCTCCAGTATCGGAGCAGTACCGACGGCGAGAGCGAAGCGCGCTCATCGGCATGATCGCGCGGATCGCGGCATGAGCGAGCGACTCGGCGTCCAACCGAGATGGCGGTTTCGAACTGGCCTATATGCCTGCCGGGTTGCGCGGGAGCCAGTCGGCGAACCGATTCGCGAGAGTGTCCCGCTCTAGTGCTGAGGGCGCGATAACGTCGGCGCCGCCGTCGTACGGGTGATACAGCCAGTCGAGATCCCGACTCGTGAGGATGACGTCTGAGGTTGCCCAATCTGCGACCAAACGCAGCAGCGGATCGAGGTCGCGCGAAGCATTGTGAAGGCCGCTCGCAAACAGATGAAACCAGAACTCTCCGTCGTCGTCGGCCTCGTAGAGAACGGACCTCCACAGCGCGCCGTCGGGTGCCACACGGACCAGATCGCGCGGCCGGCGCCGTGGGTGACGACTTGGCGACCACGAAACCGTGATCGCGATCAGTTCCGCTCCTGGTGCCGCGAGGACATCCAGCACAGCGTGGTGACGTCGTAGGACTTCCGCGTACTCCGGCTCGTCGTCTGGGTACCGCTTCGACTCAGGCAAGCTGTGGAACCGGACCCAGCGATCAGCGAGAGCGCCGCGCAACTCGTGGCCAACTGGTCGCGCTGTCGGGAATCGTGACTCCCATGTGGTGGTTAGCCACGCCCACCTGGGATCAGCTTCGATGCCCGGCGGGAGTCGGTCGAGCAGTGGACGCACGCGTCCGTTCCATGTCTGCCAGAACCACCGTCTCACCCGGGCAGCCTACGGCTCGCTCAGTCCAAGCGGTTGCAGACATATCAGTCGTACGAGCGAACCTCCCGGACCGCCGCAGAGGCGAGCGCAACGCGGCATGAGCGTGCGCGTCGCTCCGATACCGGCAATATCGGACATCGAGTCTCGAATCGCTGCCATGCTCGGACCGTGGATCTTTCGCCCGAACCCCAGTTCGTGTCGATCAGCGGCATCGAGGTGTTCGTTGCGCGCGAGTACCCGCCGATCTGGCACAGCTACTGCGCACACGCCGAGTTGGTCGACGAGGACAACGCCGCTGATCGCGATTCCGCGCTGCTGGTCGCCGGAGTACGTCGCGCCGAGCGGGAGTGGCCTGGCCTCGTTCTTGCTCTGCGGTACGCGCCCAGCCAAGGCGGTTTCGCGCCAGGCGTGCTTGTCGTTCCGGAGTCCCAAGTCGCCTTCGTGGGCGCTGGAACCGTTCTGCGCGCCTACCGGATCAGTCCTGAGGCCGAGAGGTTGTGGAGCGACGAGGCCGAGCTCGGCTTCTGGTCATGGCGGCAGCACGGATCGACCGTCGTCATGTCCGCCGAGGTCGGGTTGGCCGCTTGGGACATAGACGGAACGAAGCTCTGGACTCGTTTCGTGGAGCCCCCTTGGTCGTACTCCGTGGATGGCAGACTGCTCACGCTCGACGTCATGGGCTCAGTAGCGACCTTCGACTTGCGGACCGGCTCATAGCCGCTTCCGCGTACTGGCGTCCGTCCGCTCATCGGCATGATCGCTCGGATAGCGGCATGAGAGTGCGCTTGGCTTAGTCCGTGCGGAGGTGCTTCTCCCGCTGACGCAGCCGACGCAGACGCCGCAGGTACTGACCACGGAACCGCCGCCGAGCCGCCTCCTGGCGGACGAAAGCCGGGTCATTCGCGTGGTCAACCTCGAGCTGGTAGTGCGGGTTCGAGGGTGCGTCGCTCCCACCGGCAGCCACTAGCAGTTCCTCCGGCGAGTCCTTCATCGGTGGCGACGCAGGGAGGCCGACCACCCATGCCTTCGGTGTGCTCTCATCCGTCACAGGCCCAGTATGCGGGAAGAGCCCTTGCTGCCCCCGGATTGAGTGACGACCGCTCATCGGCATGGTCGTGATTCACGCTCGGCGGCAGTTGCGGATGGACGCGGGGAGTGCGAATTGTGTCGCCGAGTCCGACTTCCCGATGCATCCTTGACCCATGAACTGGAGCCGTGAACTCGTCGACGGCCTCGACCTGGCGTTCAACGAGTCGACGGCGTGCGGCCTGACTTTCGATAGCGACTCCGCCGAGGCTCGGTTGCTTCTGGAGGTGCTTGCACTCGCCGAAGCAGCTCCGCTAGGCCCGGATCCGCGCCGAGTGGCCGTCTTCACGGGGGTGTCGGCAGTCGAAGTCATCCTTCGCCAGGAGGTCGACGACGATTCTGGGCCGGGACTGTCCGTCTAACGGTGGATCTGGTCTGGCCTGACGCACCGAGCGTGGCTCGGTGGGAAGGGACAGGCTGATGACCGAGAAGATGTCGGCCATGGCGGAGGAGATCGATCAGGCCGAGCTAGCTCGGCAGTTGCTGGCGCAGGCGAAGGAACAGGGCATCGAGTTGGTCGGGCCGGGCGGGCTGTTGAACCAGCTCACCGGCAGTGTGTTGGAGACCGCGCTTGAGGAGGAGATGGCCGAGCACCTCGGCTATGGCAAGCACGACCCGGCGGGGCGAGGCTCTGGTAACTCCCGCAACGGCACCCGTGCCAAGACTGTGCTGACCGAGATCGGGCCGGTGCAGATCGAGGTGCCCAGGGACACCAACGGATCCTTCGATCCGCAGATCGTGCGCAAGCGGCAGCGCCGCCTCGGTGGCATCGACCAGGTCATCTTGTCGCTGTCGGCGCGAGGGCTGACCACGGGAGAGATTGCCGCACACTTCGGCGAGGTGTACGGGGCGAGCGTGTCCAAGGACACCATCAGCCGGATCACCGACAAGGTGCTGACCGAGATGGCCGAGTGGTGCAACCGGCCGCTGGACCGGGTGTATCCGGTCATCTTCATCGACGCGATCGTGGTCAAGGTTCGTGACGGCCAGGTCACCAACCGGCCGGTGTATGTGGTGATCGGCGTCACCACCAGCGGGGAACGCGACATCCTCGGGTTGTGGGCCGGTGACGGCGGTGAGGGCGCGAAGTTCTGGCTGGCGGTGTTGACCGAGCTGAAGAACCGCGGCGTCGAGGATGTGTGCATCGCCGTCTGCGACGGGCTCAAGGGCCTGGGCGAGGCCATCACCGCCGTGTGGGAGCTGTGCACGGTTCAGACCTGCATCATCCACCTGATCCGCAATACGTTCCGCTACGCCTCCCGCAAGTACTGGGACGCCATCGCCAAGGACCTCCGCCCGGTCTACACCGCACCCAGCGAACCCGCCGCACGGGAACGGTTCGACGAGTTCGCCGCCAAATGGGGCGGGCAGTACCCGGCCATCACCAGGCTGTGGGAGAACGCCTGGGCCGAGTTCGTGCCCTTCCTGGACTACGACGTGGAGATCCGCCGCGTCATCTGTTCCACGAACGCGATCGAGTCGCTCAACGCCCGCTACCGCCGCGCGGTCAAGGCTCGTGGGCACTTCCCCAACGACCAAGCCGCGTTGAAGTGCCTATACCTGGCGACCAGGGCCCTGGACCCCACCGGACGAGGACGGGCACGATGGGCCATGCGGTGGAAGCCGGCCCTCAACGCGTTCGCCATCACGTTCGAAGGCCGCATCACAGCAAGCAGCACCAACTAGATGCCAGACCAAGATCCACCGTTAATCGGACACACCCCCGCAACTCGGCACAAGCGGATCGCGGCATGTGCGGACGTCTGGGTGCGCGGCTGAGACACTGTCGGCTATGAGGTCGGTGCAGGTGTTCCCGGTCATGGGCCTGCCTCGGCTGCTGTCCCTGCTCGATAGCGTGGGCGAGCGTGCAGGGTCGGAATGGTTCGGGGTTGCTAATCGACGGCTTGAGGTCGGTGTGACCCGCTACGAGTCTGCGCAAGACCTGATCCAGGCGTTGCAGGTCCAGGGCTGGTTCTCCAAATCCGAGGTGGACGCCCTGCGGAAGGAGGGGCAGGAACTCGCGGGCGTATGGGTCGAGGTTCGTGTGGCCGGTCGCGGGGACTACCAGGCTGAGATGCGTGATCTTGTCGAGCGCCTCCTGGCCGAGGGCGGATACGCGTTCGACGACTACTCCGACGACGCGTGGTCACTCGAACAGATCCGCCACGGCCGTCCGACGGGCCAGACCTTCCGGGCCTGATAGTCCCGTACATCGGCACGAGCACCGGATCGCGGCATGAGCGGGCGCTCGGAATGCCATGATCTCCGGGTGAACCCGTGCCCAGCCTGCGGCCATGAGCAAGAAGAGCCACCCTGGCATGGGGGCGTCGGCTCTCAGGAGATCTGCGAGTGCTGCGGTCTTCAGTTTGGCTACCAAGATGCGTGTGGAGGCCGAGAGGACTTGCGGGCCGGCTTTTACGTCGGATGGCGTGTGCGCTGGATCTGGGAGGGACACCCTTGGCACGGTGCCGCAGGCCCGCCGCCTGGCTGGTCCCCTCAGCGACAGTTGCAACGAATCGGCTGGCCACCGACGTCCTACCCGTCCTGAAGCCGACTCACGGCGGCAGTAGCCTGCGGTTGTGCCTGCGCGGATTGAGTGGTGGCCCGAACATGGCTCCGGGCAGATGTGGGTTGACCGCGTTGCGGTTGAGTCTGCGTCGCTCTTGCCCGAGGAACTCGCGTCTCGCGTAATCGCGTGGAACGACGCCTTCGTCGACGAAGACATGTTGCCCATCGATGGCCCAGGCGACGCGGTGTGGCTTGCGGAAGGGAAGCAGCTCCTGGCGTCCGTCCGGGAGGCCCTGTCGGAATCGCACAAAATCGTCGTCACGGAGCCGTGGTGGGGGTGAGCCGCCCGCGTAGATGCCGACTCGAACAGCCGCTATCGGTCGTTGCCCGGCCGCGCTCGCTCATCGGCACGTTCGTGCTTTCGGATCAGGTGCCTGATGCCATGTAGGCGGCGAGGATGTAGTTTGGGTGTCTGTCGAGGTTCTTGCGTGCTCGGTCGTAGCGCATGGTGGTGCGAGGGTCGGCGTGGCGGGCGGCTATCTGGACGTCGCGCAGGTCGACGCCGGCGTCGAGCATGGTGGTGACGAAGGTGTGTCGCAGCATGTGTGGATGCATGCGGGGGAGCCGAACGCCTGCTTGCTCGGCCAGCCGGCGGAGACGTCGGGTGGCACAGTGCCGGTCCATCCTGGTCCCGCGGGAAGTCAGCAGGATGGGCCCGGCTGTCCGTTCGCCGATGGCCCGCTCGATGGCACGGCTGACCGCAGGCGGCAGTGGAACTAGGACGACCTTGCCGCCCTTGCCGCGGACCCGGAGCACCCGGTGGCCGTGCTCTTCGCCCAGGTCTGCGATGTTGCTTCCGGTGGCCTCGAAGATCCGCAAACCCAGCAGGCCCAGGAGGGTGACCAGGGCGAAGTCGCATGGGTTGACCGAGTTCCGGGCGGCGCTGAGCAGCGCCTCGAACTGGAGGTGGGTCAGGCCGAGGGTGGGCGACTCGGCCGGCACGGTGGGGCGGCGAACGTACTCGGCCGGCGAGTGCTCAAGGGCGCCGTCGATCACACAGCTGCGGTAGAACCCGGCGATCACCGACGCGCGCCGCGAGACCGTTGACGGGCGGTAACCGCGGACCTCTTGCATCCACCGGATGTAGAGCTCGATGTGAGGTCGTGCGGGCGGTGAAGGGATCGAGGGCACGGTCCTCTCACCAGGTCAGGTAACCGCGCAGGTCCGATTCGGTGTGGATCCGCGACTGACCCTTGAACCGGGCCAAGTACGCGGCGACGGCCATCCGCAGCAGCGGGCTTGTAGCGACGACAACGCCGGAAACGGCCGGCCCCGAAGAAGAGGTGTAGGTGTCCATATACCGAGTACCGGGTCGCCAGAGCACACCGTCAACCCATCCACCTAGAGCGGCATGTGCGCGCACTCGGAAAGTCAGACGGCCGCGTTAGGGCATGATGAACACGTGCGCCATCTGACGGAGCAACAGGCGCGCGCGGCGCTGAAGCGCGGCGCGGCGGTTGAGCAGGTGCTCTCGGCCAGCCTTGAAGCCGGCACCGTCGAATGGGTTCGAGCACATCCAGCCGGGGCCAGCCTTGTGCTGCACCTGCACAGAACATTGGATGAAGGCTCGACCGACTTCCTCGACGTCTATGAGTTCAGCCCTACCGACGAGGAAGAGGAATTCGGCGAGGGCCTGCGAGTGGGGGAATATCCGAGCACGGAGAGCCTCTTTCAAGCGGCGGCCGACCTCGGAGCACGGCCAGACCGCTGGGTGAACGATGGCCTCGTCCAGAACGAGTACCTCGACCTCCGGACGAGGCAATCTGACCCACTCACGTGAGCGCCCGGGATGCGGCATGAGAGTGCGTGCTTGTGCGACTCTGAGTGGTGGACTCAGGCCTGAGCAGGGATGAAGCGGATCAACTGGCATCGAGCGTGCGTCGAGCCGTCGAGCACGATGTTGAGGTCCTGGCAGATGGGGAGTTCT
>NZ_JBEFTW010000078.1:0-8407 GCF_040196095.1 Actinopolymorpha sp. B17G11
CGATCCGCGCCTGTACCCGGAGCATTCCCCGGTGATAGCTGGTGCCGGACGTCGCCACTTTCAGCTGGAGGCTAAGCTCCTCAGGCACCGCAACGAAGTAGTACGGCGCCGGACCGCGCCACTGAAAGATCTCGCCGCTGAACTCAACCTCCAGGCGGCCATCGCCTGTACGCATCTCCGGCGCCGATGACAGCCGGCGCAACGCAGTGGTGAACTTCTCGCCGTCGCGTGCCGCAGCGCGGGCGTTCCGGGCCCTGGTTGTTTGCTTCTTCGGCATGTCGACATCTCTCCCCAGCAGCCCCACGCACCGCCGGTACCAGATGACAACCAGGCGGAAGCTTGCGCGGGCCCCAGGAGACCTTGGCCGACGAGTGCCACCGCAGCGTGGGCGCGGAAGCAAACGGCGAACGGCGTACGCGTCATGCCGCGCCAGCACGCTAGCACCGGCAGGGACAATGCGCATCTCCCCGTCCACAACCGAGTGGGACAGCACCTACGAGGCGCTTCGTTTCCCCCGATGCACGGCGAATTCGCCGTGCATCGTGGGGAAACAGCGTGCATCGTCTACCGACGGCGCGGGCGCCGGGGTGAGCGAAGCCGGGAGGGTTCGCGGGTTCTCAGGAACGCCGGATGTAGTCGGCGAGCTGTTCGCGCTCGAACTCCAACTCGCCGATTCGGGTCTTCACGATGTCGCCGATGCTCACGAGTCCGGCGAGGCTCCCACCGGCCAGCACCGGGACGTGCCGGATCCGCTCCTGCGTCATCAGGCGCATCAGTTCATCGACCGTGTCGCCTGGCTCGCAGGTGTGCACTTCGCGGGTCATGATCGAGGACACCGGACGGTCGAGTACCTCGGTGCCGGGGGTGAGGTGGCGCACGATGTCGCGTTCGGACGCGATGCCCTGGATCGTGGCGCCGTCCCGGCTGACGACGACGGCGCCGATGTTGTGCTCGGCCAGGACATGGAGAAGATCTCGGACCGAGGTCTCAGGCGCGATCGTCACCACATGTGCGCCCTTGCCCCGAAGAATCTCGCGGATCCGCATCACCGGCCTCCCTTCGCCTGCCGGTGCCGCCCAGCACCGGCTGGGTACCCGTGAGCGCAGGCTAACTCTCCGGGGCCATGCAGCGGAACGCCTTCGGGCATGTCGTACAGATTTTCACTCCCAGCGACGACCTCCAAAGAAGTGCTTGACGGTCGGCGACACCTTGGCCATACTCCCCAACATGTCTTTGGAGGTCGGCTCGCTCAGAGCTCTCGCACATCCGGTCCGGCTGCGAATCCTCTCCCTGCTCACCGGCGTCGCTCTGTCGGCAGCGGAGATCGCGCGTGAGCTCGACATCAGCCAGGCCAACGCGTCCTACCACGTCCGCACCCTCGCGGCCGCCGGCTATCTCGCGGAGGCAGGCGAGGAGACCATCCGGGGTGGTGTCGCCAAGCGGTACGCCTATGTCCCCGGCTACCCGAAAACGGAGTCGGGGGACCGCGACCCCGAGGGCCAGGCACTCGTCTACCAGGCCATAGCGGAGGAGCTCATCCGGCGAGCCCGGCTCTGCGCGACGACGCCCCCGTTGCCGCAGTCCCTCACCGATGCCGAGTTGTGGGTCGACCCGGAGGACTGGAGGCGAGCCACGGACCTGGCCATGGAAGCGTCCCAGCTCCTGCGTCGGCGGGCACATCCGCCGCGTACCGAGGGCACCGTCCACGTCAGTGCCACGGTCGCGATGTTCCCGATGCGATCGGACGCGCCATCGGACGCGCCATCGGAGGCGCCATCGGGCACGTCATCGGACGCGTCGTCGCGCGAGCCGGGGGAGCCCGGCAATGGGTAGGCGGCAGGGCAGCCGCCCATCCGGTCGCGTGCGTGGCCAGGTGCTCGCCAGGACCCTTGGCCGGGCGCTCGGCGAGAACGCGTTGGCACCGCTGCGGCGCGTGCCGTACCGCTACTACCTCGGCGCCCGCTTCGCCTCCCTGCTTGGCAACGCGATCGCGCCGATCGCGCTCGCGTTCGCCGTGCTCGACCTCACCGGATCGGCGGCCGCGCTCGGCATGGTGCTGGCGGCCCGGACCATCCCGATGGTCGTCCTCATGTTGTACGGAGGCGTCATCGCCGACCGGTTCCGCCGGCACGTCGTCCTGGTCCTCGCCAATGCCCTCTGCTTCGCGACGCAGGGCCTCGCCGCCGGGCTCCTGCTGAGCGGTACGGCTGAGCTCTGGCACCTGGCCGCGATCGAGGCGGTCAACGGCGCGGCCGTCGCCTTCACGATGCCCGCCATGCAGGGCCTCATGCCGCACCTCGTACCGCGGGAGGAGCTGCAGCAGGCGAACGCACTCGGCGGACTGGTCCGCAACGCCACGGTGATCGGAGGGGCGTCGGCCGGCGGCGCGATCGTCGGGTTCGTGGGGCCCGGTTGGGGGCTGGCCGTCGACGCGCTGAGCTTCGGTGTCGCCGCCGCGCTCCTGACCCGGCTCCGGCTGCCGGCGACCGACCGCCTCGAGAGGAGCACGGTGCTGCACGACCTGCGGGTCGGCTGGCGCGAGTTCGTGGCCCGCCGCTGGGTCTGGGTGATCGTCGTCGCGTTCGGCGTACTGAACGCGATTCAGGCTGGCGCGCTCCAGGCCCTCGGCCCGGTGATCGCGGACGAGACGTTCGGCCGCGTCGGCTGGGGGCTCGTCAACTCGGCACAGGCGGTCGGCCTCGTGATCGGCGGCCTTGTCCTGCTGCGGTACCGGCCGCGGCACCCGATGCGGCTCGGTATGGCCGGGATGCTCACCCTCGTGCCTGTCTACCTCGTCCTCGGGCTCTTCCCGTCGCTCTGGCTGCTGATGCTCGTCATCTTCGTCGCCGGCTTCGGAATGGAGCTGTTCGGCATCGGGTGGGAGACGGCCCTGCAGCACCACATCCCGCACGAGAAGCTGTCCCGGGTGGCGTCGTACGACATGCTCGGTTCGCTCGTGGCGCTTCCGGTCGGCCAACTGCTGGCGGGTCCCCTCGCGGAGGCATACGGAGCACGGGACGTCATCGTCGTCGGTGCGATGATCTACGCCGGAGTCGTCGTTCTCACCCTGGTCGACCGGTCGGTCTGGACACTCCAGCGGGCCGACGACGCCGCGCCCGCCTCTTCCTCCTGGACAGCGCCCGCGAACGCCTGAACCGTAGGTCCGCGGTCCATCGGTAGACCTGGCTGCCGCGTCAGTCGCCCAAGTCGTCGACGAGGGCGAGCGCCTCGTCGTGCAGGATGCCGTTGGTCGCGAGGGCGTTGTCGCCGTAGGGCCCCGGCGCGCCGTCGAGATCGGTGAACCGACCGCCGGCCTCCTCCACGAGGATGGACACCGCCGCCATGTCGTGGAGGTTCAGCTCCGGCTCGGTGGCGACGTCGACCACGCCTTCGGCGAGCAGCATGTACGACCAGAAGTCCCCGAACCCTCGGGTGCGTCCGCAGGCGCGCAGCAGGCGGGCGAACCCCGGACCACGCCCGGTCTTCTCCCACCCCTCGATGCTGGAGTAGGACAGAAACGCGTCGGCGAGGGTCGCGACCTTGGACACCTGGCAGTCCTGCGCCGACCGGAGGCTCTTCCCGGCGTAGGCGCCCTCACCCCTCGTCGCCCACCAGCGACGACCGAGGGCGGGGGCCGACACGACGCCGATGACCACTTCGTCCTCGACGGCGAGGGCGATCAGGGTGGCCCAGACGGGCACGCCGCGGAGGTAGTTCTTCGTGCCGTCGATCGGGTCGATGATCCACCGCCGCGGCCCCCATCCGGTCTTGCCGAGTTCCTCGCCCTCGATACTGTCCCGGGGGCGCGCCCGGCCGAGGGTCCGGCGGACCGACTCCTCGACCGCGGTGTCGGCGTCGGTGACAGGGGAATTGTCGGCCTTGGCCGTCACCTGCAGATCCTGGGCGCGGAACCGGCTCATGGTGAGCGAGTCGGCGTCATCGGCCAACAGGTGCGCAAGCCGCAGGTCGTCGGTATAGGTGGAGGCCATAGGCCAACGCTAATGGACCCGGCATGGTTTACGGTTTCTCGACCCGCAGTGTCGAACCGAGCAGTCTGTACGGACGTGAAGACTATGGGGCCCGGTGTCACGGCCCTGGCGGAACCCGTTCTGACCGGTGAGGATGTCCCAGGAGGTGCCAGGTGTTCGATCAGGTGAGCGGACTTCCGGTGCATGTGCTCGTGATCCACGCGGTCGTGGTCCTCGTACCACTGGTCGTGCTGACGGCGCTCGCCTACGCCGTGGTGCCTCGGTGGCGGTGGCTGCTGCGGTGGCCGCTGTTGGCCGGATCGGCCGGCTGCCTCGCGGCCGGGTTCGTGGCCAAGAAGAGCGGAGAGGCATTCTTCGACCGACTGAACGAGCCCGAGTTCGTGGCGGAACACGCCGCTCGGGGCAGTCTGCTCGTGTGGTTCCTGCTGGCGTTCTTCGTCGTGTCCGCGGCGGCGGCGTTCATGCTCGGCGGTCCGACCCCCCTGCTCGGCGGGCGGGAACGCGCGGGTGCGGCGAGGCCGGTTCAGCTGGTGGTGGCGGCGCTGCTCGTCGTGGTGGCGGTCGGCACCGGTGTGCAGGTGGTGCGTACCGGAGACGCGGGTGCCCGGGCGACCTGGAGCTCCGCTCCTGCGGGCGGCGTGACCGGCGTACCGGACGCGGATGCGCCGCTCGCTTGACCGGCGCCATTCGGGCGGCAGTCCTAGCCGCGCACCGCGTGCAGGACTTTGGCCAGGTGCCGGTTGAGGCGGTCCAGTGCATCCAGTGCGGCGGAGGTGGCGTCATCTGCGGGGAGGTAGGTGATCAGGTGCTGGCCGTCGGTGTCGAGGGTCTCGTAGGCCAGCCGGAGTTCACCCACCTCAGGGTGGATGAGCCGGTCGACACCGGTGCGGTGGGGGACGGTGGGCGGGGCCTGCCACCGTTCGATGAACGGGCCACCGGCCACGACGGTGAGTTCGTCGACGAGGTGTCCTAGGTGCGGGTCATCGCGGGAGGATCCGGCCTTGAGCGCGGCGACCTGCTCGTCGGCGACGCGGTCCCAGTCGGGGTATGCGGTCCGGGCCCGGTCGTCGGTGAACAGGAACCGGATCCGGCTCGGTAGGTGGCCGTCCAGGAGGCCGATCGGCCCCGCAAGGCGCTCGTAGGCAGAGGTATGGGCGAGCGTCTCGCCCAGTCGGTTGAGCAGCACTGCCGGTGTGCCTTCCATCCGGTCCAGCAATGCCCACATCGTGGGACGTACGTCTCGTTCAGGAGGCAGCCGCCCCGGGCACAAACGGTCGGCGCCGGAGGCCTCCTTGGCCAGGTTCCGAAGCTGCACCCGCTCGTTGGACGACAGTCGGAGAGCGTCGGCGAGCGCGGCGAGGATCTGTGGTGACGGGTGCCGGTCGCGGCCCTGTTCCAGCCGCGCCAGGTAGTCGACGCTGACCCCGGAGACGGCGGCCAGCTCAGCTCGCCGCAGTCCGGGCGTGCGGCGCCGCGGTCCGCCCGGGAGTCCCGCCTGGCTGGGGGTGATGGCCTCCCGGCAGCTGCGTAGGAACGTCCCCAGCTCCCTGTCGTCGCTCACAGGCCGAGTGTACGGCCGGCGTGACCGGCTGATCGTAGCCCTGCGAGAGCTAGCCTTTGCCCGGCCTTCCGCGGGGCTCCTCTGGCGCACAGTCTGGGTTCATGACCTTTACCGCGAACGAGATCGAGTATCTGAACAGCCAACCGCTCGGCCGCCTGGCCACGGTAGGTCCCGGCGGCCGGCCGCACATTGTGCCGGTGGGAGTCTTCTTCGATCCGGCTACCGAGACCATCGTGGTCGGTGGCCACGCCGGCACCACCATGGCGGGGAGCAAGAAGTTCCGCGACGCCCAGCGTCACTCTGACGTGGCGTTCGCTGTGGACGATCTTGCCTCTGTCGAACCCTGGACGCCGCGCGGCATCGAGATCCGGGGGCGGGCGGAAACGCACACCTTCGGGGGCGAGGAGATCGGCCGCCGCATCGGGGCCGGCATGCCGTTCGACCCGGCATGGATCCGCATCCATCCGCGGCGGATCCTCACGCGCGGCATCGACACCGGCCCGTTCGACCTTTCCGCGAGGGACGTGGCGTGATGCGCTACCGGTTGCTGGGCCCGACCGGGCTGCGCGTCTCGGAGCTGTTCCTGGGCGCGATGACCTTTGCGGACCCGGACGAAGCCCGCACGATGATCGACGTGTACGCCGACGCGGGCGGCAACGTGCTGGACACCGCCTCCGCCTATGGCGACAGCGAGAAGGTTCTTGGCGATCTCCTTCAGCACCGCCGGGATCGGTTCGTGCTGGCCACCAAGTACACGCTGTCGCGGGACGCAGCGGACCCGAACGCGGGCGGGAGCAATCGCAAGAACCTCACGCTGTCCCTGGAGGCAAGCCTGCGTCGGCTGCGGACCGACTACGTCGATCTGTTCTGGGTGCACACCTGGGACCAGCACACGCCGATCGAGGAGACGATGCGAGCGCTGGACGACGCCATCCGCGCAGGGAAGGTCCTCTACGTGGGCGCGTCCAACCTCCCGGCGTGGCTTGTCTCCCGGGCGAACACCCTGGCCGAGTGGCGCGGCTGGACCTCGTTCGCAGGCGTGCAGGTGCCGTACAGCCTGCTGAAGCGTGACATCGAGCGGGAACTGCTACCCATGGCCGACGCCTATGGAATGAGTGTCGCGACGTACGGCGCCCTTGCCGGCGGTGTGTTGTCAGGCAAGTTCACCGGTCCCGGTGAGGCCCCGACCGGCACCAGGGTTGACCCCGCCGACCTCACTGCGCGCGACCACCATGCCGCCCATGCCGTACTGGAGGTCGCCGGGGAACTGGGAGTGACGGCGTCCCAGGTCGCGATCGGCTGGCTCCTCACCCGTTCTCCCGCGATGCACCCGATCATCGGCGCGCGTAATGCCAGCCAACTCGAGGACAACCTGGGCGCCCTGGATGTCACCCTTCCGACCGACGTACTGGACCGGCTGGATTCGGTAGTGGACTTCGACCTGGGCTACCCGACGGACATCAACACCGGCCCCCGCCCGTGGCTGTTCGGAGATCATGAATCCCGGCTGGAGGGCCGTTCCCGCCGCACCGGACGGTTCCTCTCCTGAGTCCGATGCATGACAGGACAGGCTCCAGTCGATCAGTCTCCCGCGTGGAGCTCGCGTGAGTCGAGCAGCCGGCGGTACGACTCCACCCGGGCCGGATCGAGCCGGCCGTCGCCGACCGCCTCGTCGAGCGCGCATTCGGGCTCGGTCCGCGCGTGGGTGCAACCGCGCGGGCACCCCTCGGTCACCTCGTCGAGATCGGTGAACGCCTTGATCAGCCTGCGCGGGTCGACGTGGGCAAGCCCGAACGACCGGATGCCAGGCGTGTCCACGATCCACCCGCCGAACGGCAGCGCCAGCATCACCGCCTGGGTCGACGTGTGCCGACCCCTGCCCGTCACATCGCTGACCTCGGCGGTGGCCCGACGCGCCTCGGGCACGAGGGCATTGACCAGCGTCGACTTGCCGACGCCCGAGTGCCCGACGAGCACACTCACCCGGTCGGCCAGCCGGTCATGCACCAGCGGGGCCAGTTCCTCGTCATGCCGGGTGACGACCGACGCGACGCCCAGCGGGCGGTAGGTCTCGAGCAGCTCGTCCGGGGACGCGAGGTCGGCCTTGGTCAGGCAGAGCAGCGGATCGAGGCCCGCGTCGTACGCCGCGACCAGGCACCTGTCGATGAGCCGGGGCCGCGGCGGAGGATCGGCCAGCGCCGTCACGATCACCAACTGGTCGGCGCCGGCGACGATGACCCGCTCGACCGGATCGTCGTCGTCGGCCGTACGCCGGAGCACGGTCGCCCGCTTCTCGACCTCCACGATCCGCGCGAGCGTGCCGGGCTGGCCGGAGACATCACCGACCAGGCGTACGCGGTCGCCGACGACGACGCTCTTGCGTCCGAGCGGCCGCGCCCGCATGGCGGTGACGGTCCGACTCGTGCCAGGCTGCCGGCCTTTGGCACGTGCGTCGGCAGCATCCTCGGGCGGAGTGACCCGGCAGGTGTAGCGGCCACGGTCGATGGTGACGACCACGCCGGTGGTGGCGTCGTCGTAACGGGGGCGCTGTTTGGTGCGCGGGCGGGATCGGCGCGCCGGCCGGCCGTAGCTCTCGTGGTCGTCGACCTCGAACCGGCGCCCCGAACTCACGCAGCCGCCTCCCGGCTGAGCATGGCGGTCCACATCCCCACGAAGTCGGGCAGGGTCTTGCGCGTGGTGGCGACGTTCTCGACCTGGACGCCCGGCACGACAAGGCCGAGCACCGCGGCCGCCTGCGCCATCCGGTGGTCGTCGTAGGTGTGGAACGGAGCACCGATGAGCGGGCGCGGCGTGATCGTCAGCCCGTCGCCGTCTTCGGTCTCGCGGGCGTCACAGC
>NZ_JBEFTW010000079.1:0-7856 GCF_040196095.1 Actinopolymorpha sp. B17G11
TCGAGGCCAATCCTCGAGGTCGTCGAGCCGGTCAGGTCTGGCAGCGGCTTCTTGCACCGCGTCAGAAGGCACACTTCGCGGACGCCAGGTATCAGCAAGGCCGCGGTATCGTCGACGACCGGCCCGAGGACCTCGACATAGCGCAGACCTGAAAGGTCGCGAAGGAAGTCCAGATCGCGCAACTTGGCGCTCCGCGCAACGCGGAGGTAGATGCCGTCATGTCCGCCAGCAACGTACGCGCTGTGGACAGCCAAGGTATCGATGCCGCGGTCTACATCGACGCTCAGCACGTTGTAGTCGAACCTCACCAACCACCCACCTGCCTTCGCGGCCTAGTCAGAGGCCGAGCGCAACACGGATGCTACGCGGATGGCAGCCCAGCACGCACTGCGGCGAGCCGCGCGGCCATGCCGAGTGAGCGGACGCCGCTCAGACCCCGATGACCGAGTGGCCGCTGAGTCTGATTCGCTGCGACCATGAGGTCATGACCCAGGCGACGGACACCGAACGCAGCCCGTCAACGCCGTGCCCCTGTTGCGGCTACGTCGTACACGAACTCGGCACCGGCATGTCCGAGATCTGTCCGATCTGTCGCTGGGAGGACGACGTGGTTCAGCTCCGCTGGCCGGACTACAGGGGCGGAGCCAACAAGGTGTCACTGCTCGAAGGTCAGTCGAACTATGCGCGTCTCGGGGTTTCGGATCCATCCAGGGCAGAACGCGCTCGTGAGCCGCGGCCTGACGAACGGCCGGACATGTACTTCCACCCGATTGGCCCAGGTGACGGACCATTCGAACCAAACGGGCATAGCCTCAGCGACTGGCCGAGTGACAGGACCTCCCTGTACTGGTGGAGACCCGGATTCTGGCAAGGGCCAACCTAGGCCGGCAAGCAGAGTTAGGTCGGGCCGCACGCTATTGCCGCTGCGAGGGCGACTACTACGAGGATCGGATGACGCTGAGCAGGTCCTCGCCTGTCGCGACCAGGACGGCGTCCGCCCGGAGTTCGTCGGGCAAATGCGGCCGCTGTGCTTCGTCAGTCAGGCACGTGGCGCATCCAACGGGAAGGATCACCCACCCGGCAGCGCGAGCGCCTTCGACGAGTAGATGCCACGGGTCTGTGCCTGAGACGTGAGTGGCCATCATGCGGCCATCGCCGATGTACACCTCCGCGTCGCCGTCGCCGTACTCCACGTAGGCGAAGTCGTGCGCAGGGTCCTTGCGCACGATGTGTGGCTCAAGGATCTGGCGCATTAGGTCATCGCCGCCCGAGCCATCATCGCCGTCGTCGAAACCTTGAAAGAACACGTCGAAGGACACGAGCATACGCTGCCACGGGCGCACCACGAGTGCACGCATCTGCCGCCGTGAGGGCGTCTGAGAACGCGCCTGGCAGGCTTACGGCATGACCTTCGAACCCGCAAAGGTCCCGGGTGGCGACGTAGCCAGATGGGGTGAAGAGTGCCGCGCGAAGGCGCTGGCTGGAGTCGAGGCCAGAGACTGGCGCCCTGTCTACGACTGGACCAAGAGTTGGATCGGCTGGGGCGGCGGGGCGTGGATACCAGACACGTGGCTCCTGTACGCCGTCTCCTCCCTGCTTCGAGGACAACCTCGGAATGCGGTGCACTCGCTCGACCTGGGCATCGGCACGTGGCTGGCGGGGCCAGGTGATCGTGCTGGCCTGACGTGGTGCCGAGGCATGGTTGTCATGAACGCTCTGCAGGACCCGAAGTCGGCCCTGCTCGACCTGGAACCCGCCGCAGAGTCACTGCCCCCGTGGCTAGCTCACCAAAACACCGAACTCCTCGGCCGGTGCCGCGAAGCGGCCTCGCGAAGTCGCAAGCGCAAGCCGGCAGTCAAGCCGCACCCCCACTTCACCGGTGCCGACAGTGTTCGACACGTAGTGGCTCCCGCTGCCACCGATCGCCGTGACGGCGATCCTCCTGCGGTGTGGGCAAACATCGTCGCCTACTTCAACGCGTAACATCCGCATGCCGATAGGGCTTAGTCCCGTTTTGGTTCGTCTCATCCCATGAGACCTGGGAGATCTCGGTACCAGTAGCGCCAACGGTCATAGAACGGGTCGGCAGGGGTGTCAGCCGCGAGCGCTTCGAGGTCTGCCCGGAACTGTGCCCGGTCGTCATCGGACAACTGGCTCAAGGTGTGCACCAGGTCCTCCATGATCTTGACGGCCCAATCAGGGTCGACATCTGCGTCACTCGACTGGTCGTAGCTCATGGATGCGGTCGCGATTGCCTCCACCAGCACTTTGTGGTGCACGGACGTCAGCGTAGAGCTCCGCCAGCGGTGCTCGAGACTGAAGCCCATCTGCCCTTCTGTGCCAGCACGTCCCCGCGATCTCAGCATCCGCATCTGCCGCTGTCCGGGCGCACTCATGCCGATGTGCGGGTCGCGGCTGACTTTGCGTGGGGCAGACTGCGACTCGTGAGCGACGACCTTCGCACCCCGGTTCTGTTGTCCATGCAACGGGCGCTGTGGGACCACGTAACGCCCGATCTCCGAGGCGTGGCCGTCGAATACAGAGGTGAGTTGGATCGTGGTGCCCACGTCGCCGCTCGGTTTCTGTACGAGGGCGATGTTGGGCCCCTCCAGCGCGAGTGCGTGGCCGAGTCCGAGACGTACTTCTTGGCGGATTTCCTGCCCGACATGTCCTCGGAGTTCGAGGCGGTGGACCACGCGGAGCGCGACCTTCAGGGCGGTGAGATGTGGGTCTTCCTACGGTGGGAGCCCACTCCAGAGACTCCGATCAACCGCACTGACATGCCGCGATCCGCGCGCGATCATGCCGATGAGCGGGTGTCGGGTCATCGCCCGTGACAAACTCGCGCTCGTGGGAAGTGAGGTCGAGCAGGAACTCGATGACCGGTGGTGGCTCGGGCTACGCGCGCGCGTACTGGAGTCGGTCGATGCCCACGAGTTCACGGTCGTGCTGAACTTCGGAGGAGGGTCCGCACTCACGATTGAGTCCGCCGCGAGCGTAAGGGCCGCCGCGGCTCCGGGGACCGAGACCCCTGCCGTGACTCGCAACGAAGACGGCACAGTCTCGGCCTCCGACGCCTTGACTTCCCTGGTCGGGCAGCAGGTGCTATCGAGCGTGGGCTTCAAGACCGGTGCGTTGCGTCTCGTGTTCGAGTCCGGGCAATTGCTCACTGTTCCGATGGACGAGCACTACGAAGCCTGGCAACTGACCGGTCCCTTAGGACGGATGTGGGTGTCGATGCCCGGCGGCGGGCTCACCACATTCCCCGGAGCGTCCGACTAACCGCACTCTCATGCCGCGACCCGGGCCGTCATGCCGATGAGCGGATGCTCCGCGTCGGTACGTCGACTACGGTCGGACCGTGACCGAACTCCCGGCCCAAAGTGTGCCCTCGGCAGCTTCCAGCCCGTGGTGGAAGTTGCGCGCCGTGTCTCGAACCAATGGGTTCTCCTGGCGATCAACTCATCGTCCGACAAGGACGGGTCGTCATGGGGACCTCGCACGACGGGGGACGTCCCGCCCTCGGGGCGCTTATGTCGACGGAACCAAGACACCGGCACATTGTGTCCTGTCCAGCAGTCGTAGACGTCCACCGGCCTCGAAGCGTTCGCTCATGCCGCTGTCAGAGCTCGATTGGACGGTAACGCAGGGCTCGGTCGACAACCTCGGCCGACGTGGGCTCGTGATCGAAGTGGTCCGTCGACCAGAAGATCAGCTCGGTAGCTGCGGGGTCGAGAACGCCGCCCTGAAACTCGGCGACCAAACTGTCGACTTCCTCGTCGCTGGAGTAGTCGCCATCCATCAGCCGCTGGACGATCCCGATCAATCGTTCACGCTCAGACACGCATCAAGGGTGGCAGCCAGCCGCAAGTAGCGCCACCCACATGCCGCTGATCGCGCGGTCGCGGCGACGAGCCGTAACCCCACCGATGAGCCAGACTGGACGGGTGGACACGAACTCGCCGAAGTCCGACTGGGCCGATCGGTTGCCGACCGGACCGCCCCTGCGTGACGAGTTGGCCCGGCTCGTTGATGCCGATCAGGGGGCGCGACGAAGCTGAGAACGGCCACTTCGAAAGCGCCAACGATCCCCAGTTTGTTGCGACTGAGACGGCGCAGCGACGGTTCAAGGGACAACTGCGGCGGAGGCTCAGACACCGCGAATCGAAGGCACGCGGACGGACGTCCGAGTAGCAAGAACCGACCGCACATGCCGCTGTCGGGGCGTAGCGTCCCACCACGGCAGCCCTGATTCGCCCTCGATCGGCGCGGGGATGCGCCGGGAGCGGCGCTGTGCGTTGCAGGAGCAGAGTGGCGGGATCGAGAATCGCCTGCATGACCGACTCACAGGACATCTTGCGGCGCGTGCGAGGACTGATCGCGGCTGGCCAGCATCGAGACCAAGTGCCGGGACTTCCGGGCGTCGAGCTCGAGGGTGCCGGCATGTTCAGCGGCGACCGTCGTATCTACACCCGCGGGACCGACGAGTACGCCTCTGCAGCAGAGAGGGGACTTCTCGACCGCTTGCTGCCGCCTCCTCCTTCGGCGGATCGGGCCGCCATCGAGGAAGCCGAGTCGTTGGTCGGCGCCCCGCTTCCAGCGCTTCTCAAGGACCTGTACTCGGTGGCGAACGGTGGCTTCGGACCGGGCTATGGGTTACTCGGCCTCCAGGGCGGTTTCACTGACGACATGCACCGCACCGCGGTGGACATCCTCAGTGAGGTCGCGACGGGGAACTGGCCAGGGATGCCAGCCGGACTGATGCCCCTGTGCCACTGGGGATGCGCGATCTACTCGTTCGTGCACTGCCCCTCGGGCCGCATCTTCGGGTGGGATCCCAACCCAGTAGAGCCCGACGATGATGTGCCGTTCTTCGAGCAGGAGTACTTGCTCGACGATTGGATCGACTCGTGGTTGGTCGGGTCGCTTCAACAGCCGTGGCTGATCTACAACCCAGAGAGTGGAACGTACCGGGGAGCGACGATCGAGGAGACCCGCTCCGCGCTGGCTGCCGGCTGGGAGTAGCCGGCCCTGTCGGAGCCGCGTCCTCATCGGCTCCGGCCACGTCCCGTCTGCCACCCTCGTACGGTCCCACGCGCTGCGCCACAAACGCTCGCTCATGCCGCGGATAGTAAGTCGCGGTCATGCCGAATTGAGTGCGTTCTAGTTCGTCACGATTCCCTCTGTCTGCGGGCCTCGGCCTGCAGGCCCAGCGGCCAGGACTCGATGAAGGGCTGCATGGCGGGCTCCCACCAGCCGGTGTCTTCCACGAACGAGACGGCCATGGCGTTGTTGACGTACTCGTCACCGTCCACAAGAGCGCGGTCGAGCACCACTAACAGCCTCTGTAGAACGTCGGTGCGTCCCGTATCGAACGCCTGGATGGCGTAGCGCCGGAGGTCGGCGCTCAGCAGGTGCAGCAACACCCCTTCGTTATCCTCCAGGTGCTCGCGCACAAGCGGCTGCACCTCTGGCACTTCGCTCACCAACGCGGCGACAAGTCTTCTGCCGTCATCGTCACGGCACCAACTATCCCTGAAAGAAGTCACGCACATACCGCCGAGCGTGAACCACGACCATGCCGAATTGAGGGCGCTACTGACCTGGCCGATCGCGCCAGAACCGAGGTGATCCTTCCGACTGCCACTCAGCGCGGTATGCCTCGAACGAAGATAGTTGTGCGGTCCCCGGGTTGTCGTCGTTCCCAAACTCGAAGCCGCAGTTCGGGCACACCTCATACGAAGGGCGGCCAAGCAGATCCTCGTAAGGCGGGGTGAGGGCCGTGCCATTTGGAAGCGGCCAAACCTCGTAGGGAGGCACGGTCAGCTCGCGCGAACCGCAGACCGGGCATTCGTACATGCTGCGAGTCTTCCGCAGATGCCGGGAGCGGCGCACTGACATGCCGGCGGTCAGACCACCCTTCGCGACGGCGAAGAGAGCCTGGTCCGCGACGCCATCAGAGAGACGCCTAACGTCCCGGGGGCGAGACCGTTGCGCGCGTGGCCGATCACTTGTACTACATCCGACACGGCGCCAGTCTGCCTGCGATGCGTGACGACCGCACGCTCATCGGCACGATCGCGCCCCACCATCCGCGGAGTCATGGGTCTATGCCCACAACGGCGACGGCTTCGACGGCCTGACCGACTTCTTCCGGTCGATGGCCAAGTCGTGGCGAGGGTGGGCCGGCGCGCGCACCTGGTCATCCCTTGAAGGCGACCTGACCCTCACGGCGAAGCACGACGGCCACGTTCGGCTCCTAGTCCAGATTCGCGACTCGATCGACTGGTCTGCTGAGATCGAACTGACAATCGACGCGGGTGAGGAACTCACCGCAGCAGTCGCCGCTCTCAGCGAATCGCTCGACTCGTAACGCCCGCTCATGCCGCGATCCGCGCGGTCATGCCGATGAGCGCTCACAAGCATCGGAGGTTCAACTGAGGCGGAGTTGCCGTCCGTGCGCTTCGTCGTGCCGAGGAGCGGGCGTTGCGCCGAGGTCTGTGCGAGGCTCGGCTCCATGGACTTCGACCCACTCAAGATGGACGTGATCAGCCTGTCGCAGGACCGAGCGGTGGCCGAGCTCCACATCGTGCGAGACACACCTTGGACTGGAACTGACGATGAGTTGAACTCCTTCCAGGCCAAGGTCCAGACCTACGTGAGCTATGCAATGGATGGGCAGATGAACGCCGCGTACCCCGAGACCAGCGGACTGCCGTGGATGATCGTCGTCACGTCGTACGAGGGTCGTCCCGATGAGCGGACCACCTTCGTCATGGACGCGCTCCAAGAGCGACTGCGCGCGTACGGCGGATCATTAACTCATCGCAACGTCGAACGCTGACGCTGCCCGCTCATGCCGCGATCCGCGCGTTCGCTCCTCCTATGAGCGGTCGGCCGTCAGCGTGGGAGTGTATGCCTGTGACCGTGCAGGACGCTCTGAAAGCCGCACTCCGCGACCACCTGGGACCCGTTGCCCGCAGTCACGGTTACCGGGGGTCGGCTCCCACCTGGCGCAAGTCTTCGACTGCCGGTGATTGCGCCGTCGTCAATGCTCAGTCTTCGTCCTTCAGCAGCGCGAAGCAGGTGCGGTGCGTCGTGAACCTGGCCTTTGCCCCGGAGCCGTGGTTGAGGTGGCAGGCGGAGAGCCTGGGCGCCGGCATGCCCAAATCCGTGCCGGAGTCACTCGGGCTCTACCGCGAGCGGCTCCACCCCGAGGGGACTCCGGAAGGCACTGACGGCTGGTGGGAGGTCTTCGACGATGAGTCGGCCCGCGTGGCAGTTGCCGACATGAACGTGCAACTCGATCTGGCCGGGTGGCCGGTACTGGATGGCATGTTCTCTCCTGACGCGATGATGGCGCGTCTGCGTGACGGAGACCTCGGCATGATGAAGAGGGCCCACCAGGGGATCTTCTTCGCCCGTGCTGAGGCCCTCTTGCTCATGGATGCAGGACCGTCCGACGCCCTGGAATCGCAGCTCGACTATGCGCTGAGCAATGTGATCCCAGCACAGCGCGAGAATGCCGAGCGGTTCGATGCCTGGGTCCGCGCCGAGGCAGCCAAGGCGTGATCTGAAACGCACTCTCATGCCGCGTTCCGCGTGGTCATGCCGATGATCGGATGATCGCGAGCCCGACACCATGACCGTCGGAAGCCCGCCATCACGGCGATTCGCGGTCCTCCGGCAACTTGCCGCGCCTAGTTGTTCCCGGTCAGGAGGTTGGTGAGGGTCCGTAACACGAACGGTGTTTCCGGCGGTTGGTGTTAGTAGGTCTCGGTCACCGGCCAGCGGTCACCGAAGGTGATGGCGAATGCGTTGATCACTGGCTTCCAACGCACCATCCATCGCGCAGC
>NZ_JBEFTW010000080.1:0-7233 GCF_040196095.1 Actinopolymorpha sp. B17G11
TCGGCCTCGCCGCCGCCGTACCACAGATCTCCTACGCCGCAGCAATCGGACTCTTCCGTTCCGTCGTAGGCCTCATCCTGCTCGTCCTCGCCAACCAGATCGCACGCCGATTCGCCAGATCCAGCCTCTGGTAAGGCGCCCAGCTACCCGCCCACCCACACCGCGGCCGACTCATCGGAGGGTCATCGACCATGAACGCGCAACTCGCTGCTGGTCCGTTCCAGCCAACCATCGAGTCCCTGGCCGGGTTCGTGGTTCCGGAGTGGTTCCGTGATGCCAAGCTCGGGATCTGGTCGCACTGGGGTCCGCAGTCAGTACCGCGCTTCGGCGACTGGTACGCACGGCACATGTACCGCGAAGGCTCGGCCCAGTACCTCTACCACCTGCGCACCTACGGGCATCCGTCACGCTTCGGATACAAGGATCTCGTCGCACTGTGGAAGGCCGAAAAGTTTGACCCTGAGGCGTTGATGGACCGCTATGTCGCGGCCGGCGCGAAGTACTTCGTCGCCCAGGCGGTGCACCACGACAACTTCCTCAACTACGACTCGGCCCTGCACCGGTGGAACTCCGCCAAGGTCGGCCCTGGCCGCGACATCGTGGCAGGGTGGCGAGACGCCGCCGTCGCACGTGGACTGCGGTTCGGGCTCAGCGAACACCTTGGTGCGTCGTTCAGCTGGTTCGCCACGAACAAGGGCGCGGACGAGAACGGGCCCTACAAGGGCGTGCCGTACGACGGATCGGACCCGAGCTACGAAGACCTCTACCTACCCAACCTGGAGCACTACAGCAAGAAGCTCGAGCCCGTCCAAGATCCCTGGTATACGCCCAACACCTGGTGGCACCAACGCTGGCTCGACCTCGTCACCGAGATGATCGACAAGTTCCAACCCGATCTGCTCTACAGCGATGGGCCGCTGCCGTTCGAGTCCGACGGGCACGCAGCAGGCGCGCAGGCCGTCGCCCACCTGTACAACACCAGCGCCGCCACTCATGGCGGGGTCAACCAGGCCGTATACACGCAGAAGACACGTGAGGCGAAGCTGGTGCAGATCGGTGTGTTCGACATCGAGCGCAGCCAGGAACCGGACATCCGGCCCGACCCCTGGCAGACCGACACCTGTGTCGGTGGGTGGTTCTACGACGTGCGCGCACGCTACAAGACCGCCGGCCACGTGCTGGAAATCCTTGTCGACGTCGTCGCCAAGAACGGCAACCTGCTGCTCAACATCCTGCAACAACCCGACGGCACCATCGACGACGAGTGCAGCTTCCTACTCGACGAGATGGCCCGCTGGATCGCGATCTGTGGAGAAGGCATCTTCGGCACCAGCCCCTTCCGAGTCTTCGGTGAAGGACCCAGCCAGGTCATCATCGACCACTTCAGAGAAGACCAGGTTGACTGGACAGCCCAGGACATCCGGTTCACCCAACGCGACAACACCGTGTACGCCTTCCTCATGCGCTGGCCCACCGACGGTTCAGCCCTGATCCGTACCCTCACCCCAGCCGACAACGTGCACGCGGTCCGCCTACTCGGTCACGGCGACACCTCCTGGGAGCAGACCAACGACGGCCTACGTGTGCGGCTACCCCAAGCCGGCCCAACAGGTGAACTCAACTGCCTGGCGGTCCAGCTGGCCTGAACCCACCCTCGTTTGAACTCAACCTTCCTGTTCAGGTCCAACCGATGAGGTCTCATGCCGCAGATTATTGGTGTCACCGTAGAAGACGTCCGCTTCCCCACGTCGCTCACCGGCGACGGTTCCGACGCGATGAACAAAGACGGAGACTACTCGGCTGCGTATGTGACTCTGCACACCGATGGCATCGACACCGTTGATGCACCGCTTGCCGGTCACGGCCTGACATTCACCATTGGCCGGGGCAACGACATCGTCGTGGCGGCAGCCCAGCAACAGGCGACGCGTCTCGTCGGTTGGGATGTCGATGTGATGGCTGCGGACATGGGCGCGGTATACCGCTTCCTGACCTCGGACTCACAGTTGCGTTGGCTCGGCCCGGAGAAGGGCGTGATCCACCTGTCGCTGGCCGCCGTGCTGAACGCGTCGTGGGACCTGGTCGCACGCCACGCCGGAAGGCCGCTGTGGCAACTACTCACCGACATGTCTCCAGAACAGCTCGTCGACATCGCGGACCTGCGCTACCTCTCCGATGTGCTGACCCGTGAGGAGGCAATAGACATCCTGCGGAGCAGGGAAGGCACCAAGGACGACCGGGTCGCCGAGCTCGCCTGCACCGGCTATCCCGTCTACACCACGTCCGCGGGCTGGCTGGGTTATGGCGACGACAAGTTGCGCAAGCTGTGCAGCGAGGCGGTCGATGCCGGGTACGAGTACGTCAAGCTCAAAGTCGGCGCGGACCTCAGCGACGACATCCGGCGCTGCTCCATTGCGCGGGAGATCATCGGCCCGGATCGCAAGTTGATGATCGACGCCAACCAGGTCTGGGAAGTCGGCCAGGCTGTCGAATGGGTTCAGGCGCTCGCCCGTTTCGAGCCACTGTGGATCGAGGAGCCCACGGGCCCAGACGACATCCTCGGCCATGCGGCCATCCGCCGCGCGGTCGCGCCCATCGGTGTCGCCACCGGCGAACACTGCCACAACCGGGTCATGTTCAAGCAGTTCTTTCAGGCCGACGCCATCGACTTCTGCCAGCTGGATACTGGGCGCCTGGGCAGCATCAACGAGATCGTCGCGGTCCTGCTCCTCGCTGCGAAGTTCAATGTGCCCGTCTGTCCTCATGCGGGCGGCGTCGGACTGTGCGAGATGGTCCAGCACGTGTCCGTGCTCGACTACGTTGCCGTATCGAGCGACCTCACCAACCGCGTCACCGAGTTCGTCGACCACCTGCACGAGCATTTCACCGACCCGTGTGTCGTGCGCGACGGCGGCGCGGGCATCGGATACGTCCTGCCCTCGAGGCCGGGTTACTCCACCCAGCTCCGCGAGAGCTCCGTCACGCAATACCGGTTTCCCGACGGGTCTTACTGGGCGTCAGCCGCCGCGTCAACTTTGGTGTCCATCGGCGGCGGTGAGTAGCCGAAGCCCGGCACGTGGGGGCCGGACGTGCGGGCCGACGGTCTGCTGGGCGTTCGGCTGGTGGCCGCGCGTGCTGATCACGTTCTCGTCGACCTGGACGCCTATTCCGGCGGAGTCTCCGAGAACGAGGGCGCCGTGCTCGATCCGCCGGTCAACGGTCACTCCGACCGGCGGTTGAAGGTCCTGCAGTTCGGTCACCAGGTGGTTGGGGATCGAGGTCGCGGCGTGCGTGAGCGCGACGGAGATGTTGCCGATCGGGCTGACCGGGAGGTCATGGGCATGTGCCGTGGCGGCGACTCGCAGGAAGTGGGTCACTCCGCAGGACGCTGATGCCTGGACGATGTCCACCGCTCCCGCCACCAGCAAAGGACGAAACTGCTCGAGTCCGGTGAGATTCTCCCCTGTGGCGACCGAAGCTCGGATCCCGTGCCCGACTGTCGCCAAGCCGTCGACGTCCCAGCGCCGGACGGGCTCCTCGACCCAGACGAGGTCCAGGGTGCGCTCGAGTTCGCTGATGTGACGAACCGCCTGTTTGCGGTTCCAGGACTCGTTCGCGTCGAGCATCAGGCCTGGCCGTGGGCCGCCCCCGGCCTGGCGCAGTACGTCTTGGACGAGTGTCAGCCGTTGCCGGTCCCGCTCGACGTCGAGGCCGCCTTTGAGTTTGGCCGCGAGCAGCCCATGGTCGGCGTAGGTCTGGTAGGTCGCGACCAACTCGTCATCGTTCAGGCCGATGTCGAGACCCGAAGCATAGGCGGGTACGACACGGTCGCGTCCGCCGAGGAGTCGCCACAGGGGCTCGCCGACGGCCTTCGCCTTGATGTCCCACAGAGCGGTGTCGAATGCGCCGATCGTGGAGAAGACAGCTCCCCCGTGACCCGCTTTGAACGTCCGCCGTAACATCCGGTCGTACAGTGCTGTGACGCTGCGCGGGTCCTCGCCTTCGATCGCGGCGAAGATCGTCTCCACTTGCACATGCGAGCCGAACCCGGTGCCAGTGATTCCCTCGTCGGTCTCCACTTGAATGATCGGAACCGAGGTGATCCCGTCGGCGAAGATTCCGTTCGCGTCTCCGACGGGCCGTCCCCACTCCTGGACAGTCGTCAGGGTGCGATAGCCGGTGATCTTCATGTCAGCCCTTCATGGATGCGACGGTGACGGCTCGACGATGCGCTGTTGCCTATTCTGGAACGGCTCGAGAGAAGATTCGACGTTGGATCTCCTGCCGGTAGTCCTCGAGGGTGTTGTCGATGTGGTCGGCGGCGGCGTGTGCCGCAGCTTCCGGCTGTCCGTTGCGGATGGCCACGTAGACAGCGGCATGCTCCTCCACCGCCTCCGCGGTATGTCCGCCGAGTGTGCTCTGGAGGCCGATCACATTGGACTGGCTCTGCAGGCGCCGCGCCTCGCGGATCGCGACGGCGAGGAAGAAGTTGTGTGCGGCCGCGGCCACATTGGCGTGGAAGTTGTCGTCGCTGCGTAGCAGCAACTCGCTGTCGCTGGTCTGGTGTGCGGTCCGGTAGTCGTCCACGGCCTGCTCGATTGCTCGCAGCTCGGTCGGAGTGGCTCGTCTCGCGGCGAGCCGGCTCGCCTCCATCTCCAAGGAGCGGCGGAACTCGAAGAGCATGTAGACATGCTCGAGGTCGGTCGGAAGGAAGAACGGGCTGCCGGAGCCGCCGAGCATTCCGGGATCATCGGCCACGTACAACCCTCGTCCCTTCTGCGCGCGGACCCGGCCCAGTGCTGAAAGGATCTTGATTGCCTCGCGGACCACCGTACGGCTTGTGCCGAGGCGTTTGGCGAGCTCGTTCTCGGTGGGCATACGGTCACCGGGGTGCAGGTCGAGCGTGGTGATCAGCTCCAGTACTCGCTCCGCGGTCACCTCATAGCCGGGCCGGTACGTCGCTGAAGCCGCCGACTCCGTGGGGCGAGGACCTGGCGCGGTGGCCACGTCGGACGTGCGCGCTTCGGGATCGGGGTCAGGCGGCGCGCTCTTCGATGGCACCTCATCCACCACTCGAATCTCTCCTCGCGCAGTGACCATGCCGTCATGCGACAGGTTCCGGTCAGTCTGACATCTACTTCTCTTGATGAGTATGACTTATGCTTCACTCCGAACGCGCCCCGCCGCTGGCTAGATCGGGCCAAAGTCTGGCTAAGTGCGCGGTGGAGATGCGGCTATGCGGGCAATTCCCCACCACCGCCGGGACGATAGGTAGGCTTATACGGCTGGCACATGGAATAGATACTACTGCTTAATGCCGAGACCGCGATCGCCGATTCCAGGCGACCGAAAGATGCATCGCGGCAGGAGTCGCGGCCCTGACAGCAGCCGGCGGGTTCGCCGGCCTTCCGGCGTTGCGGGCGCACGCGGCGCCGTCCGCCGGATACGCCCTCGTCGTCGCCCCTACCGGCCGCTGGGCGCGCCGAGGACAACGGTCCTGTTACCAGCGAACGGCCGTCGAAGGCTCTTGCCGAGGCCTCGGTCCGCCTCGTCCGCTCGGGCGAACTCGACGGCATCCGCACGTTGCTTGGTATCTCACAGGAGTTCTGAATCTCGAGGGTTTGGTGATTGGCAATGGCGCTAGGGATGAGACGGCAACCCGCCGCAATGCTGGGGTCCCGCTGGAGTAGACGCGACCTGCTGCGACTTGGCGGACTGACTGCAGCTGCTGGCATGGCAGGTCATGGGTTGACCGGCTGCAACTCGGGAAGTGGCGGCGGTGATGATGTCGAGTTGCAGTTCATGTACTGGGGCTCGAGTTTCGAGCAGAAGGCCGTCAACGCGATGCTCGAGCAGTTCGAGGGCAAGCACGCCGGCGCCTCGGCGGAGCCGCTTTACACGCCGCAGGAGTACGACACGAAGGTCAATACACTGGTGGCGAGCAACCGGGCACCTGACGTGGCGTACATGCTCGCGCCGATGGCTTACCGTCTGGGGGAGCAGGGCAGGCTGGTAAATCTCTTTCCCTACTTGGACAAGCACCCCGAGCTGGCCGACCGGCTGCCCGGCACCTACTTCTGGTACGGCAAGGACAAGTCGTTCGGTACGCAGACGGCCAACGAGGTCGCGCTGCTGTGGTACAACAAACCGGTGTTCGACGAGGCGGGCGTCGAACATCCGCCAGCGGAGGCCGCAAGTGCCTGGTCGTGGGACGATCTCGTCGAGGCTGCCTACAAACTCACCTACGACCAGGAGGGTAGGCGACCCGACGAGACGGGGTTCGATCCCAAACAAGTCCGGCAGTTCGGAGTTTCGGCCAGCGTTCAGTTCGTCCAGACGTGGGAGTGCCTGCTGCGCAGCAACGGCGTCGATGTCGTCGACGAGGCGGGCACCAAGTGCCTGCTCGATACGCCGGAAGCCCTAGAGGTACTGCAGAACCTGCAGGATCTGATGTACGAGCACCGGGTGGCGCCGACACCGGTGCAGCTGGGAAACAACGCCCCGACCACCGCTGTGCAGTTGAGGACAAAACGCATCGCGATGGTGTTCGACGGGCAGTGGATACTCCTGGACATGGCCCAGAGCGACGTCGACTTCGGCATCGGAGTATTACCGAGCTATCAGGAGCCGAAGACGACGTCGATGGGTAGTCCGTCGGTCATCTTCACAAGCACCAAGCATCTGGACGAGGCCGTGGAGCTCTACCTGTTCCACAACGATCCGGAGAATGTCGATCTGTACAAGAACGGCCTCTGGATGCCCCTGGAGCGCAAGTACTACACCGATCCCGACGCCATCGCCTCGTGGATCGACAACGACGTCCACCCGCCGGAGTACAAGACCGCGGTCGTCGACTACACACTCAACCACGCCACGACCGCATTCAACCAACGACTGAAGAACATGGACAACATCAACGAGGTGCTGACCCCGGCACTGCAACGCGTGGAGGGCGGGAAGGAGCCCGTCAAGGACACCATGGCGTCGGCCGTCCCGAAGATCGACGGACTGCTGCAGGGTTGGAATCCGACCCAGGAGCTCTGAGGTCCCGGTGAGACTGACGGGAACACACGCGGCGCTGCCGTCAGGCCGGCGGCCGCTCCAGAGACGGCGTTTGTCGGGACAGGGGCGGCTGGAACGCCGTTGGGGGATCGTCCTGGCGATGCCGGCGATTCTCGGGTTCGTCATCTTCACGATCGGGCCGATGGTCGCGTCGTTCTTCTTCAGTCTGAC
>NZ_JBEFTW010000081.1:0-6005 GCF_040196095.1 Actinopolymorpha sp. B17G11
TCACCAAGATCCGCCAATTCATCACCGGCTGGAACGACCGCTGCCACCCCTTCGTCTGGACCAAGACCGCCGACCAGATCCTCACCAAAACGAACCGTCAAAAGATCTCAACCACGGGGTACTAGCGTCCTCTCGAGCCCGGAACGGACGTCTGCCGGCAGGCTCGACCACGCGATTCTCGGACCACCCATGCCCATCACCGCGGGCTCGAACGACTCGCTAATCGCACCGCTCCCCTCGTTGTCTAACGTTCCTCACGGTGTTTCAGATCACCAGGGATACCTGGCGACAGCCGTTGCCTTTGGCCATCGTGCCGTACACGTATCCGTAATCGGAATAAAGGCCCGATCCGGACCGCAAGGATCTAGCCGCGTGCGGGGCGCGGGCGCTGCCCTACCTGCCGGGCAACCTCCGCGAGAGCGATGGTAGCGATCAGGCGCAGGTGATAAGGGAAGTCCCGTGCCGGTAGGTCAAGGTGCACGAAGCGCACCGTGCGGCCCAACCGGTCCCACGGCTCACACGCCACATCAACGGCGCTCTCGTCCGGAATGACGAGCGCCTGGCGCGGGCCACGGGCAAGGTTGGCGCGGTGCAGAGGTACACCCTCGCGCCGAAGCGTGACCACGCACACCTCCTCGAAAGATCAGGTGCCGCCTGGCTTTGCTGGCACCAGCTTGATCGGGTTGCGATAGCTGCGGGCTGCGGCGCGGCCCTCAGTGCGGACGGCGCGCGGACTGCCGAACCATGCCCCCGCGCGATCATCAAGGATGGCCCGCTCCCACCCGAACGCCCCGGCGGAACGGATGGCGCTGCCCAGTTCCACATGGTCCGCGCCGCCAACGATGAACAGCTCCGGGCGCCGCTTCCGCGGCTGGCTGCTCATATGGAGCCTGCCACCGCCACCGCGTGAGAGATAGTAGAGCGCCACCGCCGAGGCCGCCGCCACGTTCACCGTGTTGAGCCTGCGCGACGCCATCGGTATCTGCACGAAGGCGTGTGCCGCCGAGACGACATCGTGTGCCACGCCCCTGCGCTCGTTCCCGGCTACCAGCGCCGGACTTTGCCCGGCAGGTGCACGGAAGCCGTACACGTCCGTGGCGCCCGGCACATTGTCCAGCGCGATCAGCGGCCGATACCCGCCAACCAGCTCCGGCGTCGAGAGCGGGTCGAGATCGCCGTCGAATCCCGCGTCCTGCCACGCTCCGACAAGCCCGGCGTGGTCACGGAAGTGGCAAGATCACCCGAACATCGCGGCGGCATGTTTCATCACTCGTGCGTTCCACGGGTTCTCGATGCCGTCACCTACCAGCGTCAGCGTCATACACACTCCATCATCCAGGCACTCTGTGAAGCGGTCCGCGTGCCAGCCTAGTGACCCGGGCAAGCGGCGCGACGGGCCTGTCCGTATGAGGAAACTGATCCGAACTGGTTTGCCGTCGCGGCAAGACTCTCCGACGGCAAACGTTGATCAGCCCACACCGTACGTGTGGGGATCGTGAACCGGGCAGGCAAGGCGACAGAGCCAGTTGCCCGGTGATCGCGGGGCCAGGTCCCGCGACCGGGCAGTTCGCGAGCGATCGCTGGCCCATCTAGCCGTCCGACAGGGCGGTGGCGAAGTGATGCAGGTCTATGAGTACACCTGCGAATACGCCAGGCAGCTTGTCGCGGCCCTGGTAGTACACCGAGCGAACCGAGTCGAATGCCACGGCGGCTCCACAAACCGCAAATACGCCAGGGCCTGCTACCGCTTGCCCTGCCCGCCGAATGGCAGCGATCACCTCAGGACTGGCTCCTTGCTTCAGGACCCTGGGTAGCAGCGTTGCGTAGTCCAGCGCCCGGGTACCGCTGCCGATTGATTCGACGTCGACTATGCCGGTGATCTCATCGTGCTGGCGCATCACGTTGGTGGTGTTGAGGTCGCGGTGCACCAAGTCAATGCGAGGCAACTCCAGACCGGCGTACGGCGCGATCAGGTCGTCGAAGCGCTCGATCAACTCGATGCCTGACTGGCCGAGCTGACGCGTCATCGGCCGGGGATCGTTCTCGCCGTTGCCGAACGCGCAGTCCCAGACATACCCGGCCCAATCCACCGTCGGATCGGGATCAAGGCCGGCTTGGCGTTCAATCACCTCGATCAGGTTCTCGACCACGCGCAGTGTCAATGGGGAACGCGACATCGGCTCGCCTGAGACAAAATCCACGACATGGTACGCAGTGCCGTCGACGGTCTCGCCAGCCGCGAGCCATCGCGGCGTCGGATAGCCAGCGGCCCGGATCCTGTCGATGAGCTGCGGCAGATGCCGCGCCATGTCGGTGTTGAGCTTCAGAATTGCACGCCGGCCATCGCTGTCAGACAACAGCCAAGCTCCTCCGAACCCGTCCTGGCACCGCTCGCGAAGAACAAAGCGAACGCCGTGCGCCTGATTGATCTCATCCACAAGCTCTTGCGTAGGTTCAGACGTCCTGGGCACAGGTGGGTCCTCTCCCAACATGGAAGCAACTTCATCCTCGAAGAACCGGCGCGACAGGGGTGTACTTAACCGTCTGCGTTGTTCTTGTCGCCATTCGCGGGTATCGCCTGAGCCTGCCTACGGAACGGGGCGACTGTGGCGCGCAGGTGGTCTGCGGTGCCCCACACGTCCCCGAACTCGGCCAGGACGCTCAGCTCCGCGGGGATGGACAGTAGGGGCGCCCGCTCTTTCCAGCCGGGTTCCGGCGCGGCGGCCTCCTGCCATGCGGCGAAGAACCGGTCCACGGCCGACGATCGCTGGCCAGAACTCGACATCCAGAAGATGCTGATGTCGAGTTCTGCCCAGCCGTAGCAGACGGCCGGGTCGATCAGTGTAGGACGGCCGGTTGGGCCGGCGAGCACGTTATGTTGGCCCAGATCACCGTGGAGCAGGACGGCAGGCATCACCGGAACCAGGTCGGGCAGTCGTCGGCAGAAGTGCTCTATGGCCTGTCGGTCCGCCGCCGACAACACCTGGCGCACCCGCGGCTCGCCGAGAAATCTCAGCACCCGACGCTCGACGAAAAAGCGGTGGCCATCGGCTTCCCATCCGTTGTGCTGCGGGAGCCCGCCCAGCCAGTTGTCGTCTCGCCAACCGTGCCGGTCCGTCCGGGTTGCCGCATGCAGGCCGGCGATGTCCTGCCCCAGCCGCTGCCAGAACGTCGGGCTGTCGCCATCGGCTGGGTGCAAGGCCTCCATGACGATTGCGTCGTCGCCTTGGTGGTGTACTCGCGGGACGGCCACCGTACCGCTGGCTCCGAGTGCGCTCAGGCCTTCGACCTCGGCAGCCAGTGCAGACGCAGGCAGCCCGGGAATGTGCTTCACCACCCATCGGCGACCGTCGCGAGCCGCTACCAGCACAACCTGCGCGATAGTGCCGCCGGACAGGCGTCTGCTTGTTACCGACTCTCCCTCGGCAATCATTCCCTGGCGTCGTAACAGCAGGACGGCAGCGTCCAGACCCTCATGTCCTCGCACCGAGCCAGCTCCCTTGCATTGTTGTATTGACCTCAGATGGATCAGACGCCGCTGACGTGGTGCTCACTCGTCGGCGCAACGGACGCCCTGGCTTCTGAGGAACGTGCGCACCTGAGCCGAGTGAAGCTGGAGGTGGACCACGCCTCCGACGAGGACGTCCGCCAGCGGCGTCCCAGCGGAGCGGTGCGACTCGTCGACCTGTGCGGCCGCCTGATCATCGGTCAGGTCGCCAAAGAGCTTGTCGGCCTTTCGCTGGCAGTGGTCGATGTAGCCGAGCACCTGGTCGCGAGAGTACGTGGGCGGAACGACGTAGCCGTCCTCGTCGCGCAGGGAGAACGGGGCCGGCGGTGCCCAATCAGCCTGCCCGGTGGACAGATCGAGATCGGTGAAGTACAGCGCGTGGTAGGCCATTCGCCACACTGCACACATGGCCTGGAACTTGCGCTCGCGGACCGCTGGGTCATCGAACGGTCGCCCATCACGATCCGTCGGAGGCCACGCCCATTGGTCAGCCTTCTTCACCTCCCACATGCTCGCTTCCCACAGCTCATCTGGGCAACCGCGCAGGACGATGGCCATGTCCTCAAGGGTTGACCGGTATTGCGCCGCGATTGCCGAACACCAGATCGTGGCCATCTCAAACTCTCCGTCTCGTCCCGTGTCCCTGGAAGTGGTCATCTTGGCTCTGCTTCCACCGCGGTCGAACGCCCGAACTCGGCGGCGACACTACGGGAGGGAACCGGACAGCGTTGTGTCCTGTTTGAACGGGAATCTGGGGAGCTACCGGAGGCCGAGTTCCGGGTCGGACCCCGACCAGACCGCGGCCTGGCTGGTCGGGCTGTACATGCGCACATGCCAGCGGGCGCGCAAGGTGGTGGCCACAGGCGGGCTGGACGACGTCGTCACCACGCCCTGGGGCGCGCCGGTCAACCTCCGCGCGATCCTGGCCCACATGATCCAGGAGACCGCACGGCACAACAGCCACGCCGCCATCATCCGCGAGGCGATCGACGGCACCACCGGCCAGTGAAACGCTAACGACCACCCGCTGGCGGCCGCATACCGCTGCGGTGTCCGCTGAGGGATCCCTTGCGGACACCCGCATGGTCGCCGTCGTGCTCGCCCAGGTATCGACGGTTGACGTTCCCCGGGTGAGACAGCGGCGTAGTCGTCGTCGGGCCAACCACTAGTCGAAGTAGGTGTTGGAGGTGAGGAACTTCTCCAGGTCCGGGTCACCGGCCGCTTCACAGACCAGGATCCAGAATCTGCAGTAGCTCCGGAACGTCTCGAACCGCGGCAGCGACAGGATTGCTTCGTAGCCGCGGCGGAAGTCCTGCGGCCGGGTGAGGCACAGTTCGACGCCGGCGAGTTCGAGTTCGCGTGGGCCGATGACGTAAGAGTCGAGGTCGACCACGCCGGCAAGCGCACCATCGCGGTAGACGAACTGGTTGGCGCCGAAATCGGGCATGATCGGCGACAGGTGCCCGGAGAACACGTCCGGGTTCATCGTTTTTGCGTGCCGGTCGAACCATTCGCCGAGGTCCGGGCGGTGGGTCCAGAAGCGCGCGATGGTGTTCTGCAGGCTTGCGTTCGTACGGACGACGAACTCGGTGGGATCGAGTCGATGTTCAGAGAACGTTCCGAACGTCTGGTACCGGCGTTGGTGCAGGTGCGCCAGGTATCTGCCGAGACGCTCGTGGACTTGTCTCGTGTTCGGAAACTCACCCGATTCCCAGGACGTGCCGTCCACCCAGGTGAAGATGTAGGCCGACTTGGCGCCGACCGTGGTGGTTGCCACTGGACGCGGCGTCTGGAGGATGCCGTCGTCGTCGATGGCGCGCAGCAGCGGGCCGACATTCGACAGCTGTGTGCCATAGCGAAGGCCGAAGGTGTCCTGCAGGTACTGCCAGAATGGCGTGAGGCGATCTGGTTCCAGACGCGGGATGCGTAGGGAGTACGACCGTGCCTCCGTGGTGACGAGCCTGTAGAGGTGGTTGGACTCCAGGCCTACGAACTCAACGTGGATGAGCTTCTCGCCGAGCGTGCGTTCCGCGCTCGACCACACCAACTGCTGAGATATCCCTGTCATGGCGGTCGAATGCTACGAAGAGGCGCGCAGGTCGGCAACGGAATATGTTCGGGACCACCGGCCAGGGACGCCTGGCCCATGCTTGGCGTCCGCTCGCGACTTGTCGCAGCCGACATCGGTCACGAGCGTTGAGCGCAGATCAACCTTCTTTGTGCAACGAGTTCCTGAGCGGCCTGTCGGATCAGTGCCAACAGACTTTATGACAGAAGTAGCGGCTGGGAACGGCAATCGGGTTGCCGGCACGAGACGTGTCACCGGCCGCCACATCTGGGTGGGATCAACCAGAGCGAGACAGCAGCCCTCTGAGACCTCCCGGCGTGTCCGGGGACTCGGTTTCCTGAGTCACCCGACGGTTGTCGGTGTGCTTCTGTGAATGTAGTGCAGTTCCTCGGCCCTGGCTGGAGTGAGGTCGTCGAGGTACTCGTGGGG
>NZ_JBEFTW010000082.1:0-5752 GCF_040196095.1 Actinopolymorpha sp. B17G11
CAGAGACCTGTCAGGAATCCCGACGAAGGGTCAAACAATCACATGAACGCGCCGAACCCGCACCGACCTCGCCGCCTACCCAGTCAGGGACACCACACCGCCGAAGAACCCGCGGGAGTTCCGACAAACGGCTCAGCGGTCGTGTCGTTCACGGTCGCGGTCAACTCCCGCAACTATGACCGGCAGACCGGCCAGTGGACCGACGGAGACACCTCGTTCGTCCGCTGTACCGCGTGGCGTCAGCTCGCCGAGAACGTCACCGAGTGCCTGCAGAAGGGCGACCGGGTGGTCGTGGCTGGCCGGTTCACCGAAGACCACTGGCAGGACGCCAAGACCGGCGAGAACCGGTCGGCGTGGAAGCTGACCGCCGACGCCGTGGGCGTCGAGCTGAGTTTCGCAACCGCCACACCGAAACGGGTCCGCCGCGCACCCGCCACCGCGCCCGATGACCCGTGGGCCAATGGCACCCGGACCCGGCCAGAGCCGGTAGGCGCCGGACCCGAACCCGCCGACGAACCACCCTTCTAACCGCACATTCGATGACTGACACGGCGGCCAGGCATGCCCTCTTCTCCGGGTGTGCCTGGCCGCACGTGTCCGTGCCAACCGTTCGCCCACCCTTCGCGCGTAGAGAGGTTCTCAAGACTGTGGTGGCTGCCGATCACGACGACCTGCCCGACGACGCCGGCGCGTACGAGCCGGCGGGGATGGCCGCCGACCCGTCCGCCGATGGGAAGGGGCCAACCCAGGCACAGATCCTGATGCAAATGGCCGAAGACGCCTACCGCCTGATCCGCTCCACCGACGGCCGCACCTACGCCGTCCCCCGGCTCGGCCCCAACCTCGCAGTCCCCCTCGCCTCCAAATCAGGGTCCGGGATCCGCGCCAAACTCGCCGACTCCCTGTGGCGACAGACCGGCAAGGTCGCCACCGGCTCCGCACTGTCCGACTGCATCAACGTGCTTGAAGGCGAAGCCAGCGAACTCGACCCGCAACCGGTGTTCCTCCGCATGGGCAGCCACAACGACACCACCGCCTCCGACGGGTCCGGCGACGGTGAGGAGGCGTTGGTGGTGGACATGGGCACCGAGACCGGGCAGTGCATCCGCATCACAAGCGACGGATGGGAGATCTGCCCGTCCTCGCCGGTGATCTTCCGCCGCTCCGAACTCACCCACCCCCTGGTCGAACCCGTCCGCGGCGGCACACTCGACCCGCTCCGGACACTGGTCAACCTGTCCGAGGACGACTTTCGGCTGGTCCTCGGCTGGGTGGTCGCGGCGTACTTCACCGACATCCCGCACCCGATCCTGCTCGTCCAAGGTGAACAAGGCACCGCGAAGTCCAACCTGATCCGCTGCCTGCTCGCCCTCATCGACCCCCAGCCCGCCGAAGACCGAGAAAGCCCAGCCGACAAACGCGAGTGGGCAATCTTCGCCCGCGCCTCCTGGGCATTCTCCTTCGACAACGTCACAGATATCCCCGACTGGCTGTCCAACTCCCTCTGCAAAGGGGTCACCGGCGACGCCGTACTGCAGCGCGTGCTGCACTCCGACGAAGACATCGCCGTGTTCTCGTTCCGCCGGGTGATCGCGATGACCACCATCGCCATCAAGCACGACCTCGCCGGGGACCTGACCGACCGGATGCTGCTCGTCGAACCCGAAGTCATCGAACACCGACGTGCCGAAGCCGACATCGCCCAAGCACGCGCCGACGCGATCCCCGATGCGCTCGGCGCCGTACTGGACTTGGTAGCCGGCGTCGTACGGGAACTGCCGAGTGTGCAGCTGCTGGACCCGCCGCGGATGGCCGACTTCGCCCAAGTACTCGCCGCCGTCGACACGGTGACCGGGTGGGCCACGCTGCCCGCCTACCGCGCCCGGGTCGCCGCGCTGGGCATGGCCCTGATCGAGGGCAACACCTTCGCCCGGGCCCTGCACTGGCACGCCGCCACCCTCAGACCCTGCCATGCGGGGGGGACCTTCGAGCCGGGAGTGTGGGAAGGCACCGCCGAGGACCTGCTCACCGTCCTCCGGGGCATCTGCGAGCGGCACGGGCTGCCTGTCGACGAGTTGCCCAAGGATGCGCGGGCGGTCGGGCGGAAGGTCCGGGAGATCGCCCCCTCGCTGCGCAAGGTCGGCGTCGACATCCGCCCGGACCGGACGAACAAGCGCCGCACTCTACGGCTGCAGCGCATCACCGACCCCGACCTGCTCTCCGGCCAGGGCTAAGGGCTCTCTCTCCTTCTTAGATTTCAAAAGGAGGAGAACTGATGTCACTGATGTCACCCGCGAGACATCTGCGCAGGTCAGGCCCGGTTTTCGGCGGTGACAACAAGCCGATTCTGTTGTCACCTTGTCGTCACTGATGTCACCACCCCGGTGACAACAACCCGGCCCCAGAGACATCAGGTGACAACAAAACTGGGCTGATGTCACCACCCGAAAAGCCGGCCTGACCTGCGCAAACACGCGGCCGGTGACAACAGTGACATCAATCCCGGCCCATTCACAATCTGCGAGCCACCCACGTCGTCCCAACCGGCGCCAACATCGCCCGACCGGGGCGGGGGATGTCTAACCTCCGCCGCACCGACCGGTCGCCGCGCCACACAGCCTGCACGCCCGCCGCGCCGCGGCCCGCGCCTGCCGTCACTGTCGGCGCCGCGGTGGCCGGGCCGTAGGCATCCCCCGCCCCCGCGCCCAAAGGGAGGCCCGTCGCATGTCCGAACCCCGCTGCCGGCGCTGCCGTACCCGGCTACTCCCGGTCTACGCCGGCCAGACCGAACACCCCGCCTGCTCACCCACCGACACCGGATGGATCCCCACACCCACGCCACGCCAGGCCACCCTCACCCCCACCGAGGACAAGCCTGGGCTGCGTCTCGCCCTCCAGCTGGCCGACGTTGGCTGGCACGTGTTCCCACTCTCACCCGCCAGCCGCCGACCATTCGGCAACTGCCGTACCTGCCGAACCACCCGCACGACGCCGCACCCGATCGAGCAGTGCCCGTGCCTGCCCGCCGGTAGGTGGTGCCACGGCGTCCGCGCCGCCACCACCAACCCGACCACCATCACCAGCTGGTGGCACACCCAGCCCGACGCCATCCCCGGCGTCGCCGCCGGACCCTCCGGCCTGGTCCTCATCGACATCGACAACCACCACGACCCCATACCCGACGACCTCGCCACCGGACTGCTGCCCGGCATCAACCTGGTCGCCGAACCCATCCCCGAACACGAGTGGAACGACCCCTCTGGCTTCCGCGACGGCCGCGACACTCTCCGCCTCCTCGCCCACATCCGCGGCGGAGAGCACCCCTGGCCTGCCGGACCACGACACCGTCCCGTCACCGTCGACACCCCTTCCGGGGGACGACACCTGTGGTACCAGGCACCCGTACAAGGCCTCCGCCAAGCACTCAGCGACCACGGACTCGCCTGGCAAATCGACATCAAAGCCGGCTGGTCCTACGGTGTCGCTCCCGGCGCCACCGCAACCGCCGGCCCGTACGAGGTTGTCGCCGGCGACATCGCCAGCCCCGGTCAGCTGCCCACCTGGCTTGCCCGCGAAATCATCCGCGTCACGTCACGGCATCCAACGCGGCCAGTCCCGCGCTCGCCCAGACCTCAACAGGGCCGTTCGGGACGAGGGCCCGCCGCCTACGTGACCACCGTCATCATGCGCGGCGCCGAACGGCTCGCCACCATGCGCGACGGCCGCAAATGCGCACTCGCCGCCCTCGCGTACCAGGTCGGTGGCCTACTCGACTGGTCCGGTCTCGACGAGTCGGACGTCGCCGAACAGCTCGTCATCGCCGGCACCAGCAGCGGACTCTCAACCAGCCAAGCCCACCGCATCACCCACCGGTCATTGGTCCGCGGCATGGCCGCACCGCTGCCCAGGCCACGTCCTCGAGGCCTCGATCGCCTCACTGCCGGCTGATCAGCATGCCGCTCCACTCTGACCCGGCGGTCCGACCGAGGCATTGCACGCCTGATCCCGTCACGACGCGAAGTCGACCCAGCGTCGTACTTCCTTCGCCTTGCAACCAAAGGAGTGCCAACCAGCATGGCTGAGCCCAACCCCAACCAGAAGCTCACCATCCCCGAAGTCTGCTCCGAGCTGCGCGTATCGCGGAGCACCTTCTACCACTGGCGCCAGATCGGAAAGGGGCCGCGCTGTATCAAGCTGCCCAACGGTGACGTCCGGGTGCGCCGGTCCGACCTCGACGCATGGATCGAGACCTACACGGAGGCCGCATGAAGACTTCTCGGCAGCGAGGTGCCGCCCACACGGGCGGCACCTCGCTCTCGCACAAGGTCCGGATCTGGGGTGTACGCAAGAACCTCAGCCGGAGCAAGCAGGAGAACGCGAAGCAGAAGAAGCCGACCTACACGGTTCGATGGAACGTAGACGGTGTTTCGCATCAGTCGACGTTCGCTACCCGCGCCCTGGCCGAAGCCGAGCGAAGCACGCTGCTGGCGTACGCCAACAAGGGTGTCGCCTTCGACAAGGTGACCGGCCTGCCGGAGCCCCTGCTACGCGAACGGCAGGCACGATCCTGGTACGAGCACGTGTGCGCCTACGTCGACATGAAGTGGTCCACCGCGGCCGGCAACTCACGGCGGAGCATCGCAGAGACAGTGGCAACTGTGACGCCAGCGTTGATCGTGAAGCGACGCGGCATGCCAGACCGGGCCCAGATTCGCCGAGCCATGTACGAGTGGGTGTGCGTGAAGACCGAGCGCGACTCCAACGTCCCACCCGCCGACCTGGCACCTGTCATCGCTTGGTTGCAGCAGAACACCGTCTCCCTCGCGGACCTGCAAGACGATATGACCGGGCCCGATCTGGTCCGCTCCGCGCTGGACGCGCTGTCGCTGAAGCTCGATGGCACCCGTGCCGCGAGGAACACCATCACGCGAAAGCGAGCGGTTCTCTACAACATGCTGGCCTACGCGGTGGAACTGCGGCAGCTCCGGCAGAATCCGATCGACCAGATCAGCTGGAAGCTGCCCAAGGCCGTCGAAAGCGTCGACGCCAGGGTCGTGGTCAACCGCCAGCAGGCTGACCGTCTCCTGGACGCCGTAGCCGGACAGGGCGAGAGAGGCGCCCGGATGAAGGCATTCTTCGGCTGCATGTACTACGCCGGCCTCCGCCCATCTGAGGCCGTCGACCTCCGCAGGGAGAACCTGGTCTGCCTGCCCGAGTCCGGTTGGGGTGACCTTCTGCTCACCGCCTCGAACCCTCGTGCTGGCAGCGCCTGGACGGACTCGGGCACATCGCGGGAGCGTCGGGCGCTGAAGCACCGGGGCCGCCAGGAAACGCGGTCCGTGCCGATCCATCCGAACCTTGCCGAGCTGCTACGAGCACACCTGGAGCAGTTCGGCGTCCACCGTGACGGGCGGATCTTCGTCGGCAAGTACGGCGGCACCTTCCAGGAAACCACCTACCACGCCGTCTGGAGCAAAGCCCGCGAGAACGCCTTCTCTGCCGCCGAATACGACTCCCCGCTAGTGTCCTCCGCCTGAAATTCGTGCGATATATCGGGCGAGGGAGTCGAGGATCTCCTCGGCGGTCTTCTTCCAGATGAAGGGCTTGGGGTTTTCGTTCCAGTTTTTGATCCACTCGCGGACGTCTTTCTCCAGCGCTTGGACGCTTTTGTGGACGCCGCGGCGTAGGAGTTGGTCGGTGAGGAAGGCGAACCAGCGCTCCACTTGGTTGATCCAGCTGGATCCGGTTGGGG
>NZ_JBEFTW010000083.1:0-5538 GCF_040196095.1 Actinopolymorpha sp. B17G11
GCCTGATCTTTGAGAACTCAACAGCGTGCCGATAGTCGATGGTTTTGTGTTGTTTTGGCTCATGGCGCATTTTTGTGTGTTGTGGGTTTGTGTTTTTTTGGGGCCTGTTTTGGGCTTTCTGTTGGTTTTCGACGGAGAGTTTGATCCTGGCTCAGGACGAACGCTGGCGGCGTGCTTAACACATGCAAGTCGAGCGGAAAGGCCCTTTCGGGGGTACTCGAGCGGCGAACGGGTGAGTAACACGTGAGTAACCTGCCTTTGGCTCTGGGATAAGCCTGGGAAACTGGGTCTAATACTGGATGTTCATATCTGTCCGCATGGGTGGGTGTGGAAAGTTTTTCGGCCAGGGATGGGCTCGCGGCCTATCAGCTTGTTGGTGGGGTGATGGCCTACCAAGGCTTTTACGGGTAGCCGGCCTGAGAGGGCGACCGGCCACACTGGGACTGAGACACGGCCCAGACTCCTACGGGAGGCAGCAGTGGGGAATATTGCACAATGGGCGGAAGCCTGATGCAGCAACGCCGCGTGAGGGATGACGGCCTTCGGGTTGTAAACCTCTTTCAGCACCGACGAAGCGGGAGTGACGGTAGGTGCAGAAGAAGCGCCGGCCAACTACGTGCCAGCAGCCGCGGTAACACGTAGGGCGCGAGCGTTGTCCGGAATTATTGGGCGTAAAGGGCTCGTAGGCGGTTTGTTGCGTCGAGAGTGAAATCCCACGGCTTAACTGTGGGACTGCTTTCGATACGGGCAGGCTAGAGGTAGGCAGGGGAGAGTGGAATATCCGGTGTAGCGGTGGAATGCGCAGATATCGGATGGAACACCGGTGGCGAAGGCGGCTCTCTGGGCCTTACCTGACGCTGAGGAGCGAAAGCGTGGGGAGCGAACAGGATTAGATACCCTGGTAGTCCACGCCGTAAACGTTGGGCGCTAGGTGTGGGGGACTTTCCACGTCCTCCGTGCCGCAGCTAACGCATTAAGCGCCCCGCCTGGGGAGTACGGCCGCAAGGCTAAAACTCAAAGGAATTGACGGGGGCCCGCACAAGCGGCGGAGCATGTTGCTTAATTCGAGGCGACGCGAAGAACCTTACCTGGGTTTGACATGCAGGGAAATCTCGTAGAGATACGGGGTCCGTAAGGGTCCTGCACAGGTGGTGCATGGCTGTCGTCAGCTCGTGTCGTGAGATGTTGGGTTAAGTCCCGCAACGAGCGCAACCCTCGTCCTATGTTGCCAGCGGGTTATGCCGGGAACTCATAGGAGACTGCCGGGGTCAACTCGGAGGAAGGTGGGGATGAGGTCAAGTCATCATGCCCCTTATATCCAGGGCTGCAAACATGCTACAATGGTCGGTACAAAGGGTTGCGAGACCGTGAGGTGGAGCGAATCCCAAAAAGCCGGCCTCAGTTCGGATCGGGGTCTGCAACTCGACCCCGTGAAGTTGGAGTCGCTAGTAATCGCGGATCAGCAACGCCGCGGTGAATACGTTCCCGGGCCTTGTACACACCGCCCGTCAAGTCATGAAAGTCGGCAATACCCGAAGCCCATGTCCTAACCCCTTGTGGGAGGGAGTGGTCGAAGGTGGGGCTGGCGATTAGGACTAAGTCGTAACAAGGTAGCCGTACCGGAAGGTGCGGCTGGATCACCTCCTTTCTAAGGAGCAGGTGGGTCGTCGTCTGGTGGGTCTGGAGTTGTTCTGGGTCTGTTGTGGGCGGTTGGTCTGCTGCTTGTTAGTGGAACGTCGACTGTTTGGCGCCTTTGCTGGTTGGTTTCTGTTCTGGTACTGCCTGCTGCTGCTGCTGTTGTTGTGGTGGTGGTGGGTGTGGAAGGGGTGGGGGCTGGTTGGTGGGGTGTTGTGGTGCGCTGTTGGGTCCTGAGAGATCAGGTGGCTGGCTTCTTTGTGGGGTTGGTGTCTGGTTTTTCTGGTGTGTTTGTTGTTTGAGAACTGCATAGTGGACGCGAGCATCTTTATTCTTGAGGACATGGCTTGATTTTGTTGGGTTGTGTTTTTGAGGGTTTTTGTGTTGGTGTTGTTTGGCAAGTTTTTTAGGGCACTCGGTGGATGCCTTGGTACCAGAAGCCGATGAAGGACGTTGGAGCCTGCGATAATCCCTGGGGAGTTGGCAACCGAGCTTTGATCCGGGGGTTTCCGAATGGGGAAACCTGGCTGGGGTTATGCCCAGTCGCCAGCATCTGAATTCATAGGGTGTTGGAGGGAACGCGGGGAAGTGAAACATCTCAGTACCCGTAGGAAGAGAAAACAATTGTGATTCCGTGAGTAGTGGCGAGCGAAAGCGGATGAGGCTAAACCGTGTAGGTGTGAGAGCTGGCAGGTGTTGCCTGCGCGGGGTTGTGGGAGCGTTTTTGCTGGGGCTGCTGACCTGGCGGGAAGTGATAAACCGTTGCGGAAGCTGAAGGGTCTGGAATGGCCTGGCGTAGTAGGTGATACCCCTGTAGGTGTAATGTGACGGCTTCCTTGAATGTTTCCCAAGTAGCACGGGACCCCTGAAATCCTGTGTGAATCTGGCGGGACCACCCGCTAAGCCTAAATACTTTCTGGTGACCGATAGTGCACTAGTACCGTGAGGGAAAGGTGAAAAGTACCCCGGGAGGGGAGTGAAATAGTTCCTGAAACCGGGTGCCTACAATCCGTCAGAGCCTTCGGGTGATGGCGTGCCTTTTGAAGAATGAGCCTGCGAGTTAGTGGTGCGTGGCGAGGTTAACCCGTTGTGGGGTAGCCGTAGCGAAAGCGAGTCTGAATAGGGCGTTGAGTCGCGTGCTCTAGACCCGAAGCGGGGTGATCTACCCATGGGCAGGGTGAAGCGTGGGTAAGACTGCGTGGAGGCCCGAACCCACCGGCGTTGAAAAGCCGGGGGATGATCTGTGGGTAGGGGTGAAAGGCCAATCAAACTCCGTGATAGCTGGTTCTCCCCGAAATGCATTTAGGTGCAGCGTTGCGTGTTTCCTACTGGAGGTAGAGCACTGGATGGTCTAGGGGGCCGACAAGCTTACCGAAATCAGCCAAACTCCGAATGCCAGTAGGTTGAAGCGTGGCAGTGAGACTGCGGGCGATAAGGTTCGTGGTCGAGAGGGAAACAGCCCAGATCATCAGCTAAGGCCCCTAAGCGTTCGCTAAGTGGAAAAGGATGTGGAGTCGCAGAGACAACCAGGAGGTTGGCTTAGAAGCAGCCATCCTTGAAAGAGTGCGTAATAGCTCACTGGTCAAGTGATTCTGCGCCGACAATGTAGCGGGGCTCAAGCGGACCGCCGAAGCTGTGACATTCACGCATGTGCCTAGCCGCGCGCCTTTGGGTGTGTTGGTTTGGGTGTGTGGATGGGTAGGGGAGCGTCGTGTGGCGTGGGAAGCGGCCGGGTGACCGAGTCGTGGATGCTGCACGAGTGAGAATGCAGGCATGAGTAGCGAAAGAGGGGTGAGAAACCCCTCCGCCGAATGACTAAGGGTTCCAGGGCCAGGCTAATCCGCCCTGGGTAAGTCGGGTCCTAAGGCGAGGCCGACAGGCGTAGTCGATGGACAACGGGTTGATATTCCCGTACCGGTTTTGTTGCGCCCATGCTGAGTCCGGTGATGCTAAGCAGACGAACCTGTGCGCGCCTTTCGGGGTGTGTGTGGGGGTGTGTGTGGCCCGATCCGGTAGTAGGCAAGCGATGGGGTGACGCAGGAGGGTAGCTCTACGCGGCGATGGTAGGCCGAAAGGCTGATCCGCGGGCAAGGATGTAGGACTCAGGGTAGGTAAATCCGTCCTGTGTATGTCTGAGATCTGATGCCGAGCCGATTGAGGCGAAGTGAGTGATCCCATGCTGTCGAGAAAAACCTCTAGTGAGTGACAGAACCGCCCGTACCCTAAACCGACACAGGTGGTCAGGTAGAGAATACCGAGGCGATCGGGTGAACCGTGGTTAAGGAACTCGGCAAAATGCCCCCGTAACTTCGGGAGAAGGGGGACCGAAACCGTTACCACACGTGCTGTGGGAAGCGGTGGAGGTCGCAGAGACCAGGCCCAAGCGACTGTTTACTAAAAACACAGGTCCGTGCGAAGTTGTAAGACGATGTATACGGACTGACGCCTGCCCGGTGCTGGAACGTTAAGAGGACCCGTTAACCCTTTCGGGGGTGAAGCGGAGAATTTAAGCGCCAGTAAACGGCGGTGGTAACTATAACCATCCTAAGGTAGCGAAATTCCTTGTCGGGTAAGTTCCGACCTGCACGAATGGCGTAACGACTTGGGCGCTGTCTCAACCACGGACCCGGCGAAATTGCATTACGAGTAAAGATGCTCGTTACGCGCAGCAGGACGGAAAGACCCCGGGACCTTTACTACAGCTTGGTATTGGTGGTCGGTTCGGCTTGTGTAGGATAGGTGGGAGACTGTGAAACCCTGACGCCAGTTAGGGTGGAGTCAACGTTGAAATACCACTCTGGTCGTACTGGCTGTCTAACCTCGGTCCGTTATCCGGATCAGGGACAGTGCCTGGTGGGTAGTTTAACTGGGGCGGTTGCCTCCTAAAAGGTAACGGAGGCGCCCAAAGGTTCCCTCAGCCTGGTTGGCAATCAGGTGTTGAGTGTAAGTGCACAAGGGAGCTTGACTGTGAGACTGACGGGTCGAGCAGGAGCGAAAGCTGGGACTAGTGATCTTGCGGTGGCATGTGGAAGCGCCGTGACTCATCGGATAAAAGGTACCCCGGGGATAACAGGCTGATCTTGCCCAAGAGTCCATATCGACGGCATGGTTTGGCACCTCGATGTCGGCTCGTCGCATCCTGGGGCCGGAGCAGGTCCCAAGGGTTGGGCTGTTCGCCCATTAAAGCGGTACGCGAGCTGGGTTTAGAACGTCGTGAGACAGTTCGGTCCCTATCCGCTGCGCGCGTAGGAGACTTGAGAAGGGCTGTCCCTAGTACGAGAGGATCGGGACGGACGGACCTCTGGTGTGCCAGTTGTACCGCCAGGTGCACTGCTGGTTGGCTACGTTCGGAAGTGATAACCGCTGAAGGCATCTAAGCGGGAAGCACGCTTCAAGATAAGGTCTCCCACCGGCTCGACCGGGTAAGGCCCCCAGAAGACGACTGGGTTGATAGGCCAGAGGTGGAAGCGAGGACCTAAAGACTCGTGTAGCTGACTGGTACTAATAGGCCGAGGGCTTGCCACACACCAAACACAAGCGTGCTATGCGTCCACTATGCGGTTCTGAAACAACAAACCACCACCCCCCGCCTACACCGCAACCCCCCGCCACACCCACCCGGGAAAGAAACACCGGGCTGGATGTGGCAGCACAAAGGGGGGAAAGCAAGCGGCGGCACGGGGCGACAACAACAGTACAGTGGTTGACTGTTTCACAGCGTTACGGCGGTCACAGCGAAGGGGAAACACCCGGTCCCATACCGAACCCGGAAGTTAAGCCCTCCAGCGCCGATGGTACTGCAGGGGCCACCCTGTGGGAGAGTAGGACACCGCCGGACACCACACACAAGAAGAGGGCCACCCACCAGGGCGGCCCTCTTCTTGCGTCCCGAGGTATGTACGG
>NZ_JBEFTW010000084.1:0-4973 GCF_040196095.1 Actinopolymorpha sp. B17G11
TGACGAAATCCCCCCGCGCCATCGCCTCCCAGAACCGCTCATGAACCTCCGCAACCATCCGCAAAGAGAACCGCACCCACAACACCCCTCACCCATCGGGTGTTGCGATCACCGCTCGAACCCGCGGTTCCCCATACGGACATCGACGAGGCGAGGTCGGCGTCCATTGAGACGAGAGAGACCCGACGCTCCGCGGCAGAGGAGTGCGCATCAGTGAGAGACTGCAGCGTGGCCCTCGTCTGGTACTCCGACTGGCAGATGGAGTGCTGCGGCGAGCCGTTTTCAGTCAACGATTCCGTCGAATGGAACCTGGCCGCCGATCCAGATGTGGATTGGCTTGAGGCCGCCATCGGAAGCGACCTTGCCACCCAAGTCACCCATCAAGAGGATCACCACGACCTAGAAGAGGACGCCGTCGTCCGCAAGGGGAAGGTGCGAAGCATCCAGTGCGCCTACAGCCGCTACGCGCCTGCACCGGGCGGTGACAGGCGCACGCTTTACCCCGTCCCGGGCACCGCAGAAGTCAGGTCAGCAGAGCGTGTTGACGGCACCGAGGTGTCCGCGGCGACTTGCACTTCAACGGTTACCTGGTCGAACTCGATCTTGAGCCAATCTGACGGAGGCCCCGAGCGACTCGCGGCAGGAGAGTGCGCTTCATGCGGTCCACCTAGATACTTGCCCGGTGCGAGAATCGTCGGCTGACTGGGTGGCCCTCTCCCCGCGCTTCACGCCGGGCTGGCCCTGGCCCGAAGACTCATATGGCCTGGGACCGATGTATGGCGAGGACGGGTGGTGTCGAGGCTGCGGTACGCCGCTGGTCGAGCAGTCAGGCGCGCTCGTGATCCAGGGGAGCAAGTTCCCGGGCGCCGAGGTATGGATGCCGAACTGGCGCTACGACGTGGTCTGCGTTTCGGCGGGGCTGGCCGCCGACATCGCCGGGCGGTTCGCCGTCGAGCTGGGAGAGGTGCACCAGTCACGCAAGGGTCCCACCGGGGTGAAGCAGGTCCTCCCCGCCCAAACGGTCGAACCCTGGCACCCGCCAGGGGATCTAGCGCGGGCTGTGCGGGCGCGACACGGCGAGTTCGAGGGCGACAGGACGGGGTCGTTCTGCGGACAGTGTGGGCGCTGGAAGTGGCTGCCTGTTAGCGAGAACGAGGCGCCGATTGTCGGCGACGCCTTGGTGTCCACCTCCGACGTCCTTGCGTCACCCGAAGTGTTCGGGGACAGGCTCAAGTCATTTCGTCATCTGCTCTTCCGGCGACCTCTCGGCGAGGCCCTCGTGGCCGCCTGCCCACGAAACTGGGAAGTGATCGAGGTGGAGATCGCCTAGCGCGCAGCGGGCGCGCCCGACCTCGATTCGCATGCCCGCTCATCGGCATGTCCGTGCGTTCGTCTCGCTTTCCTTGCGAGCTGTCGGTGTCCGGTCAGGGATCGCTTGGTGAGACGAACGGCGGTGCCTATGGGCGGGGCACGGTTGGTTGCGGGCCGCTCGGGGATTGCTACCGGGTTGCAGGTCGCCGGCGGTTGATCGCTGCTGGTGGGGCCCGGCCGCGGCGGTGACGCAATCTGGAGGGTCCGTGCTTGACGTTGACTGAGCGCGAAGACATCGCGTTGGGCCGAGCAGACAGTGAGTCGATGCGTTCGATCGACCGCAGGCCGGCTGGGTCAATACCGTCTAGGCGCCAAGCGCGCGAAGAGCCTCGTAGACCATCCAAGCTGGCCAGAAGATGCCCTGGATGATCGCCAATGCATACTCCCAGAAGCCGTCGGCCTGCTGCCAGTAGTAGACCCAGGCACCAAAGATGCCCAAGCCGTAGATCGCGCCCCCGCCTGCGGCTCCAGCGTTGTTGCTCATGTCGATCCCGCCCTTCGCTCCGCGCAGGTTCCACTCTGCATCGAAGACGGGGTGAAGACTAGAGGACGTTGCACCCGGCCATGTAGCCGTCCGCAAGAGGAGCCGCTTGAGGACCGGCTTCCTGCGTCGGTGTTTGGTGCGGAAGGGGCCGGCCCCTGTGGTGGTCGGTGTCTGGTTAGCGGCCCGTGTACGCGCGGGTCTTGCTGGTCATGACGGTCCTGTTCTGTTGCTGTCGTCGCGGGCGAGATGCCGTGGTCGGTGCGTGGGATCCGGCTTGGGCTGCGGGGCCGGGCCGGGTGCGCCAGGTGCGCGATGCCGTCCAGCAGCCGCGGTTGGCGGGTTCGGGACGGTCACCGATGCGGTGCGGTGGCGTTGGACGGCCCGGTAGACAGTGGCTCGCGCGATGCCGAACAAGTCGCCGACTTCGGCGATGGTGTACTCGCCGCTGCCGAGCAGTTCGACCAGGTGAGCTTCCTGGCGTGGGTTGAGCTTGGGCTGCTTGCCACGCAGGTGCCCTTTGGCTTTGGCCACGCGCATGCCCTCACGGGTGCGAGCTCGGATCAGGTCAGCCTCGAACTCCGCGACCATGGCCAGCACATTGAACAGCAACCGCCCGACCGGATCGGTCGGGTCGTAGACGCTGCGGCCCAGGCTCAGCTTCACCTGGCGTCGGGTGAGGTCTTCGGCGATGGCGCGAGCATCGGGTAGCGACCGGGCGAGCCGGTCGAGTTTGGTGACGGTCAACGTGTCACCGGCCCGGCAGGCGGCCAGTGCCTCGCGCAGCCCGGGTCGGTCCCGATTCGTGCCTGTCAGTCCATGATCCACATAGATCCTGGTCTGGTCGACTCCGAGTTCGATCAGCGCGTTTCGTTGCGCGGTGAGGTCCTGCTCCTCGGTGGACACCCTGGCGTAGCCGATCAACAGTGCAGCCATGACGCACCCCTCGACGGGTGAGGCCGAGCGACGGTTCTCTACCAAACCGCGGCGTCGGCGACGGCCAATCCGGCCGCCACATCAGCCAACAGCACGCACCCGCGTCCGCACTCACCTTGACCCGACCTGTCCGATCGCGGATCCCTCTGCGGACGGCTTGAGGCTTCGCACCACCGGCGGGCCGATGCGGCCGCACTCCGGACGCTCCTCACCGATGACGGATGCGCTCGGCTCGAACTCAGTTTCTCGACGACCAGGATGAACCCGGTGCCGCGCGCCGTCTGCGAACACCGGGGTTCGTTGGCCAGAGCCGGGCGGAACGGGCCGGGATGGAACGGCGATCGGCCCGATGGTCGAACGGCTATCGATGTCGGTCCCTGCGGGGCTATTCGTGACGTTCTGGCAGGCGTGGGGCCTGGGTGGTGGGATAGATGGCGGCCATGAAGGCGTGAGCTTGGCCCTGGTCGAGGCTGGGTAGCTGGGAGAATTCGTTGACCAGTTGGAGAACTCGGTCCCAGAACTCGTTGGCGTGTTCTTCGCTGATCCAGGCGTAGCGCCTGATCGCGCGGAGTTGGTCAGCTTCGTGTGCGGGAATGGTGTCGGCGGCCCATTGGGGCATCGCGTTGGGGATCAGGGCGACCTGCTCGGGCGTGATCTCACCGACTCTGAACAGGCGGGCGGTCCGTCCGTAGAAGCGTTCCTGCTGGCCCCGGATGGTGTGCGTTCGAACCACTTTCAACATGCCGGCAGCGGTCAGCACGCGGACGTGATAAGCGACAGTGCCCTTGGGTCGCCGGGTTGCGACCGCCAGCTCTTGGATGGATGCCGCTCGTTCGAGCAGGAGTTGGAGCAGGACGCTACGGAAGGGGTCGAACATGGCCCTGAGCTCTTGATCGGACGTGACTGTATGCGCGTCGTCGAGCTCGTAGTCAGGTACTTGCTGGTTGGTAGACAACGTCTCTCTGCTCCGCTACCTTTCACTGATTGAAGATCTGAATCAGTCTGTCAGACGCTTCGATGGAACCGATAGATCATCATGCGATTCAACACCAGACAGGAAGAAGCGACGCGTGACCGAATTCAACGCCGACAACGACCTGCAGGGCGCCACGTTCACCAACGTCAAGCTGCAGGAGGCTCGTTTCGACCGCGTCGATTTAGGCGGTGCCCGATTCCGGAGCAGCAACGTGTCCGGAGTCGTGATGCGCGCGGTCGACGTGGACCGATCCGAGATCGACGCACCCTGGCTCTACGACGGATCGTTCATGGTCAACGACGTTGACGTGGTGCCCCTCGTCGACGCCGAGCTCAATCGCCGTTTTCCCGGCCGATCCGAACGCCGGGCCACCGATCCGGACGGGCTCCGCGCAGCGTGGGCAGCAGTCCAAACGGCCTGGGAAGCAATCCTCCAACGAGTAGCGACGATGCCGGACGGAACCACCGACATTTCCGTCGACGATGAGTTCTCGTTCGCCCAGACCCTGCGCCACCTGGTGCTGGCCACCGACAACTGGCTCGGCAAAGCGGTGCAGGGGCGAGAACAGCCGTTCCATCCACTCGCCCTCGCCGGGCTGCCCGAGTCCACCGAGACTCCGACCTACTCGGAGGTGCTGGAGGCTCGGTCCAGCCGCGTCGCGATGGTGACCGATTTCCTCGCCACCGTGACCGCAGAAGATCTGAGCGGCAAGAGGTCGAACCCCAACGCCCCCGACTGGGAGGAGACCGTGTTGTCCTGCCTGCACACGATCCTGGAGGAGGAGTGGGAACACCAGCGCTACGCCGTGCGGGATCTGGACCGAATCACCGGCGGCCAGGGGCGCGCTGCCGAAGGAGTCTGAGCATGGCCAGCCGCAGCGACAACGAGGTCGTCGACCTGCGGAGCGTGGGCCCGTTGGGAGAGAGTCCGAGATGCCGAAGAAGCAAACATCCAAGGCCCGGAACGCCCGCGCCGCCGCACGCGAGGGCGCGAAGTTCACAGTTGCGCTGCGCCGCCAGTCATCAGCGGCGGAGATGCGTACAGGCGATGGCCGCCTGGAGGTTGAGTTCAGCGGCGAGATATTTCAGTGGCGCGGTCCGGCGCCGTACTACTTCGTTGCGGTGCCTGAGGAGCTTAGCCTCCAGCTGAAAGTGGCGACGTCCGGCACCAGCTATCACCGGGGAATGCTCCGGGTACAGGCGCGGATCG
>NZ_JBEFTW010000085.1:0-3938 GCF_040196095.1 Actinopolymorpha sp. B17G11
TTGTCGGAACTCCCGCGGGTTCTTCGGCGGTGTGGTGTCCCTGACTGGGTAGGCGGCGAGGTCGGTGCGGGTTCGGCGCGTTCATGTGATTGTTTGACCCTTCGTCGGGATTCCTGACAGGTCTCTGGTATCTATGACCGGTGATCATTTGGGATGAGCTGGAGCGTGGCCGGTGACGTTGGCGCCTGTGCGGTCGTTGAGTTCGGCTCGACCGTTGCGGACTGCGCAGGAGTTGGACGAGTTTGAGCAGGAGCTCGTCGACCAGTACGCGCTGGCGACTGCCGGTGCGGGTATCACCGATGCGCATGTGGCAGCGGAGCGGTCGGTGGTGTTCGCGTTCCTGCGGTTCTTGGGTCGGCATGTGTGGACCACTACCGCCGATGACGCGGACAGGTTCTTGGTGCACCAGCGCAAGAGGTTGGGGTTGGCGGCGAGCACGGTGCAGGGCAAGGCGTGGACGCTGGCCCGGTTCTTCGAGTTCGTGATCGCTCGCTATCAGGGCGAGGTGCACGCGTTGACTGGCCATGTGCTGGTTCAGCCGATTGATGAGTTCAACCGGCCGGTGAAGGCGGAGTATGCGACCGCGACGCGGGTGCCACCGAGCCACGACGACGTCAGCGGGTTGTTCGATGGATGGCGTGAGGCGTTGCCGGGGGCGAGGAAGTTCCTGCCGGCGGCCCGGGACTACTTCGCGGCGTCGATGTGGCGCCGGGCGGGGCTGCGGATCAGCGAGACGGTGATGCTGGATATCCGGGACTGGCGACCGGATCTCGGCGAGCATGGCAAGCTGCATGTCCGGTTCGGCAAGGGCAGCATGGGCCGCGGACCGAAGACCAGGCTGGTGCCGGCGATCAACGCCGTGGACAGCCTGCTGGACTGGTGGCTGGCCGACGTGCGTCACCAGTTCGGCGATGACTGGTCTGATCCGGATGCGCCGCTGTTGCCGAGCGAACGCCGGGATCGTCAGAGCGGGCGTTGCCTGCGGGTGGGTGATGACGCGTTGCGGTCTGGGCTGGCTGGCGCGGTCACGGTTCACCTGCCGGGGTGGAAGGGGCGGCTGACTCCGCATGTGCTGAGGCACTTCTGCGCCTCGTCGCTGTATGCCCGCGGCATGGATCTGAAGGCGGTTCAGGAGCTTCTCGGGCATGACTGGCTGTCCACCACAACCCGGTACGTCCATGTCCATGACAACCACATCGAGACCGCGTGGGCGAAGGCGAACAAGCGCGTCGCGGACCGGTTGGCCAGCAGCGAGGGGTGATCTGATGCGTTGGAACATGAGGATGAAGGCCGCCGAGCAAGGAATCTGGAAATCGACCGAGCTGCGCCGCCGGCTTGCCGAGGCGGGGCTGGAGATCAGCGCCGGGAAGATGTCTGCGTTGTGGACTTCGACGCCGACCACGATCAGGCTCGACGACCTGGACGTGATCTGTTCGGTGTTGGACTGCACCCCGTCGGAGTTGTTGATCCGGGAGCCGGAGAAGGTGGCCGCACGGCGTCCGGAATCTCGTGCCGCGTCCGGGGCCGAGGCGCGAGTGCCGGTGGTGGCGCCGCGGCTGGGACGTAACCGCAGCCTGCCGCCGGCGTGACCCGGCCGAAAACCTGCACCGGGTGCGGCACCAAACCGGTCGCAACGAACCGTTCCCGCCACTGCTATGACTGCATGCCCGGCGGGCCACACATCCCGCCGCCGTGCCACCGGTGCGCATCGACTACCGACTACTACTCGGCTGGGCTGTGCCGACCCTGCCACCGGTTCGCACCACAGCGGGTGGGTAGTTGCCTGGACTGCCTGGCCTGGGGCGCCAACCGTAACAACGGCTGGCGGTGTGAGGCCTGCCGAGGATGGCAGAAGCTTTATAAACAAGGCGGCTGCCCATCCTGCCGCCGAGTTCTGCCGCTGGGCGCCGACGGCTTCTGTCGGCTGTGCTGGCGTCAGGCAGCCGGGAAACGTCCCCATGGCAACGGACCAAGTGTGCTGGAAGCGAACCGGCACGGGCAGCAGCTGTTCCTGGCCGACACGTTCCGACAGAAGCGCCGATCCTGCCGGCACCCACCAATGCCAGCCACGGCGGTCACCAGGGTCGGCGTGTTCCCTGTGGCCTACGAACAGCTTGTGCTGTTCCCGGCAGGCCACGGCCTTCACACGTTCGAGGTCAGCCGTTTCGCGGTGCCGCGCGTCCCCGAACTGGCCTCGCTGCTTGACCGCGCCTGTTTCGAGCATGCCGCCGCGCACGGGTGGACCAAGACCCGGCGCAACGACGCGCGAGCAGGCATTCGGATCCTGCTCGCGTGCCAAGACACCCCCGGCGCGGCCATCAGAGCCAGCGAGGCGGGCATGCTCGCCCAGGTCGACGTCAACATCCAACCCGTGCTCGAGGTGCTGGCCGGTGCGGGGATGCTCGACGATGACCGGCCCCGCAGTCTCGACGTCTGGTTCGCCAACCACCTCGAGGGCCTGCCCGAACCCATGGCCAGCGAGGTCCGAACCTGGTACGAGGTGCTCCGCGACGGCAGCGCCACGTCGCCGCGATCGCTGCCGCGGTCCCGCACCACCACCCAGATCCGCATCCGCTGCGCCATTCCCGTGCTGCACGGATGGGCCGCCGAAGGACACCGGTCGCTGCGGGAGATCACCCGCGACGACATCAAAGCTGCCCTGCCAGCCTTGGGCAGTCCTCGCGCCCTCGTCGGGCAGGCGCTCAAGTCCCTGTTCCGCGTGTCGAAGGCACGCCGGGTCGTGTTCGTCAACCCCACCACCCATATCCGCACCGGCAGACCAGAGACCCGTCAGCCACTGCCGATGAACCTGGCCATCGTCAAAGACAGCATGAACTGCGACCAGCCGGTCCGCGCAGCCCTCGCCGCGTTGCTCGCCTTCCACGCGCCACGACCCGGCCAGCTCCGTACGCTGCATCTGACCGACATCCACGACGGGCGGCTCTACCTACCCAGCCACACCGTGCTGCTGGCCGAGCCCGTCAAACAGCGGCTCACCGCATGGCTCGACCACCGCGCGGCACGATGGCCGAACACCGCCAACCCGCACCTGTTCATCAACACCCGCACCGCCGGGCGCCTCGGCCAAGTCAGCGGCGGCTGGATCAACCACATCCTCGGCGTGTCCGCCCAGACCGTCCGCGAGGACCGCATCCTCGACGAAGCCATCGCCACCGACGGCGACACCCGCCGACTCTGCGACCTGTTCGGCCTCAGCATCAAAGCCGCAGAGCGCTACACCAACACCCTCGACCACGCCAGGCTGGGACGCGTCACCTGACCTGGCACACCTGTCCTCGTCGCCGATCGTGGGCCCAGCGGCCGCCGCGTCTGATCGGAGCGAGACACTTATCAGGTGCAGATCGATCCACCACGGCCGCTCAGTACGGCTGAGCGGCTGATACTCGATCTGGTGTTGACCCCCGAATTCACCGGAGTCGAACAGCTGCGAGAACAAGCACAGTCTGCTGTTGTCGTTGGCTGCTGCGAGTGTGGCTGCCCGACCATCGACCTCATGGTTCCCGGCAACCCACGGCGAACGCCGGTGGCCGCGCGGCTGGCGCCGTCGGAAGGAGAGGTAGTCCCCACTGGAGACGAGCCGCCCGGGCAGGTCATCTTGTTTATAGACGATGGAGAGCTCAGCCGGCTGGAGTATGTCTGGTTCGACGAGCCGCCGAACGAGTGGCCCGACCCGAGCCGAGTTCGCGTCGTCGCCGCACCCACCCATCGACCCTAGGACGCCACCCGGTGTCACGCCTACCAACGGTCGCAACGAAAGCCAGCACCCGAGACACGGCAAGCGCAGCCGACCGCACGCACAAGCCACGGCGATGATCCACAAGCTTCCGAACCCAAGTGGTCAGCCAACCCGATCATCGGCCGTGCACCCCTCGGTTCGTGCCTGACAACCCGTCAGAATTCACGAACCCACGGGAGAC
>NZ_JBEFTW010000086.1:0-3834 GCF_040196095.1 Actinopolymorpha sp. B17G11
GCCCGCTGGCTGATCATCGCCGACGACATTGAGATGTCGTGGCAACCTGATGGGGGCGATGTCGAGATCATCACGCCGGTCGGCGGGTCCGGCCGGCCTTGATCGCCGCCCGCACATCGGCATGACCACGCGGAACGCAGCTTGATAGGGCGTTTCGCGCTCGCTCCTCAAGAGTCGGTGACTCTAAGCCACCAATTAGGGCTGACCCGGGCGGCCTTCAAGCGGTCGAGCTGCGCAACGGCACGGTTAGTCCGGCGGCCCGCTCGCGTCAGGCGCACCCTGCGAGAGCGGGATTGGCTCGGCCCCACAGTTGACGTAGACGCGTACGATCCGGCCGTCGTGCTTCTCGCCGTACACCCCGTAGTACCCGTCCCCCCAACCGCTCTGGAAGACGACCCCGGCGCCGGCGTGCCCGTTGCCAAACACCAGTTGCCCGAAGCCGTCCTTAGAGAGCGTGGCCTGGCAGGCGCCGTCGTACGAGTAGTGGAACTCCTCCGGCGGCGGAGGCGGCGGCAGTTCCACGAGCCGTCCGGCCTCGACGAGAGCCGGGACGGTCTGGCCGTAGGGCTCCACGGGCTCGGTGTACCTGACCTCGTGCGGGTCCCACGCGACCGTAGCTCCGGTCTGGGTGTCCCGGTACCTGTGCACGCCGTCGAACGGCTCGTCTAGCCACTTCTCCTGGATGTAGCAGGGGTCCGTGATCATCAGTTGGCCGCTGTCGACGCGGGCCACCCCCAGGTATTTCACCTCGACCTCCACGACCCGGTCCTCCCGCTCCTTTAGGTACTCCATGTATTCGTCGTAGTCGGGGTCGTCGGGGTCAGGCCCCTCCATCTCCAGGACTGCGCGGAAACCCTTGGTCTGTTCGAGGGTCCGGTTCAGCACGCGCACTTCCTCCTTGACCCGTCCCAGCTCCTGGGTGCCGTGCTCCCGGTCGCTCGACAGCCTCTCGATCTCCTGTTCGCGGATGGAGATCCGCTCGGCCAGGACGCGCTCGACCGCCTCGGGGCTGCGCTCTCCAGTTCCTCGGCCTTCTCGCGCCAGTAGCCCGCCTGCTTGTTCGCCAGGGACACCTCGGCGTCCTTGGTCCCGATCGTCGCCTTGAGGTTCTCAAAGTACATCTTCCAGACGACCCCGCCGGCGAGCAGCGCGCCCGCGTTCAGGGCAACCTGCGCCCAATCCTTCACCGAGTCCACCAGCGCCATCGTCTGCTCCCTCGCACGCGACTTCCACTGTTGGCAGCCTAGATGTTGCGGATCATGAGGTTGGTGACGCGGGGGGCGTGAGGACGTGAGGCGGGTCTCCGTCGGCAGGATGTGAAGCGCTGACCACACGTCCTGTTCCGAAGGAGACCCGCGTGTCCCACCGTAATGCTCCGTTGACTCCTGCTGGCCGTCTGCGTCTGGTTCAGCGCTGTGAGGCCCGTCCGATCGCTCATGTGGCTGCCGAGGCTGGTGTGTCTCGGCAGTGCCTGTCCAAGTGGGTCGGCCGGTACCGCCGGTGTGGCCAGGTGGGTCTGCTCGACCGGTCGTCAGCGCCACACACCTCGCCCGCACAGCTGGCGCCGGAGGTGGTGGAACTGATCGAGTCCTGGCGCCGCAAGCGCAAGTGGTCCGCCCGCACGATCGCCACCGAACTGGCCGCCCACGGGCACCGGGTCTCGGCCGCCACGGTGGGCCGCTGGTTCGTCCGGCTGGGCATCAACCGCCGCCGCGACCTCGACCCCGACGGCGAGGTGAACCGCAGACCAGCCACGATCACCGCCCGCTATCCCGGCCACATGATCCACCTGGACGTCAAGAAAGTCGGTCGGATCCCCGACGGCGGTGGCTGGCGCGCCCACGGCCGCGGCAGCACCGCCGACCGGGCCGCCCAACGCGCCAAGAAACGCCGCAACGGCGCCGCCAAAGCCGGCTACGTCTACCTACACTCCGTCATCGACGGCTACTCCCGACTGGCCTACACCGAACACCTGCCCGATGAGACCGCCGCCACCAGCATCGGCTTCTTCCACCGGGCGCGAGCGTTCTTCGCCGCCCACGGCATCACTCGGATCACCCGCGTGGTCACCGACAACGGACCCAACTACCGCGCCGCCGCCTTCGCCCGCACCGTCGCCGCGTTCGCCTCCCGCCACCAACGGATCCGCCCCTACACCCCACGCCACAACGGCAAAGTCGAGCGCTACCAACGGATCCTGGCCGAAGAACTCCTCTACGCCAGAGTCTGGACCAGCGAAACCCAACGCGCCGAAGCCATCCAGATCTGGAACATCCACTACAACTACCATCGCCCACACACCGCCGTCGGAGACCAACCCCCAGCCTCACAACTCCACCACGGCGTCACCAACCTCCTGACCGGGAACAACTAGATGTAGCAGCGGCCATCGTTCTCACGCCAGCGGGCTCGCCTGCCTCGCCGCCGAAGAGCAGCTCGCTCACCGGCGGAACCGTCCACCCTCTGCGGCATGTGCGTGCGTCCGGCCTCAGCGCGACTTAACCCGGTGAGCGTGGGGCGGTGAGACCTGAGAGGCTGCCCTCGTGAGATCGGGTGTGGAGTTGCTGCAAGCGGCGAGGAGCATGTCGGAGGCCGAGGTTGCCCTCACCTTCGGACACGCCGGACCGAGTAGTGCTCAAGGGATCGAGCGTGCCGCGTTGGTGGCTGCGCTGCTGTCGAGCTTCACGCCAGCGGACGCCCCGTTGATCCGGCAGCTGACCCGAGCCGAGATCACAGCGGTGAATAGTGCCGACGCTGGCTGCGGCGACGTGCTGCTCGCCTGCTGCTGGCTCTTGTTCAGGCTCGGCTACGTCGAGGACAGCGAGCTCGTGTGGCGCGCCAAGGAGATCAACTTTGACTCGCACAGCTACATCGACTCCGTCTTCCTCATCCCTCAGGGGGCCCAGGCCACGGCCGAGTTCGCTCGCTCTCAGGGACTGTCCGATCTCGTCACCTGGGTCGAAGGAGACTGGCTGCGCGACCCCGAGGAGCACGTACGGGAGTGGCGGACCGGATCGTTTTTCGCCACCGTGCCCCCGGCCGAGGCACCCGCGGCGGAACTGGCTGCGTGGCTTCGCCAATGACAACGCCGATCCGACAAGTACGCGCTGCCTTCGACACCGAAACGATCATCGTCTATCAGGCCTACGGCCACGAGATCGCCGACGCAGCCCTGGCAGCCGGCACGTTCGTCGCGCCGTTCAGCATGAGCCGAATGACCTGGATCAAGCCCTCGTTCCTGTGGATGATGTATCGCTGCGGCTGGGCGTCGAAACCAGGCCAGGAACGCGTCCTCGCCATCCGCATGCGACGGACCGGCTTCGAAGCGGCATTGCGCGAGTCCTGCCTGAGCCACTTCGACCCCGCGCACCACAAGACCCGCGACGCATGGCGCAGGGCGCTGGTCACCTGCCCCGTGCGCGTCCAGTGGGATCCCGAGCGTACGACCGAGGGGCAGCCCCTTCCATATCGCTCATTGCAGGTCGGGCTGTCCGGGTCGGCCGTGACCCGGTTCGTCACCGACTGGATCCAGGGCATCGGCGACATCACCGACTCACTTGAAGACCGCCGCCAAGGCCTTGCACCCCTGCCACAGGAAGTCGCCTACCCGCTGCCGGCCACGATCGCGAAGCGCATCTCGGCGAACGTATAACCAGCCCAGCCCTAGCCGAACCAGACCCCGCAATCAGCATTGTCACGCGGGGAGCGGCAGATGAGTGCGCCGCTCAGACGTCGAGAGTGAGACGAGCGATCCTGAGGATTCGCTCGTAGTACGGCCGGGCGTCTGCTGGAAACGCCTCCATGGAGCGCCGCAGTTCGTCAGCCGCCTGCACC
>NZ_JBEFTW010000087.1:0-2809 GCF_040196095.1 Actinopolymorpha sp. B17G11
CCAACGGCCGAACAAACACCTCAGGCTTACGAGCCATCACCACCTCCAGCAGCAAGCCTCCAGACTCACCACCGGACCGGTCAACACGACACGATTACGTCATCAACGTTTCCGGATGAGGCACTAGGAGGGAAAGAGCCTCCAGTGCCCCTCGGAGACGACCTCGACGGTGCCGTCGACCACCTTGATGGCCGTCTCGTCGTCCATTGCGTACGCCGGACCCGATATGCCGGCCGCCCATTGTTCCGCCTCTGCCATGGAGTTGCCCGGCATGCCCTCCTGAGCCAGGTGTGGACAGATCGAGAAGTCAACGACGCCCAACGTGCTGTCGTCACCGGTCGGCGGTCTCCACTGGACGAAGTCCTCCCCGATCCTGGGGGTCATCACCATGCTCCCGGCGCTCAGTCCCACCCAGACCGTCTCTTTCAGCGACGGAAGCAAGTTCGCCAGCCCGGACTGCCGCATCCAGTGGTACAGGTAGAGGGCATCGCCGCCCGCCACCAGCAGGACGTCCGTCTCCTGGACCAGGGGCACCCAGCGCTCTTCATCGATGCTGGGCAGCGCGGTGAGCTCCAGCACGCCGACGGACTTCCAGCCCAGGTCGACCATGGGCAGGTCAGAGTTTCCACTGATGAACCGCCAGGCACCGACGCCGGGGCCGACCATGGGGTGCCCGTACTGCGCGGTGGGGATACACAGCGCGCTCGAGTCGGCGATCGGCTTGCCCAGCAGATCGACCAACGCGCGGTGGATACTGGCGTTCTTCACGCCCGCGGACGTGAGAAGAAGCCTCAAGATGCCTCCCGATTCGAGTGCGATGGGGCGGTCTGAGGTATAGACCAGGGACCACCGTGAAACTCATCGCTGCTGAACGAGGCAAACCTACCTGCGACAGGCCGCTCGCTCCGCAGATCAGGATCGAGCGCACACAGCACCGCACGCACCGCGGCATGTCCGAACTCAGGCACCGAACTCCATCCTCGCTAGCGGATCCCTCAGCGGACACCGCAGCGGTATGCAGCCAGCCAGCGGGTGGTCGTTAGCGTTTCACTGGCCGGTGGTGCCGTCGATCGCCTCGCGGATGATGTCGGCGTGGCCGTTGTGTCGTGCGGTCTCCTGGATCATGTGGGCCAGGATCGCGCGGAGGTTGCCCGGCGCGCCCGAGGGCGTGGTGACGACGTCGTCCAGCTTGCCTGTGGCCACTACCTCGCGGGCCCGCTGGCATGTGTGCATGTACAGCCCGACCAGCCCGTCCGCGGTCTCATCCTGGTCGATCCGGAAGTCGGCCTCGGAGTCGAACAGGTCCGGCTCGTCAATCCCTGCGTAGATCTTCAAGAACCAGTGCTGCTCGGTGCCGGCCAGGTGCTTGACCAGCCCCAAAAGGCTTAGGCCGGACCTAGTCATCTGCCGGCGTAGCTGCACGTCGTCAAGGCCGTCCAGCTTGTGCAGCAGCGTCGCCCGGTGGTAGTCGAGCTGCCCGGTCAGCATCTCGCGCTCACCGGCCAGGCGGTTCGGACTCGCTCGTTCGATGGATGCGGTGAACGGCGGCGTGGGAACGGGGTTCATGACATCTCCGTCGGTGGTCGGCTGAGGGTGCCCCCGCCGTGAGTTCTACACGCGTCCTGGTACGTACAGAAGTCGATCCGCTTACGAACAGGTAGGACGATGGCGGCGCGACGCCAACGTCTCATGCGTAGGTGACGCTCGCTTGTAGGTACGTCGGGCGGGAGGTCGCTCGTGGCGGACTACACCAGTGACCGGAGTCCGTTTGGCCGAGGTAGTCACTGGCTTGGCGAACACAGGCAGAATGGATGACCCACCGGGTCGGCGTACACCGGCCAGGGACCACCGATGTCAGGTAGTTGGATCGCGCCGAGGTGCTTGGCCGTCTCCACTGCGGTCGGGTCTTCGACGGCGATGTCGAGATGAATTTGTGGCGGGTACGTCGGGTCGGGCCAGCGGGGTTGGCGGTGTTCGTCGATCTTGGCAAAGGACAGGATCGGGCCGTCGCCGCTGTCGAGCATTCTCCAGAAGCTGTCCCACTCGTGTCTGGTCTGGTGCAGTCCGAGTAGCTCGGCGTAGAACGCGGCCAGGGCGGAGTGGTCCTCGCTATCCAGCACGATTCCGCCGATCGTAGGTGCCGACCAGGTGTCGTGGGCCACGCAGAATGGATGTCCCGCTGGGTCGGACCAGACTTGGCAGTCGGTGCCGTCCTCGTGCCAGGTGGCTCCATGCTCGCGGAGCCATGCCCTTGTGGCGGTGGCATCGGGGACGCCGATATCGAGGTGGACCTGCTTTGGGTATGCCGGGTCGGGCCACTGCGGCGGGTGGTATTCCTCGATGGCTTGGAACGCCAGCCGTGGGTGCTCACCCTCCCGCCCGATCGTCATCAAGTCCGGTGGTCGCCGCAGGATCTGCATGGCGAGCAGCTCGGCGTAGAACGCGGCGAGGACCTCGGGGTCGGGGCAGTCGATCACGATGGTGTCGATTCTTGGCGTCATGGAAGCACAGGATGGCACTTGGCAGGGACACTCCAGTCCGGCTACGAGGCACACATGCTGGTAGTGCGGGTGTGCGTTGCCGCGCGTCAGCGGCGCCTTGATCCCATATGGAGAGGGCAATTCGGCAATCACCGAAGTAGGGAACGTCGCGGTCGGCCGTCCCTATCCGTACGCGGAAGGTTCGGCGGATTCTGGCGGTGGTCGCAACACGGCTGCTTGTTGGGGCGAGCGTAGCGAACGGAAACGGAACGGCCGGGTCGCAGTGGCGTCAAGGAGAAGGCCGTGGCCGCCCGATCGGGGATGATGAG
>NZ_JBEFTW010000088.1:0-2690 GCF_040196095.1 Actinopolymorpha sp. B17G11
GACGCGACCACCGCGTCAACGTCTGGCACTCCTCATCGCTCAACACAAGCTCAGCCTTCGGCCGCCCAGTCCTCGCCATCCACCAAACCTACACTTACCCGACGAATTTCAGGCGGAGGACACTAGCACGTCCTTGCAGCCGTCCGTGGTGACGCCAATGGCAGCGTAGAACGGCCGGTTGGCGACCTGCCCGTCACGCACCTTCACGACCACGGCATCGATGAACACGGCGGCGTAGACCGGCTCCAGCGGCCGGCTCGCCCACTCGTTCATCTCCTCGATCACCTTGTCGGTGATCCGCGACACCGTCTCCTTCGAAACACTCGCACCGTAAATCTCGGCAAAGTGTGCCGAGATCTCCCCAGTGGTGAGCCCCTTCGCATACAGCGAGAGCACAATTTCGTCGACACCAGTCAACCGACGCTGCCGCTTCTTCACGATGATCGGTTCGAAACTGGACTCCCGATCCCGCGGTACCTCGATATCTACCTCGCCGGCCGCCTCCGAGATAATCGTCTTCCTCCGCGTGCCGTTTCGAATGTTGGCAGATTCACGTCCCGGTTCGGCGCGATTCTTCTCGTGCCCGAGATGCTCAGCCATCTCCTCATTCAGCGCTGTCTCCAACACATTCTTGGTGAACAGCTTCAACAGCCCGTCCGGGCCGGTCAGCGCCAGGCCCCGCTCACGAGCCTGCGCCACCATCGCAGCAGCGGCGGCCTGCTCAGCAGACCGCCGCTCAGCGTCGTCCGTCTTCTTCCCTTGTCCAGACCCCATGGCCCCAGATGTCATCACTGTCCGTGCCCATCCCGCCGGAACCTAGCCCGGCGTGTCGGGCCGGAAACACCGTTCGCTGCACAGTCCCTCACATGGGTGACGATGCTCGGTGTGCTGAGCCCTGCCGACATCCGCGAACGCTTGCGCACTGCAGCGACAGCCGCCCTGAAGGGAAACGTCGCCGGCGTGGAGCTCGCAGGGTCCTGGCTCGCCAGAGTCTCTGCTCGGGAGCTTGTTCGCGTCGATGGGTTCGCTCGCCAGTATCGGTACGAAGGACCGACGCTGGGTAAGGCACAGCAGTGGTCCAGGCAGGTCCTGTCGGGATCTCCATCGGCTGCGTCCCTGGCGAGCATGCATCCCGATGGCTTCGTCCGACAGCGCGCCGTGCGGGTCCTGGCCCGCACACGAACTCCCTTGAGCGAGCGGATGCTCGCTCTGCGAGCAGCAGATCACGTCGCACAGGTCCGTGAGCCGGCCATAGAGGCCGTCTTGAGTCGAACCGATCTTCAGACTGCTGCGCTGATCATGCCGGTACTTCAGCGGTTCGAAACGCGTGCTCGTGGAGTGGAAGCCCGGACCCTCTACCTTGGCGCGATCGAGAACCGGCACGGCGAGCCCCACGTCTGGGCGCAGCTGCGAGAGTCGACAGATCGCGATCTCCGCCGGGTCGCCTTCCGACACAGCCAGGAGCGCGGCCTATTGCGAACAAGGGATGCTGTCGACCAGCTACCCGTGGAGCGAGACCAAGTTGTGCGCCGACTGCTCGCGAACCTGATCGCCGACAACGCTGAACCCGCTGTGATCCGTGCGGTTCTGCTCCACGCCCGTACGGCTGAGAGCCGAGTTCTCGGATTGGTCAGGCTTGACCTGTCTCAACTCGCCCCGAGTGACGTCGAACCTCTACTGGTTGACTCGTCCGTCCTGGTGCGGTCTTGGGCCCGACAGCGCTGGACGGAGATGGGCAACGACCCTATTGCGACCTGTCGACCGGTCGCGGGTTCGGCGGCGAACCCCGCGCGTCGGGCACGTGCCTACCTCGCCCTGGCGGAGGCTGGTGTGCAGACCGACCGAGAGGAAGTACTAGACCTCGTACACAGCACGGAACTCGCCCTGCAGAAGGTGGGTTTGCGTCTGCTCGTGGCCAAGGCCACGAGCGAGGACGTACCGGATCTGCTTGGGCTCGTCGCCGCCGAGCACTCGCGAATCGCCCGCATGGCAACCGAAGTCCTCGCGCAGAATCCGGGGCTCTGGTCGATTGCCGACCTCGCGCCCCTCAAGCGGGCGACCAACCCGCACATTCGGCAGCGGGGATGGAGGCTCCACCGCAGCCGCCGAGGCTGGGAAGCCTTGATCGCAGACCTCGAGGTACTCCGGGACCCGGATCGGCATCTGGCAGCTCTGGGGCGCCAGCCTACCGCTCCGATGTATCTGCCACCGGATGAACGACAACAGCAGTACATTGCTGAGCTCCTCATCGACGCCCCACTTAGTCGTGATTAGAAGCTCGCAATCGCCCTCGCCGCTGGACTTCGAGACCTGATGACCGAGTTGAGGCATTCGCCGCGGTACCCCGTCACCGAACCCAAGACAGGACCGACCAAGAGAACAACCCCGTGGCGGCAACGGATCCGGAAATGGACCGGCCGACCATGAGCCGACCCAACATGACCAGGTGCTCGGCCGGGCAGATGGACGAGACCTAGGTGTCGCACATCAGGTGACGGGCGACGCGTTAGGGTCCCACCCGACGTTGAGGCCACTCGGAAGCACTCGCTCGCCCACGCGGACAACCTAGTACGGCGTGGCGTTAATGATTGGACGGTTGTTCCTGGGAGGATGCTGGTATGGCTCATCCTCCTGCTGCGGCGTTGGTGTTGCATGACGGTGATCGGGACGTTCTTGGTTCGTGGGTGCGA
>NZ_JBEFTW010000089.1:0-2489 GCF_040196095.1 Actinopolymorpha sp. B17G11
AACAGACCGCGATCGCTGGCTATATCCGCTGGCGCAACCAGCGCTGCCACCCCAAACGCCACTTCGCCATCAACTCCAAGATCCGACGCCCCGATTACCTACCCAACGTTGCTTGACGCGGCACTAGATTGACGCGGCCTCGCACGCGTAGCACCGCATCCTACGCCGAGGAGCGACGGGGGCATGTCGCTCCTTTTTGACATCCTCGACCTTGAGGGCAATTCCGGCGCCCTTTTTTGACAAGTCGTGAAGAGATCAGCGAACCTCTGTCGATGCCTGCGAATACCTCACAGGTAGTTTGCCGCACTAATTTCACTATCGGCAGGAAGATCGGAGAGCCTAGACGATGCGGGACAAAGTTGTGAAAGCTGGCGTATGCGGTGTCGGCCTCATTGCAGGAGTCGGCTTACTGGTCGGTTGCTCCGAGGCGCCTTGGATGGAACTCTCCCAGAACGCGTCCGCGCCACGCCAACTCCATGACCGTCCGCCACGTACCGCGTCGGGGGCACTGCCCGAGAGTTTGTACGTCGATCCCACCCAGCAGTCCGCTCTGTGGGCCAAGAAGAATCCTTCCGATGAGCGCGCCAAGACCATCGAGGAAACCATCGCCAACAAGCCCGCGGCGCGCTGGTTCGGCGACTGGAACAAACGCATCAGGGCGGAGGCGAGCGGGTACGTCGAGGCGGCCGCCGACGCCGGCAGCCTCCCGGTACTCGTCGCCTACAACATCTACGGGCGCGACTGCGGGTCGCACAGTGCCGGTGGCGTCGAGAGCCCGGACGACTACCGCACCTGGATCACGTCGTTCGCCAAGGGCATCGGATCGAACCCCGCGGTGGTCATCCTCGAGCCCGACACGCTGGCGCAGATCGACTGCATTCCCGACGAGGCCGGCAAGAAGACCCGGCTCGATCTCATCAAGTACGGCGTGGAGCAGCTGGCCGAGCACGCGCCCCAGGCAATGACGTACATCGATGGCGGCAACGCCAACTGGATCCCGCCCGCGACGATGGCCGACCGACTGGCCGCGGCGGGTGTGGGCAAGGCCCGCGGCTTTAGTGTCAACGTCTCCAACTTCTACTCGACGGCCGAGAGCGACACCTACGGCGGAGCGATCCGTAAGGCCCTGGCATCCAAGTACGGCCTTACCAAGTCGTACGTCGTCGACACGAGCCGGAACGGCAACGGCTCAGCGAACGGCGAATGGTGCAACCCCGCCGGCCGCAAGCTGGGCACTCCTGCCCGGCTGGTCGGCCTCGGCGAGCCCAAGGAGTTCGAGCTCTGGATCAAGGCGCCGGGTGAGTCCGACGGCACGTGTGGTGCCGGTGCCACGACGACGGCCGGGGAGTTTTCTCCGGACCTGGCGGCCGGCCTGATCCAGGGTCGCTGACCGGCGGTCCACCGTCGATCCGACGTGACCGGTCGGGGTCTCCGGGCGACGCGGCCCGGGGGCCCCGGCCGGTCCGCCCCTGGCGCCGTTTGCTCCGGGTCACCAACCCCACTCAAAATCGGCTCCCAGCCGTCGCCGTCCGGCCGGGTGAGCACCTCGCCATGGGTATTGCCGGGCTCACTTGCTCGCGAACTCTTCGACGTCCCGGCACTCACCGGGGCCGCCACCGAGGCTGGGCGGGAGACGCTCGTCGAGCTAATCGCCGGGCTCGCTGAGCGGGGCCAGGACCCGGGGAGCGCCTGCTCCCTAGCCTAGCCGTGGTCGACGCGATGGCTTCGCGGCCAGGCGAGTTCCCGACCCGGGGGCCAGTGGCAGCGGATCCAGCCGGGCACCGGTGGTGGGACCGGCCGTGGGTGACGGGCAGAAGGTCAAGCTGGTCAACCAGCTGCTCTGCGGTGTTCACATCGTGGTGGCCGCGGAAGCGGGCCTTCGCGGAGGCCATCGGACTTGACGCGGAAGCGTGCTGGGAGATCATCCGGCATGGCGCGGCGGCGTCGTTCATCCTCGACGACCGGGGCGAACGCATGCTGCACGGGCCTTTCGACCAGCCCAGGAGCGCGCTGGACATCTTCGTCAAGGACATGGGCCTCGTCACTGACGCGGCGCGGGCGGCCGACTACCCGACACCGCTCGCTACCACGGCCGAACAGCTCTACCTCGCGGGCTCGTCGGGCTGGGTTCGGCCGGCTCGATGACTCAGCGGTGATCGAACTGCTGCGCGGCCGACGGTAGGTCAGGCGGGTAGGCCAGATGGTAGGCCCGGCGCGCTGCAGGCGTGCGATCCACCCCGTCGGGGAGAAATCCTGGCATGACCGAACGGAGTGAGGACGCCAATCAGCACAGCACTTTGGTCATGGGGCCGACGAAGGAGATCCCATGACCAGGCAGCTGACCGAACCTCCGGGCGCGCCCGCGGGGCCGACCGGCAGGGTCGCCCCGGTCGCCGCGGCGGCGGCGCTCGGCGGCTTTCTCTTCGGTTATGACACAGCTGTCATCAACGGTGCGGTCGGTGCGGTGCGCGACACCTTTGCCGTCAACC
>NZ_JBEFTW010000090.1:0-2289 GCF_040196095.1 Actinopolymorpha sp. B17G11
CGGTGAAGGGATGCCCGTCCGACCACTTGAGGCCCGGATGCAGCTTGAACGTGTACTCCTTGCCGTCCGCCCCGATCTCCCAGCTGTCGGCAACATTCCCAATGATCTTCTTGAACGTCGGATCCCATCGCACGAGGTTTTCGTAGCCGCAGAGCTGGTACTGGGTGGCGCCGGTGCCGTAGCCGCTCGCCTGGGTCGTCAACCGCCACTGGCCGCCGTACGTGCCCAAACGGTCCAGCGGCTGGACGACCACCGGATCCGGCGGCAGCCGCTTCGACAGCTCCGGAAGCTTGCCTTGCTTGACCAGCTCGGCAAGCATCGGTGCCTCCTTCGGCTTCGGCCCACCGCTGCCACCGCCACCGTCGCCCGAGTTCTTGGGCTGGGTAGAGAGCACGTCACAGCCGGCGGTCACGGCCACCGCCACCACCGCACCACCGGCACGGAGTACATCGCGCCTACTCAGATCAAAGGACATATCTGACTCCTCTCCGCTCACGACACCCCTCGATCCGGTAGCCCGTCCGGGCCGTAGCCGACCCGGGCCTGGCGCATGCGGGAGATCGGTGCGGCTGCCTGTAACACCGGTCTCATCAAGCACCCGAGCGGACGCCCTATGGCCTGGCCGTCTGGAGCGCTCCAAGGTGCCCGGACTCTATGATTGGCCATGAGGCGGTGTCAACGGTTCCGACACGCATACCCGGGAGAGTTCGCCGTCAGCCGACTATGAGATTCGGGAGGTCGTATGGCTGTGACTATCGAGGATGTCGCACGGCGGGCAGGGGTGTCCCGTGGGACCGTGAGCAACGTTCTCAACCGCCCGGAGGTTGTCCTGGAGGCGACCAGGACTCGTGTGCTGGAGGCGATGCATGAGCTCGATTTCATTGCGAGCCAGCCTGCCCGGATGCTCGGCGGACTGCGTAGCCGCAGTATCGGCCTTGTCATGCATGATGTGGGCCATCCGTTCTTCGCGGAGATCGCGCGCGGCGTCGAGGACGTCGCTACCAGCGAGAACTACGTCCTTACCTTGACGAGCACCCGCGACGACGATGAGCGCCAGCGTGCCTCGCTGCGACTTCTGCTCGCCCAGCAGGTGTCGGGGATACTGCTGATCCCGACGGCATCGGGCGCAGACGACCTCCGGCAGGTGCGAGAGCGAGGTGTCGCGGCGGTGCTCTTGGACCATGAGGGTGGAGCCAACGAGTGCTCAGTCGCTGTCGATGACGTCCGCGGTGGGATAGCCGCGACCCAGCATCTGCTCAGCCTGGGTCACCATCGGCTGGCTTTCGTGGGAGGCCCACGCCGGGGCCAGCGGCACTCCGATCGGCTCAACGGTATGCGATCCGCCCTGGCTGCGTCCGGCAAGCAGAGGCGACCGGCAGTTCAGGCCGTCACCGTGCCAGCCGACACGATCGCCTGCGGCGAAGAGGCGGCCAGGACGTTGCTCAGCAACCGTGCGACACGTCGCCTACCCACCGGCATCCTCTGCGGCAATGACCTGCTGGCGGTTGGGATGATACGTGGCCTCACCTCATCTGGGGTGAGCGTTCCTGATGACGTCGCGGTCGTCGGCTACGACGACATCGAGTTGACGACCCTGGTGGGCACACCGATCACCTCGATACGTCAGCCGATGTACGAGATGGGCCGCACCGCCGCCGAGCTGTTGCTCAGTGAGATTCACGAGGAAACCCACACCCACCGCAACGTGCGGTTCGTCCCGGAACTGATCGTCCGCGAATCCACGGCAAGGCCATAAGCGGCCGGGCCGAGGTCCTGACGGCTGCTTGACACAGGGAAGGCCTGACCCTACCTTGAAGTCCGTTGGAGCGCTCCATCGACTGATGGAGTTCGGTATCGGTGTGAGCCTGCGCCAGCGTGAAGGTGTGTCAAGCGGGGAGTTGCGTCATCAGATGCCGAACCGTGGGGCGAGACCGAGACTTCTGATTCACCACACGGACACCGCCACGAGAACGCATTGTCACCGCTGAGGCCAACCGCGGGATGTCCGCACGCAGATTCCGAACGGTCGATCTCGCGGTCCCGCCCAACGTTTGGGATCAGCTGTCAGTCGTTAATTCCTGCTCCCATTAGCCCATGCTCAGTAGGAAGATCGATGAAGGGGCCGCGCCTGGGGCCGGTCAGAACCGAAAGCTGGAGGAGCATTGCCGAGTTGTGATGCTGTCGTGTGTCGGCGACCCGGTGACATCGAGTGCGCGACGCTCGACCTGGCGCGCGTGGGTCCGGGGCAGTTGCTCGTACGGACTCTGATGTCGGGGGTCAGTACGGGTA
>NZ_JBEFTW010000091.1:0-2267 GCF_040196095.1 Actinopolymorpha sp. B17G11
CCAACGGCCGAACAAACACCTCAGGCTTACGAGCCATCACCACCTCCAGCAGCAAGCCTCCAGACTCACCACCGGACCGGTCAACACGACACGATTACGTCATCAACGTTTCCGGATGAGGCACTAGACCTTGCTAGTGATATCGTTACGCCTTAAAAATAAGGGACAACTCGCCGGTGACGCCCTTGGTGGCAAGGCCTCTGCGAGTGGCCCAAAGACGAAAACTATTTTATTTTTAAGGAGATTTCACAGTCAGGCCAGTCTTGACAGTGCGGCAATGGCGAGTTTCCCTTGCGCGCAAGGGATGCTAACGCTGTATGGCTTGCCGTAACACGCACGTATTACATGTTGCGGGCGCCAACCGAGAGGCTGGCAGATAGGCGGGGCCGGCCTTTGGGGTTTCCTCGCCGGGCAGCACCGCACGGCGGAGCCGAGCCCAACAAACCACCTCATAACGTTCGTATCGTTTCGTTTTGTTTATATTGATATGAAACGAAGCCTAGATTGGCCTCATGGCAGACCAGCAGAGACCGGGCGGTGGGTTAGGGTCTCCGGCGGTTCGACGCATCAGGGGAACCAACGCGTGTCCGGCACGCACCCCCGACACGCACGTCGTCAGATGACGGGCCGTGTACGACGTTGGCGGCGTGGGAGAGGGCGAGGTGGCTGCCGGAGGGCAGCGATGCCATCAGCTCGCCGAGGATCGCCTTGGCTTGGGGTGTCGGTTACGTGGTGCAGGATCCCCATGAGCGTGACGGCGACCGGCTGGTCGAGGTCGAGCGTTGCCGCGGCGGCGTCGAGGATGCCGCGGGGTCGCGGCGGTCGGCTTCGATGTACGCGGTTGCGTCCTCTGCCGTGCTTACGAGCAATGCCCGCGCGTGCACGAGCACCAGGGAATCGTTGTCGACGCAAACGACACGCGATTCCGGTGCGATCGCGTGTGCTACTTCGTGGGTGTTGTTGGCCGTCAGCAGCCCGGTGCCGATGCCGAGGAACTGGCGCACGCCGGACTCGGCGAGAAACGCGACCGACCGCCGAAACCGGCTGGTTCCACCTACGTGCGTTGACACCTGGCATACGCCTGGTGGAGACGGTCACGGATCCGGACCTGGCGCGCCCCGGCGTCGGTCTCGTCATCCCCACGGAACAGGCGCCGCAACCGCGTTGGCCGGCGTCGACGCGGCGACCACGGCGTTCGTCGGTGTCTACAGCCGGCGGCTACCTGAAACAAGGTCATCGTTCGCGCTAATCGCTGTACCGATCTTCCTCACCCCTGGTGTCGCGGTCCAGACACGCCGAAGTCGACCCACCCCCACACCGCGCCCGGGAGCGGAGAGCGGAGAGCGGAGAGCGGAGAGCGGAGAAGGAAGATACTCGGTCGGGCGGCGGCGCGGTGCCTTGCCTGTGGTTTCGGTGGTGGGTTGGGGGAGTCGTTCGCGGAGGTCGTCGAGCTTTGTGGCGTGTTCGGTGCGGAGATCGTCGAGTCGTTGTTGCGCGGCGGTCCGGTCGGCCTCGGCTTGGGCGCGGGCGGCGGCCAGATCGGCGCGGACCTGGAGAGTTCGGTCTGGAGCGCGTCCCGGTTTGCGGTGGCGTCGCGGAGTTGGTAACGCTGCTCGGCGGTCTGTGTGGTGAGTTGTTCGACGGGGAAATTCTGCTCGGCTGACGGCCCGCTCGGCGGTCTCGGCACGTTGGAGCTGATGGCCTGCTGCCGCTCGAGCTGGACGGCGAGCAAGTCGCGTTCAGGCGCCAGGTCGGCGGTTTCTGGCGGGCGGCGGTCAGTTGCCGTGCCAGGTCGTCGCGTGCGGTGGTGGCAACGATCAGCTGGTCGCGGGTCGCCTCCAGCTGGGCTGCGGTCTGCCGCAGCTGTTCGGCGGCATGGTCCCGGTCGGCGCCGGTCTGCTCGAGCTCGCGGACCTGTTCGAGCTGTTCGCCGAGTTGCTCGGCGCGCGCATTGGCTGTAGCGGGGCTGGGATGTCTGGCAGGCCGAACGGCACCGACGCGGCGAGATCGGCCAACGAGCTGCCCACAGCGACAATCCGTTCCGACCACGCTGACGACCGGAACGGAAGTCCGGCCTGTTCAGCAAACTGGACACCGTAACGGTGTTCATGGAGGCGTTGTTGCCAACACCCCGGCCCTTAGCCTCGATCCGTGGGCCCGGTGATGTGATGATCTTTGTTGTGGAGTTGGCGGTGGCTGGCTTTCACCGGGTAGGGCGTGGCTGCTGGTCTGTCCAGCTTTTCCACTTGGTTGTTCGGTCGGGCCGG
>NZ_JBEFTW010000092.1:0-1948 GCF_040196095.1 Actinopolymorpha sp. B17G11
TCACCAAGATCCGCCAATTCATCACCGGCTGGAACGACCGCTGCCACCCCTTCGTCTGGACCAAGACCGCCGACCAGATCCTCACCAAAACGAACCGTCAAAAGATCTCAACCACGGGGTACTAGTGCTGCTCGCGGTACGGCCACCCTGATTCCGGAGGTTCAAATCCGTCGGGAGGCCGGTGGTGGGCGCCCTCGGCGAGGCATGAATCGCACGCCCAGGCGAATTCGTCGTCGAGTCCGAGGCGTTCTGATTCAGCGATCGACGAGGGCGTGAGTGGCCGCATGCACCAGTCGCAGTACGTCTGGCCACCGCGTCGTTCAAGAACCTGGAGGTCTGGTCCCTCTACGACCAGCTGGGCTTCGTCGCTGCACGCCACGACCCGGCGGACCTCACCCGCCACACCTACACGGAGAAGGGCGTGGCCCAACTCGCCGACCGCGCCTCCCGCAGCCAAAGAGAAATCCTCCTGCGCGACGTTCATGCATACCTTCAGCTCGTTTGGCGCCTCACCCGACCAGACGCACAACTCCTCGTCGTGGGGGCGGAGGGCGGCGGCGATCCGATCAAGATCGTCTGGTGTCAACGGCTGGATCGCCTGAAAGTCCAGGTACACGACGAAGGGCTCCACGTCACAAGTGTCCTCCACCGAATGATCCTGTAGTGGCCGCCCGCTCATGCCGCGGATAGTGAGGTGCGGTCATGCCGATGTACGCGCTTTGCTATCCAGTCGATCACAGGTCATCGCGCGTCGTGGCAGGATGCCCGCCATGGGCGTGCTCTTCGACTACTTCGCAGCTGCATCCGATGAGGAAGCGGCCACCGTCATTGATCGTGTTGGTGGCCCGGCTCCCAGGCGACGATGGTTCCCCCTGCGGGGCGGCAACGCGGGACTTTCGGGCGCAAACGCCCCGAGCCAGAGCCCGTGCTCGGCACAGATCCCAACCTCGTCGTTTACGACACGCTCTCGGTCAAGGGCATTGACCCTGTCGTGCAACTCGGAACGCTCGAGGAACTCCTCACTGGGCGGCCATACGACGATCTAGTCGACGATCCTCGTAGCGGTCACGACATTGCAATACGCGACCGCGGTGAGCGCCTCGTGGTCACACTGACTGACCCCCTGACCGCGGCCCTCGCCGAGGCTAGGCGACGGGGTCCGTAACACGAACGGTGTTTCCGGCGGTTGGTTCTAGTAGGTCTCGGTGACCGGCCAGCGGTCACCGAAGGTGATGGCGAATGCGTTGATGACTGGCTTCCAGCGCACCATCCATCGGGCAGCTCCCTTCCCGGTGGGGTCGAGGCTGCGGGTGACAAGGTACAGGCACTTCATCGCCGCTTGTTCGGTTGGGAAGTGCCCACGTGCCCGTACCGCTCGGCGGTAACGTGCGTTTAGGGATTCGATGGCGTTGGTCGAGCAGATCATCCTTCTTATCTCGATGTCGTAGTCGAGGAATGGAATGAACTCGGTCCAGGCGTTCCGCCATAGCCGCACCATTGCCGGGTACTTCCCCGACCATTTGTCGGCGAGTTCTTCCAGTGCGGTCGCGGCAGCGTCAGGGGTGGAAGCGGCGTAGATCGCTTTGAGATCGCGTTTCAGCGCGTCCCAATGCCTTTTCGAGGTGAGATGGAACGAGTTCCTAATGAGATGCAGGATGCAGGTCTGCACGATGGTGTGCGGCCACACCTGCGCCACCACCTCGGGGAGCCCTTTCAGGCCATCGCAGACGAGAAAGAACACGTCCTTGACGCCCCGGTTCTTCAGGTCCACCAGCACGCTCATCCAGAACTTCGCGCCCTCGCCGCCGCTGCAGGCCCACAGCCCTAGTACCCCGTGGTTGAGATCTTTTGACGGTTCGTTTTGGTGAGGATCTGGTCGGCGGTCTTGGTCCAGACGAAGGGGTGGCAGCGGTCGTTCCAGCCGGTGATGAATTGGCGGATCTTGGTG
>NZ_JBEFTW010000093.1:0-1892 GCF_040196095.1 Actinopolymorpha sp. B17G11
TTGCCGAGTTGTGATGCTGTCGTGTGTCGGCGACCCGGTGACATCGAGTGCGCGACGCTCGACCTGGCGCGCGTGGGTCCGGGGCAGTTGCTCGTACGGACTCTGATGTCGGGGGTCAGTACGGGTACCGACAAGTGGGTCATGCGCGGCACCTTCGGCTGGGCCGACATCACCTTCCCGGCTGTTCCTGGCTACCAACGGGTCGGAGTCGTGGAGGAGGTCGGATCCGACGTCGTCGGGTTCCGGATCGGGCAGCGGGTCGTGGCGACGAGCGGTCTCGGCTACGTCGAGGTGGGATCGGCCTGGGGCGGACACTCTTCGCGGTCGATCTCCGAAGCGGCGGACGTCTACGATGCCGAAGGCATTCCCGCGGAGCGGTCGGCGTTCGTGGTGGTCGCCCAGGTGGGCTACAAGCGGCGTCCCGTCTCCTCCTGGATGCCGGCGCCCATGTCCTCGTGGTGGGCGACGGAGTGATCGGGGCATCCGCGGCGTTCGCGTGTCGGGCCCGCGGCTTCGACGTGCTGGTGGCGGGCCGGCACCGGTCGCGCCTGGACACCCTCCACGAGGCGGGGTTCGCGACGGCGGACGCGAGGGCGACAGACGTCGAAGCGACCGTCGCGAGGTTCGATCCGTCCGCCGTCATCGACACCGTCCAGAACGCCGAGGCCTTCGACATGTACATTCCGTCGCTTCCGCGTCGTACCGGCCAGGTCGTCTACAGCGGACACTCGCCCGACGGCGTGACGGCGTGGGGAGACATGGCCGTCCTGCAGCAGCGCGAGCTCACCGTTCACTTCGTCTCCGGGATCACGAGCACTCGGGTCGAGGCCACCCTCGGTCTCATGCGCGATGGCGCGATGCCGTCGGAGCAACTCCTCGGCACCGTCGCCGGGAGTCCTGATGAGGCGGCCCGGTTGATGCGCCGCGTTTCCGCGGGCCGGCTCGAACCTGTCGCCGCGGCGGTCGACTGGACGTGGGCCGCATGAGGATCGCGATCACCGGCGCCGCCGGGTGGCTCGGCCGATACGTCACGACTGCCCTCGAAACCGACCACGATCTCGTCCTCCTCGACAATGTCGCCCCCGAGGATGCGACGATCTTCGATCCCACGGCGCCGGGAGGACGCAGACGAGTGCCGCTGTCGCCCACCTGGCCGTACCACCAGACCGACATCCTCGACGAACAAGGACTCCGGAGCGCTTTCGCCGGTGTCGAGGTGGTGATCCATCTCGCCGGCCGCCCGACGGGTGAGTGGGAGGACGCCAAGGCAACGGTGATGACGAACATCGTCGGGACCTTCCACGTGTTCGACCAGGCCCGGACGGTCGGCGTACGGCGGATCGTCAACGCGTCGAGCATCAACGCGTTCGGGACGTTCTTCTGGCGGGTCAGTGGTCAACCGCCACAGCGCCGCTGTCTGCCGCTCACCGAGGACGAACCTGTCACTCCGGAAGATCCGTACAGCATGAGCAAGGCCGCCACCGAACTGCTCGGCGCGACCTTCGACCGGGCGTTCGGCATCGAGGCGGTCAACCTGCGTTTTGCCGGTGTCTGGCCGGAGTCAACCTACGACACGGCACTGGACGCTGGGCTTGCTCCGACCACGGAGTGGGCTGACGACCTGTTCCAGTGGGTGCACGTCCTCGACGTGACGCAGGGGATCACGAAGGCGGCACTGGTGGAAACAGTGGTTCACGTTCCCATCACCCTCGCGGCGGCGGACACGCGGGCACCAGAGCCGACCTTGGAGATCGTCGCCCAACACCGGCCGGAACTGCTTCCGCAGCTGCGCGAACCCCTGCCCGGGCGCGCCGGCCTGCTCTCCATCGCGAGGGCGCGGACGTTTCTCGGCTACCAACCGCGGTTCTCTCTGGACGCGGCCTGCCGCGACA
>NZ_JBEFTW010000094.1:0-1890 GCF_040196095.1 Actinopolymorpha sp. B17G11
AGGCTGGATCTGGCGAATCGGCGTGCGATCTGGTTGGCGAGGACGAGCAGGATGAGGCCTACGACGGAACGGAAGAGTCCGATTGCTGCGGCGTAGGAGATCTGTGGTACGGCGGCGGCGAGGCCGACTTTGTAGACGTAGGTGTCGATGACTTCAGAGGTTCCTAGGTTGAGTGGGGTTTGCATGAGCAGGACCTTCTCGAACCCGACCGACAGGATCGTGCCGATGTTGAGGATGAGCAGGATGACGGCGACCGGCATGATGCCGGGTATGTCGATGTGCCACATCCGTTTGATCCGGTTGGCTCCGTCGACGATGGCGGCTTCGTGGAGTTCGGGGTCGATGCCGGCGAGTGCGGCGAGGTAGATGATCGCGGCGAAGCCGAGGTTCTGCCAGGCGCCTGACCAGACGTAGATGTGTCGGAAGTAGTCGGGGTTGCCGAGCAGGTCGAGCGGGCCGATGCCTACTGCGCCGAGGAGGTTGTTGAGCAGGCCGGTTCGTGGGTCCAACAGGACGAAGAGCATGCCGACGACGACCACGGTGGAGATGAAGTGCGGTGCGTAGGTGATCAGCTGTACTGAGCGTTTGAACCATTGCATCCGCACCTGGTTGAGGGCGAGCGCGAGGATGATGGGCAGGGGGAATGTGGCGATGAGTTCGTAGCTGTGCAGGATGATGGTGTTGCGGATGACGGGCCAGAACATGAAGGACTCGGCGAACCGTTCGAAGTGCGCCAGGCCGACCCACGGGCTGCCGCTGATGCCCTGCACGACGTTGTAGTTCTTGAACGCGATCTGCACGCCGTACATCGGCCAGTAGTGGAAGACCAGGATGTAGACCACGGGAAGCAGCAGCATGAGGTAGAGCTGCCAGTTGTGCTTGACCTGTCGCCAGTTGGCTCGTCGCTGGGCGGCACGCCGGTTGCGGGGCGAGTCGACGTCGGCGCCCGGGGTCGTCTCCGGCCGGCGGAGCAGTGTGGCCATCGCAGCGTCCTCCCTGTTCTTTCGGATCAGGTCAGCCCTTGAGGGAGCCGATCATGACGCCCTTGACGAAGTGCTTCTGGACGAACGGATAGGCCAGCAGGGGCGGGATGCTGGCGACGACGATGAGGGTGTACTTCAACAGGTCCCGAAGTTCTTGGCGGCGCACCATCTCCGCGACGTCCATGGCGCCCGGTTCGACGGTGTTCTGGATCAGGATCTCGCGGAGCACGAGCTGGAGGGGGAACAGTGTTTCGTCGGTCAGGTAGATGAGTGCGTTGAAGAACTGGTTCCAGTGGGCGACCGCGTAGAACAGGGCGTTGACGGCGATGATGGGTTTCGACAGGGGAATGACGATCCGCAGGAAGAACCTGAAGTCGTCGCAGCCGTCGATACGGGCGGCCTCCAGCAGCTCGTGTGGGATCGTCACCTGGTAGTAGGTGCGGGTGATGATCATGTTCCAGACGGCCATGGCGGTGGGCAGGATCAGTGCCCAGCGGGTGTTCAGCAGGCCGAGGTCGTGCACGACGAGGTAGGTCGGGATCAGGCCGCCACTGAACATCATCGTGAAGACGAACAGCAGCATGAACCAGTTGCGGCCATAGAGGTCGCGCCGTGACAGCGGGTACGCCGCGAGCAATGTCAAGGTCACGTTGACAAACGTTCCGAAGCCTGCGTAGAAGACGGAGTTGAGGAATCCCCGCACGATCGATCGGTACTCGACGACGGCCTGGTAGCCGGTGAAGTTGAAGTCGACCGGCCATAACCAGACCCGCCCTGACGACACCGCGAGCGGATCACTCATCGAAGCGGACAGGATGAATACCAGGGGATAGAGCACGGCGAGAAGGAACAACGTCAGCACGACGTAGTTCGAAATCGTGAAGATCCGATCGGACCGGGTCTCCCT
>NZ_JBEFTW010000095.1:0-1687 GCF_040196095.1 Actinopolymorpha sp. B17G11
AGCCTCGATCCGTGGGCCCGGTGATGTGATGATCTTTGTTGTGGAGTTGGCGGTGGCTGGCTTTCACCGGGTAGGGCGTGGCTGCTGGTCTGTCCAGCTTTTCCACTTGGTTGTTCGGTCGGGCCGGCGTTGCGGCTGGTGAGCAGTTTCAGGCGGTCAGTGGTGGTGGGGCTTGGTGGCCGAACACGTTGTCCCACAAGGATTTCCAGTGTCTTGCCCAGGGCCAGTGCTTTGGTAGGTGTAGAACGGGCCGGCGTTGTGGGCGGGCGATGCGTGCGGGGACGGTGACGATCTGCCGGCGCAGGGTCCCGCCACGAGCGACGGCATGGGTGGGGCTGGTGAGGGTTCCGACCGCGCGGAGCAGGTTGTGGCAGATGGTGGCGCAGATCGCCCACGCGGCGTTGGCGGAGAAGTCACCTGAGGGCATGTGCGCAAGTGGTCCGTCGATCAGGTCGGCGAAGACGGTCTCGATGACAGCGTGCCGGCGGTGGGTGATGTCTGCCTCAGCGGTCGGTTCTGTGCTGTTGGTGAAGAACGGGTGATACCGCCAGACCGGAAAGAGTTCGTCGCCGCGGGCCCGGTCACGCACTCGGCGTATGACCAGCCGGGCGGTGACCGGATACTTGGTGGAGGCGAACGCGGTGAAGTGTGTTTCGGCGACCTCGGCATCGGATATCAGTTCGCCGGTGTCGGGATCTGCCACCGCGCCGGGGTAGTGCACCGGCTTCCACGCCTCCGCCTCGATGGTGGCGATCGCGGCGTTCACCGCCTTGTTCTTGGTGACTACCACGGAGAACCGTGTGCCTGCTTTGATACACGCGGCGACCACGGCGCTGTTGCCGTAAGCCGAATCGCCACGTACCAGGATCTCGCCGGTCGCGCCTGCGGCGCGAGCAGTGGCAATTGCCTCGCGCACCATGCCGGCTGCGCTCTTGCCGGAGCCGGTGCTGCCGCCGCGTAGCCGGATCCCGGCCACCACCGGCGCGCCTGCGGCCGTGGAGATGGTAGTGGCCAAAGGCGACAGGCCCCGACGCAGCACTTGCTTGCCGGCGATCTTGGTGTGCCCGAAGCTGGCGCCCTGCTTGGCGCGGCCGAACACCGGGCGCAATAGCGAATCGATGTCGATGAACACCTCCTGGGCGATGCCGGGAAGAAGCCGGCTGCGCCCGACGAGGTTGACCAGATGCGCCCGAGCGACCGAGGCCAACTGCAGGGTGTGGCCATGGGTGAACTCCCGCAAGAACTGGCCCAACGTCGGCGCCGCGTACACCCCGCCGAACAGCCGACCCATCCCACCAGACCGGATCACGTCCAGATCATCGATGCAGTCCGCGCCAGCAGCCATCCCGCCGATGATCGAAGTCAGCTTGCCCGCAGGATTGGCCCCAGCCGAGGCCACCTTCTTCGCCGCCCGGAAGGCGACCTTGCTCGAGATCAGCTCCGACAGGCCCGCCCGCTCCGCCAACGCCATCACCGGCACCAGCCCAGAACACGACACGAGGTTCGGATCATCGAACAGCGGCGTGGCCCTGGACCACGAATGCGATAGCTTCACTTCCAGTGCCTTCTCGGCTCGGCAGAGCTCAGGACGTCAGCACTCCCGATTCTCCTAGCCCAGAAGGCACTCCCTTTGCACGACCCGCCGCGGAACCAACACCATCAGCCACCGGGTCCACGGATCGAGGCT
>NZ_JBEFTW010000096.1:0-1646 GCF_040196095.1 Actinopolymorpha sp. B17G11
GCGGGGCCGACCGGCAGGGTCGCCCCGGTCGCCGCGGCGGCGGCGCTCGGCGGCTTTCTCTTCGGTTATGACACAGCTGTCATCAACGGTGCGGTCGGTGCGGTGCGCGACACCTTTGCCGTCAACCCGTTCGTTCTCGGCCTGGCGGTGGCGGCGGCGCTGCTGGGGTCGGCGCTGGGCGCCTGGTCCGCCGGTCCGCTGGCCAACCGCCTCGGCCGGGTCCGGGTCATGCTGATCGCCGCGGCGTTGTTCGCCGTGAGCGCGCTCGGTTCCGGATTCGCGTTCGCCATCTGGGACCTCGCGCTGTGGCGGTTCATCGGCGGGATGGGCGTGGGTGCCGCCTCGGTGATCGCTCCGGCGTACATCGCCGAGATCTCGCCGGCCCGGATCCGCGGCCGCCTGGGTTCGCTGCAGCAGTTGGCGATCGTGACCGGGATCTTCGTCGCCCTCCTCGTCGACTACGTACTGGCCACACTGGCCGGAGGCGCCCGCGAGGAGCTCTGGCTCGGCCTCGACGCGTGGCGGTGGATGTTCCTGTCGTTGCTGATCCCGGCGCTCACCTACGGTGCGCTCGCGTCCCGCCTGCCTGAGTCACCGCGCTTCCTCGTCGCGAAGGAACGCACCGCAGAGGCGCGAAAGGTCCTCCGGAAGTACCTCGGCGGTGACGTCGAGGCGAAGATCGCCGAGATCGACCAGACCCTCGCCGCGGATCGCAGGATGCGGCTGTCGGACCTGCGCGGCCCCCGGCTCGGCCTGCTGCCGATCGTGTGGGTCGGCATCTTGTTGTCGGTGTTCCAGCAGTTCGTCGGCATCAACGTGATCTTCTACTACTCGTCCGTCCTGTGGCAGGCGGTCGGGTTCAGCGAGGCGGACTCCCTGATCATCACGGTGATCACGTCGGTGACCAACATTCTCACCACCTTGATCGCGATCGCGACCATCGACAAGGTCGGGCGCAAGCCGCTGCTCACCATCGGGTCGACGGGCATGATGCTCACCTTGGGCACGTTGGCGTTCGCCTTCGGGACCGCTCCGGTCATCGGCGGCGAACCGGTGCTGCAGGGAATCATGGCGCCGGTCGCCCTGGTCGCCGCGAACCTCTACGTCGTGTTCTTCGGACTGAGCTGGGGACCCGTGGTGTGGGTCCTGCTCGGCGAGATGTTCCCCAACCAGATCCGTGCCCAGGCCCTTGCGGTCGCCGCCGCCGCACAGTGGCTGGCGAACTTCACCGTCTCGACGACGTTCCCGACGCTGCAGGCGATCGGCCTCGGATTCGCGTACGGCATCTACACGTTCTTCGCGGCACTCTCCCTGGTGTTCGTGGTGAGGCGCATCAGGGAGACGAAGGGCCGGGAGCTGGAAGAAATGCAGTGAGCTGGCGTCCTGACAGCGGCTAGCCTCACTCGTCATGACACCAGCCTCATCGACGTCGCCAGCGCGGATCCGGGCGGAGCGGGACGCCGACCGCGAGGACGTGCACACGGTCCATGCTCAGGCATTCGGCGGGGACGAGGTGGTTCCCCGGCTCGTCGAGGCGCTACGGGCTGCCGAGGCTCCGATCGGTCCGCTGTCCTACGTCGCCACCGTCGACGACGTGATCGTGGGCCACGTCCTGCTGAGCGCCTGCCGGCTCGACGCACCCCACC
>NZ_JBEFTW010000097.1:0-1537 GCF_040196095.1 Actinopolymorpha sp. B17G11
TGACCTTGAAGCCTGCGTCTTCTAGTCGTGCTTCGGCGACTGCTTGGCTTTCGCCGAGGACTTCGGGGACTTCGATGAGGCCGCTGGAGTAGTAGACGGTGATGGTGGAGCCTTCGGGGGCGGGGGTGCCGGGGGCGGGGTCGGTGGTGGTGACGGTGCCTTTGGGTTCGCTGGAGCGGGGGTCTTCTTTGGTTTCGACTGTGAAGTTGGCTGCTTCGAGTTGGGTTTGGGCTTGGTCGACTTGTTTGCCGGTGACGTCGGGGACGTTGATGGTTTTCTTGCCGGAGGAGACGGTGATGTTGACGGTGTCGCCGACTTCGACTTCGGCGCCGGGGTCGGGGTCTTGGGCGATGATCAGGCCGGTTTTGCGGTCGCTGGGTTTGTCCTGGACGGTGCCGAGTTCGAGGCCGGCGTTGGCGAGGTCTCGGCGGGCTTGTTCTTCGGTTTTGCCGATCAGGGTGGGGGTGGGTCGGGTTTCGCCTTGGCCGTCGCCGGTGAGGGCGTTGAGGCCGATGAACGCGGCGACGCCGAGGACGAACAGGATCGCGGCGATCAGCATGGCGTAGGCGATTTTGCGGCCGCGGTCGGGTGGGTCGTCGTCGTCGGGGTGCCATTGGTGGGTGGGGCGGGGGTCGTAGGGGGGTGGTGGTTGTTCGTCGTTGGCGGGCATGAACCGGGCGGTGGCGTCGTCGGCCATCATGGGGGCGGCGACGCGTTGGCCGGACAGGCCGCGTTCGATGTCCTCGCGCATCTCGGCTGCGGACTGGTAGCGGTCGAGTGGTTTCTTCTGGAGTGCTTTGAGGGTGATCGCGTCGGCGACCGGGGACACCTCGGGGTCGAGCATCGAGGGTGGGCGGGGTTCTTCGCGGACGTGTTGGTAGGCGACCGAGACCGGGGAGTCGCCGACGAACGGTGGCCGGCTGGTCAGCAGTTCATACAGCAGGCAGCCGGTGGAGTAGATGTCGCTGCGGGCATCGACCGATTCGCCGCGGGCCTGTTCGGGGGACAGGTACTGGGCGGTGCCGATCACCGCGGCGGTCTGGGTCATCGTCGCTGAGGCATCGGCCACGGCGCGGGCGATGCCGAAGTCCATCACCTTGACATCGCCGTTCGGGGTGAGCATCACGTTCGCCGGTTTGATGTCACGGTGCACGATCCCGGCCCGGTGGGAGTACTCCAGTGCGTCGCAGACATCGGCGGTGATCTCCAACGCCCGCTCGGGCAGGATCCGCCGACTCTCCCGCAACACATCACGCAGCGTGCGGCCCTCGACATACTCCATCACGATGTACGGCACGTTCATGCCATCGGTGATCTCCTCACCGGTGTCATAGACCGCCACGATCGAGGGATGGTTCAACGCCGCCGCAGACTGCGCCTCCCGCCGAAACCGCGCCTGAAACGTCGGATCAGAAGCCAGATCAGCCCGCAACGTCTTCACCGCAACCGTCCGACCAAGACGCCGATCAATACCGATACGCACCTCGGCCATACCCCCGTGACCGAGCACCTCGCCAAGGTCATACCGACCGCCGAG
>NZ_JBEFTW010000098.1:0-1401 GCF_040196095.1 Actinopolymorpha sp. B17G11
TAACACGAACGGTGTTTCCGGCGGTTGGTGTTAGTAGGTCTCGGTCACCGGCCAGCGGTCACCGAAGGTGATGGCGAATGCGTTGATCACTGGCTTCCAACGCACCATCCATCGCGCAGCTCCGGCCCCTGTGGGGTCGAGGCTGCGGGTCACAAGGTACAGGCACTTCATCGCCGCTTGCTCGGTTGGGAAGTGCCCACGTGCCCGTACCGCTCGGCGGTAACGCGCGTTGAGGGATTCGATGGCGTTTGTCGAGCAGATCATCCGCCTTATCTCGATGTCGTAGTCCAGGAATGGAACGAATTCGGTCCAGGCGTTACGCCATAACCGGACCATCGCCGGGTATTTCGCTGACCATTTATCGGCGAGCTCCTCGAGTGCGTTTTCCGCGGCTCCGACGTTGGGTGCGGCGTAGATAGCTTTGAGATCGCGCTTCAGGCCATCAGAGTGCTTCCTCGAGGTGAGGCGGAATGAATTCCTGATGAGGTGAATAATGCAGGTTTGGACGATGGTCTGGGGCCACACCTGCTCCACCACCTCTGGTAGGCCTTTCAGCCCATCGCAGACGAGAAAGAACACGTCTTTGACGCCACGGTTCTTTAGATCCACCAGCACACTCATCCAGAACTTCGCACCCTCGCCGCCCGAGCCGGCCCACAAGCCCAGCACGTCCTTGCAGCCGTCTGTGGTGACCCCTATAGCGGCGTAGAAGGGCCGGTTGGCCACCTGCCCGTCACGCACCTTCACCACTACCGCGTCGATGAACACCGCGGCGTAGACCGGCTCCAGCGGACGGCTGGCCCAGTCGTTCATCTCCTCGATGACTTTGTCGGTGATCCGAGAAACCGTCTCCTTGGAAACCGATGCGCCATAAATCTCGGTGAAGTGCGCCGAGATCTCCCCAGTAGTCAAGCCCTTCGCGTACAGCGACAGCACGATTTCATCGACACCAGTCAGGCGCCGCTGCCGCTTTTTCACGATCTTCGGCTCGAATGTGGACTCCCGATCTCGTGGAACCTCGATTTCCACCTCACCAGCCGCCTCGGAGGTGACCGTCTTCTTCCTCGTGCCGTTACGAATGTTGGCAGACTCCCGGTCAGGCTCGACACGATTCTTCTCGTGCCCGAGGTGCTCGGTCATCTCCTCACCCAGTGCTGTCTCCAGCACATTCTTGGTGAACAACTTCAACAGCCCGTCCGGGCCAGTCAGCGCCAGGCCACGCTCCCGAGCCTGCGCCACCATCGCCGCAGCGGCGGCCTGCTCTGCAGACCGCCGCTGCCCACCGTCATCCGTCTTCTGCTGTCCAGACCCCATGGCCCCAGATGTCATCACTGTCCGTGCCCATCCCGCCGGACCCAGCCCGGCGTGTCGAGCCGGAAACACCGTTCAGTGCACAGTCCC
>NZ_JBEFTW010000099.1:0-1366 GCF_040196095.1 Actinopolymorpha sp. B17G11
TGAACCGCACTGGGTTCTTTGGAGGCTCGTGACCTTGGAAACGAGGATGGAGCCATGCCAAAGGAGCAGGTGCCCGGGAAGCCGCAGACGCGGCGTTACACCCCGGAGGAGAAGGCCGCAGCGGTGCGGATGGTCCGGACGCTGCGAGGAGAGCTCGGGACCGAGCACGGGACGGTGCAGCGGGTCGCGACCCAGCTGGGCTACGGGGTGGAGTCGGTCCGCCAGTGGGTCAAGCAGGCCGACATCGATGAGGGTCACGCCCCAGGTGTGACGACCGCGGAGGCGAAGCGGATCAAGGAGCTGGAGCAGGAGAACCGCGAGCTGCGCCGTGCGAACGAGATTCTCAAGCGGGCGGCGTCTTTCTTCGGGGCGGAGCTCGACCGCCAACACAAGAGGTAGTCGCCTTCATCGACGCCAACCGGCACGACGTCGTCGAGGGCCGCGAGCTGGGAGTCGAGTCCATCTGCGCCACCCTGACCAGGGCTGGGCTGCAGGTGGCTCCGAGTACCTACTACGCCGCGAAGACCAGGCCGCCCTCGGCGCGAGCCCGGCGGGATGCCGAGCTCCGGCCGGTGCTGCGGGCGCTGTGGGCCGACAACTACCGGGTCTACGGGACGCGGAAGCTGTGGAAGGCCGCAAGGCGTGCCGGGCACGACATCGGCAGGGACCAGACTGCCCGGCTGATGCGGGCCGAGGGCATCGAGGGCGTGGTGCGCACCAAGCGGGTGCGGACCACCCGTCGCGACGACAAGACGGCGCGGCACCCGGACCTGGTCAGGCGAGACTTCACCGCGACCGGGCCGAACCAGCTGTGGGTCACCGACCTGACGTACGTGCCGACGTTCGCAGGCATCGCCTACGTGTGCTTCATCATCGACGCGTTCTCCCGGATGATCGTCGGCTGGCGGGTCGCCTCGCACATGCGTACCGAGATGGTCCTCGACGCGCTCGAGATGGCCCGCTGGTCGCGTGGCACCCAGCTGACCGGGCTGCGGTGTCACTCCGACGCTGGATCGCAGTTCACCAGCGTGCGTTACGGAGAGCGGCTGGCAGAGATCGGCGCGGCGCCGTCGATCGGCACCGTCGGCGACAGCTTCGACAACGCGCTCGCCGAGACGGTCAACGGCTACTACAAGGCCGAGCTCATCCGCGGACCGGCCCGGCCGGGACCGTGGCGCACTGTCGACGACGTCGAGCTCGCCACCCTCGGCTGGGTGCACTGGCACAACACCAGCCGGCTGCACGGCTACCTCGGTGACCAACCGCCGACCGAGTTCGAGGGGAAGTTCTACGCTATCCAGCAGGGCGATCAAGCCCTGGTTGAAATCAAATGACCAGAGCCTCCATCAGACCCAGTGCGGTTCAT
>NZ_JBEFTW010000100.1:0-1158 GCF_040196095.1 Actinopolymorpha sp. B17G11
CTTCCGGATCACGGGTTGGGGTGACAGGTCGGCGTCTCTGAGACGCTTGGTTGGTTGTCAGGCTGCAGTCTGTCGGATCCGGCGCCGTAGGTGTTTCTTGACTTGTAGTGGTGTGCGGCCGGCCATGTAGTCGGAGTGGATGGGGCGGTGGTGGTTGTAGTCGACCAGCCATGCCTGCAGGGATCGGTCCAGTAGGGCGAGGTCGTCGACTCGGCCGCGGTGGAAGTGGGGCCGGTAGAACTCGCGGAGCACGGTGCCGTGGAACCGTTCGCAGACTGCGTTGTGGTTGGGCGATCTGGGCGGGATCCGATGGTGGAACAACCCCAGCTGGGCTGCGTGGCCGGTGAAGTCCTTCCCGGTGAATTCCGGCCCGTTGTCGGTGAGCACCCCGGCCATGGTGATGCCGTGCTTGCGCAGCGCCTTGGTGAGATGGTCCAGGAACCGCGCGGCCACGGCAGCGGTCTTGTCCCCGACGATCAACTCCACGACCGCGGTCCGGGTGGCCACGTCGACCGCGGTGAGCTGCCAGACCGCCCCGATCCCTTTGAGCCGCCCGACGTAGAACGTGTCCAAGGCGACCACTTGGCCCGGTGCGGCGGCGTACAGGCAGAACCCGTACGGGCCCTGAAGCGCCTGGGCGGTGATCAGCCCGGTCTCGGCCGCGGTCAGGCTCGCCAACGCGGCGACACGCTGTTTGGCGAGTCCAAGCCGGTGTCGAGCCAGCACCTTGGCCACACCGGAGGCGGACCGATCCACCCCGCGGACCCGCAGGTGCCGCAGCAGCGACTTCGGGCCCAGGGTGGGCCGGGCGATGGCCTCGGACAAGATGACCGCGACCTCCTCGCTGCTCATCGCATTGGGCTGATGCGGCTTGCGCCGCGGCCGGGGCAGCAGAGCCGACAAGCCGTACCGCTCAGCCTTGTTCAGCCACTCGTAGTAGGTCTTGCGGGAGACACCGAACACCCGGCACGCCTCGGCGACATTACCGATCCTGGCGGCATACTCGATGATCCGGACACGACGGTCGTAGACAATGTTCTCGTGGGCCACGGGACGGCTCCCTCTCTAGATCTCAGCAATCCAGAGACTGCCTCCCGTGGCCCACACCCGCACGCAGGCTGGCCGAGCCAGGTGTCACCCCAACCCGTGATCCGGAAG
>NZ_JBEFTW010000101.1:0-1055 GCF_040196095.1 Actinopolymorpha sp. B17G11
GTGACCTTGCTGTCGTTGGTCTGGGGTATGTCGGTCTGCCGTTGGTCCGTGAGGGCTGCCGGGCGGGGCTTCGTGTCGTCGGGCTCGACGTCTCTGACCGGGTGATCGCCGGGCTGTCCTCGGGCCGGTCCCATGTCGATGACATCTGCGATGCCGACATCGCGGCCATCCTGGCCGCGGGTTTCACCGTGACGTCCGACGAAGCCGTGCTTGCCACCGCCGAGACCGTGGTGATCTGTGTACCCACGCCGCTGGATGAGGACGGCGGGCCCGATCTGGCCGCGGTCACCCTCGCGGCGGAGATGGTCGCCCGCCAGCTGCGTCGCGGGATGCTGGTGGTGCTGGAGTCCACGACCTACCCGGGCACGACCGATGAGGTCGTACGCCCGATCCTGGAGAAGTCCGGGTTGGTGGCGGGCACAGACTTCGCACTGGCGTTCTCCCCGGAACGGATCGACCCCGGCAACCCCACCTACGGTCTGCGGAACACCCCGAAGGTCGTCGGCGGGCACACGCCGGCGTGTACGGCGCGGGCGGAGGAGTTCTACGGCAAGATCTGCGACCACGTGGTCCGCGCCAAAGGCACCCGCGAGGCCGAGATGGCCAAACTGCTGGAGAACACCTACCGCCACGTCAACATCGCCCTGGTCAACGAGATGGCGATCTTCTGCCACGAACTCGGCATCGACCTGCGCGACGCGATCGCCGCCGCCGCGACCAAACCGTTCGGGTTCCAGGCGTTCCACCCCGGCCCCGGCGTCGGCGGACACTGCATCCCGATCGACCCCAACTACCTGTCCTACAAGGTCAAGAGGCTGGGCTACCCGTTCCGCTTCGTCGAACTCGCCCAAGAGATCAACCAACGGATGCCCGCCTACGTCGCCCAACGCGTCCAGGACCTGGTCAACGACGCCGGCAAATCCGTCAAAGGCTCCACCATCCTCATCCTCGGCGTCACCTACAAACCCAACGTCGCCGACCAACGCGAATCACCCGCCCGCCCCGTCGCCCGCCGACTCCGCCGAATGGGCGCCCACCTCACCTTCCACGACCCC
>NZ_JBEFTW010000102.1:0-1000 GCF_040196095.1 Actinopolymorpha sp. B17G11
GGGCGAAGGGTGTCCAGGATCGGCGTGTCTACACACGCCGACTTGGAGGTCTTCGTGATCGCCGACCTGGACACCCTTCTGATCGCACTTTACGTGGAACTGACCGACCGCATCATCCCTGCGCATCGGCCGACACATCGCCAGGGTCCGGGCCGACCGGTCGTGGTGACCGAGGCAGAGCTGGTGTGTTTGGCGGTAGCGCAGGTATTGCTGCGCTACAACGATGAGCGGCATTGGCTGCGTGCCGCGCCGGCGCGGGTGGGGCACCTGTTTCCTCGGCTGTTGTCGCAAAGCGAATACAACACCAGGCTGCGAGCGGTAGCGCCGCTGATGGAAGCTGCGCTGCGGTGGCTGGCCGAGCACACCCCTGGATCGGCTGAGCTACTGCGACTCATGGACGGCACTCCGGTTGGCTGCGGCCAGTCGAAGACCACCAGCACACGCTCGGACCTGTTCGGCTACGCCGGCTACGGCTACGAGACCTCCCACAGCCGCTACTACTGGGGGGCCAAGCTGATGCTCATCACCACCGCCGACGGCACCGTCACCGGGTTCGGCCTGGCTAACCCCAAACTGATGGGCGAACGCGAACAGACCCGCCGGATGCTCACCGAGCAGACGGCCAACCGACCCGCCCCTGGCACCACCGTGGTCACCGACAAGGGCCTATCCGGCACCGGCATCGAACAGTTCTTCACCGACCTGGACCTGCAGCTCATCCGCCCAGCCCGCACAGACGACCAGACACCTCGACCGTTCCCGAACTGGCTGCGCCAGCGGATCGAGGCGATCATCTGGACACTGAAGAACCAGCTCGGCCTGGAACGCCACGGCGGACGCATCCCTGCCGGGCTATGGACCCGCATCCTCCAACGCCTACTCGCGCTCAACACCGCCATCTGGCACAACTGGATCATCGGCGCACCCGTAAAACGCTCCCTAATCGCCTACGACCACTGATCGCTGACCTGATCAAAATTTCCGATCAACGATCTAGGGG
>NZ_JBEFTW010000103.1:0-968 GCF_040196095.1 Actinopolymorpha sp. B17G11
GCACATTCGACCCGTGGAGCGGCTGGTTGAGCGGCTGCTGACCGACGACGACAGCCTGCTTACCGTCCCACGTCCGCCCGAGAAGCGGCTCGCGGGCAACTGCCGGCACTTTACGGTGCTGATGGTTGCCATGTTGCGCCACAAGGGAGTGCCAGCGCGGGCGCGATGCGGGTTCGGCGGGTACTTCCCGACTGAGGCGTACGAAGATCATTGGGTGTGCGAGTACTGGCACGTCGCAGACGAACGGTGGGTATTGCTCGACGCGCAGATCGATGAGCTGCAGCGCGGCATCTTCGCCATCGACTTCGACGTCACCGACGTGCCACGCGACCGTTTCCTGACCGCAGGCGACGCGTGGGCGAAGTGCCGCGCCGGTGAGGCCGACCCCGGCAAGTTCGGCCTGTCCGGGCTGAGTGAGTTCGGCTCCTGGTGGATCGCGGGCAACCTCGTACGAGACGTCGCGGCCCTCAACAACCTGGAAATGCTGCCCTGGGACGTCTGGGGCGCCATGCCCGAACCGGATGAACAGATCCCGAGCGACTGGATCGCCCTGTACGACCGTCTCGCCACACTGACCGGCGCACCCGATGCCGGGTTCGACGACCTCCGCGCCCTCTATCGAAGCGACGATCGACTACGGGTCCCGCCGATCGTCCGCAACGCCGTCCTGAACCGCAAAGACAGGCTGTGACGCCCCGCGCGACCGGTCGAGTTCCAGGACCGCAAGGCCCGCAGAACCGATCTTGCGCGTCGCGGACAACCCAAGCCGGCACGGTTCGGCGTAGCTATCGACTAGTCGACGCCTGGCCCACCTGATGGCGCGGGGCGTCCGGTGGCGGAAGGCGGATTCTGGCGGTGGTCGCAACACGGCTGCTTGTTGGGGCGAGCGTAGCGAACGGAAACGGAACGGCCGGGTCGCAGTGGCGTCAAGGAGAAGGCCGTGGCCGCCCGATCGGGGATGATGAGGG
>NZ_JBEFTW010000104.1:0-912 GCF_040196095.1 Actinopolymorpha sp. B17G11
GACGGCGTTTGTCGGGACAGGGGCGGCTGGAACGCCGTTGGGGGATCGTCCTGGCGATGCCGGCGATTCTCGGGTTCGTCATCTTCACGATCGGGCCGATGGTCGCGTCGTTCTTCTTCAGTCTGACCGACTGGACGATCGGCGGGAGTCCGTCGTTCATCGGGGTTGACAACTACCAGACGCTTGCGGGTGATGAGTTGTTCTGGAAGTCGTTGAGCGTGACGACCTATTACACGTTGGGCACGGTGCCGCTGATCCTGGTTCTCGGCTTCATCCTCGCGCTGTTACTCAACCAGCAGGTACGCGGGCTGAGCGTCTGGCGGACGATCTACTACCTTCCGACGTTGGTGCCGGCGGTGGCGAGTGCGGTGTTGTGGATCTGGATCTTCAACCCTGATTTCGGTCTGCTCAACTCGTTGCTGCGCCAGGCGGGACTGCCGACGTCGCAGTGGATCTACAGCGAGACGGCGGTCGTACCGTCGATGGTGATCATGAGCAGTTGGGGTTTCGGCAATGCCATGGTGATCTTCCTGGCGGGTCTGCAGGGAGTGCCACGCCACTTGTACGAGGCGGTGTCGATCGATGGTGGTGGGGTGTGGCAGCGGTTCCGGCACGTGACGCTGCCGATGATGACGCCGACGATCTTCTACAATCTGGTCACTGGTGTGATCGGGACGTTCCAGGTCTTCAACCAGGCGTACGTGATGACTCAGGGCGGGCCGAACAACGCCTCGCTCTTCTACATCTACTACCTCTACCGCACGGCCTTTACCGAAAGCGCGATGGGTTATGCGAGTGCGCTGGCGTGGGTGCTCTTCATGATCATCATGGTGATCACGTTCCTGCTGTTCCAGAACGCCCGGCGCTGGGTCTACTACGAGATGGCAGGTGCCCGATGAGCACGGCTGGGGT
>NZ_JBEFTW010000105.1:0-911 GCF_040196095.1 Actinopolymorpha sp. B17G11
TGGGATCCGACGTTCAAGAAGATCATTGGGAATGTTGCCGACAGCTGGGAGATCGGGGCGGACGGCAAGGAGTACACGTTCAAGCTGCATCCGGGCCTCAAGTGGTCGGACGGGCATCCCTTCACCGCCGATGACGTGGTCTTCGCCGTCGAGGACGTGCTCAACAACACCGAACTCACTCCGGTTCCCGACGCGTACTTTGGCGGGGCGACGGCGGAGAAGATCGACGACTTCACCGTCAAGCTGTCCTGGGACAACCCCAAAGGTCTCGTGCTCACGTATATGGCGACCCGATCAGGTTTGGTCTTCACCTCCAATCCGAAGCACTACATGACGCAGTTCCACAAGAAGTACACACCCGACGTCGAGGCGCTGGCAAAGAGCCAGAAATTCGACGAGTGGATTGCCCTGTACCAGCAAAGGGGCGGTGACTTCAGCTTCGGATCCAACCCCGAGAAGCCATCGATCTATCCATGGTTGCTCAAGACCAACACGAAGACCCAGGTAACGGTTGAGCGCAATCCGTACTACTGGAAGGTGGATCCAGAGGGCAGCCAACTTCCCTACATGGACGGCATGGTGTGGTCGGTGGTCACCGACCCAGAGGTATCGCTACTGAAGGCGACCAATGGCGAGGTCGACTTTGCCTTCGACGAGCCGGTCAACAAGCCGGTCCTGGCCGACGGCCGGCAGAAGGGTGCGTACCGCTTCTTCGACGCGATTCCAGCGCTGACCAGCCAGGTCGCGGTCTACCTGAACCTGACCCACAAGAACCCGGTGATGCGGGAGATCATCAACAACAAGGACTTCCGCATCGGACTGTCGTACGCGATCAACCGAAAGGACATCATCAACGCGGTGATGCAGCGGCAGGCCGAACCGTGGCAGATCGCGCCGCGAAAGGAATCCAC
>NZ_JBEFTW010000106.1:0-876 GCF_040196095.1 Actinopolymorpha sp. B17G11
GTCCCTCGACCTACTACGAGTGGATCGACAAGAAGTCCACGCGACGCGAACTGCGCGACGAGGAGATCACCCAGCTGATCCTCCAGATGCGGGCGCGCAACAAGCTCAACGCACGGCTGGGGTCGCGGAAGATGTGGATCAAACTCCGCGGCGCCGGCCACGACGTCGCCCGCTGCACCATCGAGCGGCTCTACCGCGCCAACGGTTGGGAAGGCGCCCGCTACGGCTCGCGGCACAAGACCACCCAGGCCGATGGGAGCCACGACCGGCACCCTGATCTGGTCGACCGCGACTTTGCCCCGACGGCGCCGAACCGCTTGTGGGTCGCGGACTTCACGTATGTGCCGACGTGGAACGGGATGGTCTACGTGGCGTTCGTGATCGACGCCTTCGCACGCCGGGTGATCGGCTGGCGCGCCGCCAGGTCAATGACCACCGCCTTGGTTCTCGACGCGCTCGAGCACGCGTTCTTCACCCGCGGCCAGGAAGGCGTCACCGACCTGACCGGCCTCGTGTCGCACTCGGACGCGGGCAGTCAATACACGTCCGTGGCGTTCACCACCAGGTTGATCGAGGCCGGCGTCGATCCGTCCGTCGGATCGGTCGGCGACGCGCTGGACAACGCCCTTGCGGAGACCACCGTCGGGTCGTTCAAGAACGAGCTGATCTGGCGCGAAGGACCATGGCGCGACGTCGACCACGTCGAGATCGAGACCCTGACCTGGGTCGACTGGTTCAACACCGAGAGGCCCCACGAGTACCTCGACGACCTCACTCCAGCCAGGGCCGAGGAACTGCACTACATTCACAGAAGCACACCGACAACCGTCGGGTGACTCAGGAAACCGAGTCCCCGGACACGCCGGGAGGTCTCAG
>NZ_JBEFTW010000107.1:0-876 GCF_040196095.1 Actinopolymorpha sp. B17G11
AGCATTGACGACGGCGCAATCACCGGCAGTCGAAGACTTGCGCCAGGTGGGAGCCGACCCCCGGTAACCGTGACTGCGGGCAACGGGTCCCAGGTGGTCGCGGAGTGCGGCTTTCAGAGCGTCCTGCGCGGTCACAGGCATACACTCCCACGCTGACGGCCGACCGCTCATAGGAGGAGCGAACGCGCGGATCGCGGCATGAGCGGACATTCAATTGCCGTGCTCGAGAGCGGCCTCTCTCGTACGGTTGGAGGTCAGTCTGCTCAACGCCCAGCGCTGGTACTGGGCGTCACTGAACCCAAGGATGACGGCACCGTTCGAGTCGGGCCGGGCGCCAGGGGGCGCCGTCCACCATGGGCGGCGACCCCCGAAAACGCGCACCGACTGCGGGCAGATCCGTGCGTCCGAGCCGTTCCGGCGGGCGCTATCCGGCGGCAGGTAAGTGCGCTCGCCGTCATGGAGTGACAGTGTGGGGGCAGCCGCCGGAAGGATGTGGCCGTGATCGAGCCCCAGGGCGATGATCCTAGGGGGCGTCTGATCGAGCAGCGCGTCCGCAATCGGATCATCGAGTACTTCGAACTCGCTGGTTCCTTCGCCGCACAGAGGGACTATGAGCGGGCAGCACCAATAGCACACGTGCCATACGAGGTCATCAACCAGTGGGAGGACCAGCTTCCTCGGGGCCCCGACAGCGTTGATGACTGGCCAGACGTCTACACCGCCGACGAGATCGAGGCCATCAAGAAGTTCCACGTCGTGTGGCAGGAGACGGCCGGGGTAGTGCCTGACGACTACCCATCACTCAGAGACGTCCAGGCTATGCCGGCCTGGGAGCGGTTGCGCTGCGAGGCCGAAACCGCCATGGGAGTCTTCACT
>NZ_JBEFTW010000108.1:0-857 GCF_040196095.1 Actinopolymorpha sp. B17G11
GGTCATGCCGATGTGCGGGCGGCGATCAAGGCCGGCCGGACCCGCCGACCGGCGTGATGATCTCGACATCGCCCCCATCAGGTTGCCACGACATCTCAATGTCGTCGGCGATGATCAGCCAGCGGGCGACTTCTCGCCTCTCCCACCACTCCACCTCATGGACGAGGCGCCCGGAACCGTCGAGGCGCAACTCGTCATAGCGCCAGTCCGCGTGACCCGATCCCACTGCGAGTCCGTCGAGCCTGTAGGAGCGCACCGTCGGATAGCGCAGTGTGATGTACCCGTCGTTGTACGCGCCGCGCAGCATCAGTTCTAGAGACACGAGCCGGTTGTGCCAGTGCGGCGCTCCTGGCCCGGAGCGCTCTGCTATCGACATGGCTTCCAGGCGGCTGTCGTGCGGCGCTCGATGGTCATAGCTGGCGTAGTACCAGTCTGAGCGCGCGAGGTGAAGCGCACCGGCAGGGAATCGCGCGGCGTTGGCCTCAACATAGTCGCGGTAGGCCGCGAACCCCGCGTTCGTGCGCCCGTCGGACTGAAGCAGGAACATGTAGGTGGATTCTGCCAAGGGGTGTCCGAGAGCGCCGCGCGGAACACACGCACGCGCCGCGATTCCTACAGTCGTGCCGGGTTCAGCCCGTGATCCGCGGCTGCAGCCACTCCCAGTCCGCTTCGTCGTAGAGCGTGAAGGTATCGGTCCCATCCTCGGTCCGACGGACAAGCTGAACCGCGAAGAACTCCCCATCTGCCAGGACCTCAACATCGTGCTCGACGGCTCGACGCACGCTCGATGCCAGTTGATCCGCTTCATCCCTGCTCAGGCCTGAGTCCACCACTCAGAGTCGCACAAGCACGCACTC
>NZ_JBEFTW010000109.1:0-838 GCF_040196095.1 Actinopolymorpha sp. B17G11
CGGGCCGGTCGTCGACGATACCGCGGCCTTGCTGATACCTGGCGTCCGCGAAGTGTGCCTTCTGACGCGGTGCAAGAAGCCGCTGCCAGACCTGACCGGCTCGACGACCTCGAGGATTGGCCTCGACAGCCGACCTGGCCTGGAGCAGGTGGCCGCGGTGGACTTGGATGAGTTCACCGTGTGGGACTGGCGTGGGACGGACTTCACGTTCCTTGGCGATCAGCCGCGCCTTCGACGACTGAAGGTGGAGGCAACCCGCCAGCTGGTGTCCCTGGACGGTCTGCAGCGCTGTCCACGGCTCGAGTACGTCGAGCTGCTCGACCTGCGGGCCAAAGACCTGGCACCGCTGGCTCAGGCAAGCAGGCTTCAGCACCTGTGGATCATCGGCGACTACCGCATCACCGGCGAGGCCACCTTGAACCTAGCCGACCTGGCCCACCTACCCGAACTCACAGAGATCCGCATCTGCTACGGCGGCGCCATTGCCACGCTCGCTCCGCTGACAGGTTCCATGGGCTATCGCCTGAGAGACTTCCGTATACGTGGCACAAGGGTTCGCGACGGCGACCTCTCGCCCCTTCAATCGATGGGCCAAGCAGCTGACGTCCTTGGACCGAACGACTGACACCGAGAACGTCCTGTCACCCACGCCCGGCGGCAGACGATCGACAGCACTCGCTCGCGGGTCGGCATGACCACGCGGAACGCGGCGGGACTGTGCACTGAACGGTGTTTCCGGCTCGACACGCCGGGCTGGGTCCGGCGGGATGGGCACGGACAGTGATGACATCTGGGGCCATGGGGTCTGGACAGCAGAAGACGGATGACGGTGGGCAGC
>NZ_JBEFTW010000110.1:0-803 GCF_040196095.1 Actinopolymorpha sp. B17G11
CGGAAGCCGGCCCGGGTGACAAAGCACGTCACCGCCCACACGCTGTCATCGGTCTTGTCTTCGGTTCGACCGGCCCAGGGGACGGGGCAGTGGCTCAGCAGGCGCGGGTTGGACGGTCGCGGGTCGACCGCGCACCAGCCGACCGGCTCACCGTCGAGGTAGGCGACCAGGCCGGTCGTCTGAGCCGAATCCGGCTGTCCGCAGGCGGTCTGTTCTCGGAGCCGGGAGGCGAGTCCGTCGGCACCAACCGTGGCCCAACCCTCCTTAGGCCGCATCTTGTACCGCTGGCACCAGTCTCTGGCCGGAGCACCGCGGGTGCCGAAGATGGCTTGCAAGTCTTCCCAGGTCGCCTCGTTCGCGGGGACGATCCGGAGTTGATCGTCGGTGACCTGTGGCCTCTTGCGACTCTTGGCGCCTGCTCCGCTGCGCCCCACCTGTTGATCGTCTCCGCTACCTGGTTGGCGTCGCCCGGCTGCCTGAGGTGCCTTGCGACTGGCTCGAGCAGGACGCGCCCGAGCGGGATCCTGCCTCGCCTCCAGCGCTGGGACGGCCACGGTGAGGTGGATCGTGACGGTGTCCCCGTCGGCGAGCCCTTTAGGCTTGCGCACCGAGTCCCTTATCGGGAGGACGTAACGCCTGTCCTTGTGCCACATCGATGTCGCCCACTCGACCTCGCCGATCCGCGCCTGTACCCGGAGCATTCCCCGGTGATAGCTGGTGCCGGACGTCGCCACTTTCAGCTGGAGGCTAAGCTCCTCAGGCACCGCAACGAAGTAGTACGGCGCCGGACCGCGCCACTGAAA
>NZ_JBEFTW010000111.1:0-773 GCF_040196095.1 Actinopolymorpha sp. B17G11
GTCCTTGGTGCGGTGCCGACGATGCTGCCGTTCGTCTGGTTGATCCGCAGCGCGCTGATGGGTGACAACCAGATCTTCATCGCACCCCCGGAGTGGATTCCGAACCCCTTCGAGTGGGCCAACTTCTCCGGCGCACTCACCGCGCAGCCATTCGCCCGGTACTTCCTCAACACGATGATCATCGAGGTCTTCACGGTGATCGGCACCGTTTTGACCTGCGCGGTCGCGGGGTTCAGTTTCGCACGGCTGCGGTGGCGGGGACGCAACGTCGTCTTCGCGGTTCTGCTCAGCAGTGTGATGCTGCCGTATGCCGTGACGCTGATCCCGACCTTCGTCATGTGGCGGACTCTCGGCGCGTTGGACACGTTCGTGCCGCTCACGGTCCCGGCGTTCTTCGGCGGCGCGGGTGGTGGCGTGTTCAGTATCTTCCTGCTGCGGCAGTTCTTCCTGACGATTCCGTTCGAACTCGACGAGGCGGCCTACATCGACGGCGCGTCGCCGTGGAAGGTCTTCTGGACGATCATCCTGCCGCTCTCGAGGCCAGCCCTGGTCGTGGTGACGATCTTCACGTTCATCGGGACGTGGAACGACTTCCTCAACCCGTTGCTCTACCTGAGCAGCGAGGAGAACTACACGCTCGCGCTCGGCCTGGCGTCGTTCCAGAGCGTCTACACCGCGCAGTGGGGCTACCTGATGGCCGCATCCGCGGCGGTGATCGCACCCATCATCGCCCTGTTCTTCTTCCTCCAACGCTACTTCATCGAAGGCGTCAC
>NZ_JBEFTW010000112.1:0-518 GCF_040196095.1 Actinopolymorpha sp. B17G11
GCGAGCCGGGCCGCAAGGCCGGACAGCGCAAGAACCGGATCCCGGGCATGGTCAACATCTCCGAACGGCCCGCCGAGGCCGCCGACCGTGCGGTGCCCGGACATTGGGAGGGTGATTTGATCATTGGTAAGAACAACGCCACTGCGATCGGCACTCTGGTCGAGCGGACCACCGGGTACGTGCTGCTGCTGCACCTGCCGGATGGATACAAGCCTGAGCAGGTCGCTCCGGTGTTGGCCGCGAAGATCCAAACCCTGCCGCAGCTGCTGCGCCGTTCGCTGACCTGGGACCAGGGCGCGGAGATGCGGGACTGGAAACAGGTGAACATCGCAACCGACATTGAAATCTTCTTCTGCGACCCGCACAAGCCATGGCAGCGCGGCACCAACGGAAACACCAACGGCCTGCTACGCCAGTACTTTCCCAAGGGGACCGACCTGTCCGTGCACAGCCAGGCCGACCTGGACTGGGTCGCCGCCGAACTGAACGACCGGCCCCGCAAAAGACACGGCTACGCC
>NZ_JBEFTW010000113.1:0-510 GCF_040196095.1 Actinopolymorpha sp. B17G11
GCACGCCGAAGAACGAGTACGGCGGGTTGGTCGGCAGATAGTTGTAGGGGTTGGCCAGGATGACCGCGTCCAGCCCACCCTCGCCCTGCCAGACCGCGGCGTCATGGCTGTTGGCTTCGCCGCGGGTTACGGCCAGTTCGGCGCTGACGCTGTTGACCTTGGCGTCGATGCCAACGTCCTTCCAGTTGCCGACGACAAGCTGCATCGTGTCGACCCAGACGGTGATGTCGCTGCGTACGTCGACCTGAAAAGTAATCGGCTTGCCGTCAGGGCCGAGTCGAGTCCCATCTGCGTTCTTCCTGGGGTACGCCTTGTCCAGGTACTCATTCGCCTGGTCCACGTCGTAGTCGAGGTACTGGGTCGCCATCTGTTCGTCGTAATAGGTGGATTCCTTTCGCGGCGCGATCTGCCACGGTTCGGCCTGCCGCTGCATCACCGCGTTGATGATGTCCTTTCGGTTGATCGCGTACGACAGTCCGATGCGGAAGTCCTTGTTGTTGATGATCTCCC
>NZ_JBEFTW010000114.1:0-507 GCF_040196095.1 Actinopolymorpha sp. B17G11
CTGCGCGATGGATGGTGCGTTGGAAGCCAGTGATCAACGCATTCGCCATCACCTTCGGTGACCGCTGGCCGGTGACCGAGACCTACTAACACCAACCGCCGGAAACACCGTTCGTGTTACGGACCCCTCGCTCGTGCAGACTGGGGGAGCGCGGTCACACATCGGTTTCACATGATCATGGAGAACGGCGGCAGATCATGAGGCACTGGCTATGAGGTGCGGATCAGCTCGACAATCTTCCGGCGTATCCGTGGAGGGTCGATGCCGTGGCGTGCCAGGAGCTGCGCCTCAGGGCATCGCTCGTGATCTCGTCGGCGACCTCATGGCGGAGGACGGCTGGAGGTACGCCCATGTCGGTCAGCGCCTTGCAGGCTAGGGGCCTTCCGGATCACGGGTTGGGGTGACAGGTCGGCGTCTCTGAGACGCTTGGTTGGTTGTCAGGCTGCAGTCTGTCGGATCCGGCGCCGTAGGTGTTTCTTGACTTGTAGTGGTGTGCGGCCGGCCATG